>CANQSS010000146.1 GCA_947626545.1 uncultured Akkermansia sp. | reverse complement strand
ACCGTGACAACGCAGGATGTGGCGGAAATCATCCGCTCCCACCCGTCCGTCGCCGCCTTCAAGGATTCCTTCTCCGCGGGAGGAATGCCCCCGAACATTGCGGCATAAATATCGTACGACTCCTCAGGTTCAGAGGAATCCACGTAGCGGGGAATATTCAGGTTGTAATCGTTAGCGCGGATCTCCTGTAAACTCACGCGGCGGGAAAAGCGGTCGATGTCGAGCCGACCGGTCACGGCATCGCGGATCCGACGGATATCGCAGGCGCGCAGTTTGTTGTTTTTCCCCTCCTTCTCGAAGCCTTTGGAGGCATCCACGATGAGAATATCGCTTTCCGTGCGATTGCGCCGCAGCACCATGATGATGGTCGGGATGCCCGTGCCGAAGAAGATATTGGCAGGCAGACCGATGATGGCGTGAATGTGTCCTTTCTCAACAAGGTTGCGACGGATAGCGCCCTCTTCTCCGCCGCGGAAGAGCACGCCGTGCGGCAGCACGATGCACATGACGCCGTCGTGCTTCAGGTGGTAGAGGTCGTGAAGCAGGAAAGCGTAGTCTGCCTTGGACTTCGGAGCTATGCCGAAATCAGCGAAGCGGGGATCGGTCTCCTTGTTTGCCGGATCCCAATTCTGCGAGTACGGCGGGTTGGAAACAATGGCATCCACACGGAGAGGGGAGGAAACGCCGTTCGTCTCCATTGGCCAATCTTCTTCCAACGTATCGGCGTTGCGCGTTGAGATGTTGCTGGGAGCAATCCCGCGCATCACGAGATTCATGCGCGTCAGGTTGTAAGTGTTCTCCTTCAGCTCCTGCGCGTAGTAAGATATTTTGTTCGGGGAAATATACTTGCTCATCGCGCGTCCGATATTGATGAGCAGCGAACCCGAGCCGCTTGCTGAGTCGTATATGTTGATCGTCTTTCGGTCTTTCAGATGATCAGCGACGATCTCCGACATGAGGAGAGAGACCTCATGCGGCGTATAGAACTCTCCCGCCTTCTTACCGGCGTTGGCGGCAAACTGACTGATGAGGAACTCGTAAATGTAGCCGAGCACATCGTAATCCTGCTTGTCGTCCATCGGGATATCCGCAATGAGCTCCAGCAGTTTCTTGACCGCTTTGGTCTGCGCGGCAGTGTTCTCGCCCAACTTGGGAAGTCCGCGTTCCAAAGTGTCAAAAATCTTGTCAAAGACAGCCTGATGCGTCGGATTGATATTCCGTGCAAAAGATTGAAGTCCTACGTTGACTGCGGAAACATCAAAATCGCTCCCCTGCCCTCGCCACGTCGAAAACAAATACTTGTAAGGGATATAATAGCCGATTCTTCCCTTCACGTGGTTGGCTGTATCCTCATTCTCCGCCGTGACAATCTCCTCCCATTTTTCCTTGGGATAACCCTGTTCCAGCAAGAAACGCTCCTCTCCTTCCGAAAGATAGCGATAAAATATGAAGCCGAGGATATAATCCTTGTACTCGTTCGCCTCAATCTTAGAGCGCATCTTATTTGCTGCGTCCCATATCTTTGCTGCTAATTGCTGCTTATTCATCCGAAACGTTCTTTCTAATTTGAATCCTAACGAAAAACAGCCTGATTGTCAAGAAATGCCGACACCCATTCCATGACGAGCGCATCAAAAAGCCAAATTCTTTTTAGAGATGCAGGTAAGAGACTTATTTGTGTTTCAAATGCGTTTGCTCTGCGACCTTCCTTTCAATTCTTGACTCTCCCCGCACATCCGGTACAATACGGCAGGAGGCTCTTCGCGTGCCGGTGTAAAGCCCGGTCTTGAACACGCTGAGGAGCTTTCCGTTTATCTGAAAAAAGGAGTCGGAGTTGACGCGTGCCAAGCCGCTGCGAGCCGGGGAGCTGATTCGGTTGGTAACAGGAAGGAAGCAGGGGCAGCTCTTCAGATTTTTCGGGTTCTCATGTTAACCTTAGCTCTCTGCATACAAAAAAGTCACCTTCTTCTTACTTATTTGCTTATTTTAAGTGATATGCGTCTCATTTTATCGTTTCATTTCTGAGGCATCAAGGTTGTAGTATTTTCTCTTCCGAGGGTTTGGACTTCTCCTTGGTGAATGTTATTCTTGAGGCATTGCGGTCATGCCTGCGAACTTTATTATGGACACATCCGTTCCAAGAAAAAAATACCCTCCAGGGCAGCGTTCCGCCGTCTATTTACGATTGGATTTACGTTGACTCAGCACCGCCCCATCGATGCTGAGGTAGTAGGAAAGGGGAGGGTGTTATGCAAAGCTAGACTCAAAGACTTACTTTCATTCTTTCATAGAAATCGCATGGGAGACGGTTTATGAATCCGGAGGAAAATTTTATTGGGACACGTGTGAAGACAAAGGGAATGGTCATGATTTTTCTTGCATCTCTTTTTAAAAATGCTAGTATGAGCTCGTTATCTAAAAAGATAATTTCTTACCATGAAACGGTACAGTCTCATGACATAGGTAACAGAAAAGTTTCAAAACATAGGTTACACATTTGATAGCAAAAATGGCATGAT
>CANQSS010000145.1 GCA_947626545.1 uncultured Akkermansia sp. | reverse complement strand
ATGACCTCTGCTGACTCCCGACAGACGGTTTGCTCCGCAGCGCTTTCGCGCTTTAGTCGGGCCTCTCAGGATAAGACTTGCAGCTTTCTCACAGTGCAGGCCGGATTTACCATGCGCACTCTTGACAGAGTATTGGGCGTAAGCATCCATTGCTGCCTCACCTCGTGCGCTTTGGCCTTCTATCCGGTTCTTGTTCATCCTGTCTGTGATTCGCCTCCGGCTTCCTCCCCACCCCACATTACTGTGACGCAGTTGCCTTTGGCTATTTGATTCCGCCCTGTCAGCGGCTCTTGGGGACTTTCACCCCAGCTACATGTCATGCCTGACGTACAAAAATCCGCCCGCAGGACGTCTCCTGCGGGCGGCTTACAATAATGAAAGGGGGTAACCAACCTTCCCTCTGGCTGCATTGAAGCAAATTATCCCTTATTTGTCAAATTCTTTTTCGCGAAATCCCCCACCTCGGTTTCCCGAGGTGGGGCTGACTTCGCTAATTGAGCATCACGAACAGCAAATAGATCGCCTTTTCGATCAGCTCGGCGTTCTCCGCTAGGAAGAGCACCAGCTCCGTCAGTTTGGGTTTGGTTGGTTTTTTCATTACTGTAAACACCCGCCGGAACCTCGCCCTGACGGGCGCGGACGCATTCTACCCGTTTTTCACGCCTGAGTCAATCCCGTGCACAGCTTCATCAACGCGCGTTCGCACTTGCTCTGCTGCCCCGCGCAAAGCGCGCGAATTCGGCAATCGTACATCGTACATAGGCAAACGCATTTTCTAATGCGTTTGCCCTGTTAGGGCTTGCCATGCCTTGTGCTGAGGAGTATATTCCCTATGTCAAATGGAGGAAGCGGGGGACGCGCCGCATCAGCAATTCGAACAA
The DNA here is from genome assembly GCA_947626545.1 of uncultured Akkermansia sp. Taxonomy (GTDB): domain Bacteria; phylum Verrucomicrobiota; class Verrucomicrobiia; order Verrucomicrobiales; family Akkermansiaceae; genus Akkermansia. The sequence goes on along the minus strand of CANQSS010000145.1, from coordinate 1,666 downwards.
GTCGCCATGATGAAAGAAGAGTTCAATTTAGATAAACCGCAAGGGGAAATTGTCATTTACCAAGCGGATGGGGGAGACACGAGGATTGATGTGCGTTTTGTGGATGAGACGGTATGGCTGACCCAAGCGCAGCTCTGCGAACTGTACCAGACGAGCAAATCATCTGTCAGTGAACATATTAAGAACATCTTTGAGGAGGGAGAATTGAGCGAGGAGTCAGTTGTTCGGAAATTCCGAACAACTGCCGCCGATGGTAAGAACTACAATGTGTCGCACTACAATCTCGACATGATTATCTCCTTGGGCTACCGAGTGAGAAGCAAGGTGGCTACACATTTCCGCCGTTGGGCCACGGAGAGGTTGAAGGAGTACATTATCAAGGGCTTTGCAATGGACGATGCAAGGCTGAAAGAATTAGGGGGCGGCAACTACTGGAGGGAGCTTCTGGAGCGCATCCGGGATATACGCTCATCCGAGAAAGTGATGTACCGCCAAGTGCTCGATCTCTACGCGACCAGTGTGGATTATGACCCCAAGAGCGCGGAATCGGTTGCCTTCTTCAAGATGGTGCAAAACAAATTGCACTACGCGACACATGGGCACACGGCTGCGGAGGTGATCTATGAGCGGGCGGATGCTGAAAAAGCTTTCATGGGACTGACGACATTCAGCGGAGATTTTCCGACCATGAAGGACGTCGTGATAGCAAAAAACTATCTGACAGAAGACGAACTGAAGATACTCAACAGGATGGTTGCCGGTTATTTTGACTTTGCCGAAGTGCAGGCTATGCGCCACAGACCGATGCACATGAGCGATTTCGTGGAGCATTTGGATAAAGTCCTCGCATCGACGGGGAATGCTTTGCTGACGGATTCAGGGCATATTTCCCACGCAGCTGCCATCAACAAAGCGAAACAGGAATACCGAAAGTACCAAGCACAGCACCTTTCCCCCGTCGAGAAAGATTATCTCGAGGCCATCAAATCTATCGAAAACACAGCCAAGAATCACCTAAACAGACGAGGATGACGGGGCAAACGCATTTCCTAATGCGTTTGCCCATTTACGATGGACGATTTAGAGAAGAGGCTCGCCTCTGGCTCGCGGGATAAAAAAGTGCCCGCCGGTTAAGTGCAGCAACACCCGGCGGGTAAGAAAAAGAAGTGTTGAGAAACACACTACTCGGGGAGAATTTAAACAAAGGTAACGAACAAGTCAACACTTTTTGTCCGCTCTCCCCGCGCAAAGCGCGCGAATTCGGCAATCGTACATCGTACATCCAACATCGTACATGAGCAGCTGCCTCGCAGCTGCTTGGGGCCGTCGTGCGTGTTGTAAATCGTACATAGGCAGACCCCGTCTGCCTCCGTCGTGCGTCGCAAGTTGACTCACCGGCACCCCATCGGTCTGGTTGCTTCGGAGTCGCCCCACGACCCCTCACCCCTACGGGGCAAAAGCTAATGCTTTTGGCCAAACTGGCTTACAGCCGTCGCCAGTTTTCACCCCTTCGGGCAGCGCATACGCGCTGTCCATACGCACTTACCGCCCGCTGCGCGTGCGCCCTCAACGGGGCCGTCGTGCGTGTTGTACTTCGTCCATAAAATGCATCGCATTTTCTTCCTATTCAGCCTTTAGCGCTTGATCATCTCTTTTTAAAAGAGAT
>CANQSS010000144.1 GCA_947626545.1 uncultured Akkermansia sp. | reverse complement strand
GGGGTGAAGTCGTAACAAGGTAGCCGTATCGGAAGGTGCGGCTGGATCACCTCCTTTCTAAGGGGAAGAAGTAAGGGCTGTCATATGATTGTGTTGGCAATGGCCAGTTTATAATGAAAATAATGAAAAAAAGAAAGCCAGGAGAGGTGTCCGAGTGGTTTAAGGAGCCGGTCTTGAAAACCGGTGACTCCGAAAGGGGCCGTGGGTTCGAATCCCACCTTCTCCGTTTCAGGTGACGATGCGCTTACGGGACACACCCGTTCCCATCCCGAACACGATGGTTAAGACGTAAGCGGCCGATGGTACTATACTGGAGACGGTATGGGAGAGCAGGTGGTTGCCTGATTTTTGGGCTTATAGCTCAGCAGGTTAGAGCGCACGCCTGATAAGCGTGAGGTCGGTGGTTCGAGTCCACTTAAGCCCATTTGCCGGAAGGACCCTACGAAAGAGGGAACGCCCGGCGGCATCGGAAGGATGCGCCTGCACCTTGAAAACTGTATATAGGACAAAGCAAATGGAAACAAGACATCAAATTTCACCGAGTGGAGCGATCCGCTCGGAAGAGCGTCAAATGTAGGAAAAAAAGAAAGATACAACGCTATGTATCGAGAGAAGAGAGACCAGTAGGTTAAACTACAAAGAGCGCAGGGTGGATGCCTTGGCACTAAGAGCCGAAGAAAGACGTGATAAGCTGCGAAAAGCGCCGGCGAGGAGCAAATATCCGACGACCCGGCGATGTCTGAATGGGGAAACCCGGCTGGGCAAACCCCAGCCAGCGTATGGTGAAACCGAAAAGGGATAGGCATGCGCGGGGAACCCGGGGAACTGAAACATCTAAGTACCCGGAGGAAGAGAAAGAAACATCGATTCCCAAAGTAGCGGCGAGCGAAATGGGAAGAGCCCAAACCACAGTGCGAAGCACGGTGGGGTAAGGACTGCCGGAAGCAAGCGGAAGCAGAGGGGGAACGGTTTTGGAAAAGCCGGCCGGAGACAGTGAGAGCCTGGTACCCGGAAAGCAGAAGCGAGTGGGCAAGATCCAGAGTACCGCGAGACACGAGGAACCTTGCGGGAAGGAGGGAGGACCACCTCCCAAGGCTAAATACTACTTAGTGACCGATAGAGGAGAAGTACTGTGAAGGAAAGGTGAAAAGGACCCCGGGAGGGGAGTGAAAGAGAACCTGAAACCCTGTGTTTACAAGCTGTGGGACTGCTGAGAAGAGGCAGGACCGCGTACTTTTTGTAGAACGGTCCGGCGAGTTGCGTGATCGGGCAAGGTTAAGCGCGGGGAAGCGCGGAGCCGAAGGGAAACCGAGTCTGAATAGGGCGGGGAGTCCGATGATGCAGACCCGAAACCGGGTGACCTATCCATGCCCAGGCTGAAGCTGCCGTAAGAGGCAGTGGAGGGCCGAACCCACATCCGTTGAAAAGGGTGGGGATGAGGTGTGGATAGCGGAGAAATTCCAATCGAACCCGGAGATAGCTGGTTCTCCCCGAAATAGCTTTAGGGCTAGCCTTATGCAAGTCTGGCGGAGGTAGAGCACTGAATACTCAAGGGGGCGTCAAAGCTTACCGACAGTTATCAAACTCCGAATGCCGCAGAGATGATGCATGGGAGTCAGGCCGCATGAGATAAGTCGGGCGGCCAAAAGGGAAAGAGCCCAGACCACCAGCTAAGGCCCCAAAGTGCGTGTTAAGTGGGAAAGGATGTGGGATTTCAAAGACAACCAGGATGTTGGCTCAGAAGCAGCCACACATTCAAAGAGTGCGTAATAGCTCACTGGTCGAGAGGTCCTGCGCCGAAAATGTCCGGGGCTGAAACACACCGCCGAAGCCCGGGGATCGCTGAGAAGCGATCGGTAGGGGAGCAGTCCTGTCGAGGAAGAAGCGTAACCGGAAGGGTGCGTGGACAGGCAGGAGGAGAGAATGCCGGAATGAGTAGCGAGATGGAGGTGGGAATCCTCCAGGCCGAATATCCAAGGTTTCCAGGGTAAAGCTGATCTGCCCTGGGGAAGTCGGGACCTAAGGCGAGGCCGAAAGGCGTAGTCGATGGACAACAGGTGGAGAATCCTGTACTGACATGCAACAGAACTGTGGGGACGCAGAAGGGAAGCCTGAGCCGGGAGAGGGAAAACCGGTGCAAGCGCAGGAGGCGCCGCAAAGGAAAAACCGTGCGGCAAGCCGAAGGCGTGAAGCGGAGCGAAAAGAAGTAGCGAAGCAGGCGGACCGGCTGCCGGGAAAAGCCGCTATAGATTGTATGTTACCCGTACCGTAAACCGACACAGGTGGATGAGGAGAGAATCCTAAGGCCGGCGGGAGAAGCATTGTTAAGGAACTCGGCAAAAAGGCCCCGTAACTTCGGGAGAAGGGGTGCCATAGAGATATGGCCGCAGAGAAGAGGCCCAAGCAACTGTTTAGCAAAAACACAGGTCTATGCGAAACCGGAAGGTGAGGTATATGGGCTGACGCCTGCCCGGTGCTGGAAGGTTAAGAGGAGAGGTAAGCGGAGAGCGAAGCTTTGAATTTAAGCCCCAGTAAACGGCGGCCGTAACTATAACGGTCCTAAGGTAGCGAAATTCCTTGTC
>CANQSS010000143.1 GCA_947626545.1 uncultured Akkermansia sp. | reverse complement strand
CGCATCCCGCATCCGCAGACTCCTGCAAAAAAAGACGTCCTATCTCTTCTCGGCGCGGAAGAGTTACACAAGAATCATAGATACACCTCCAACCTAATCTCGCTTTCGCCATGGCTGCTTCCCGAGGAGTCGCTCTCAACGAAGGACATTCAACCCGCAATTTCTCACACTTGTCCATGGTAAAGAAAATAAACCAACCCGCGTCATATCGGAAAAAGTATAAATTAGTCTCCCTCCCGCCTGGATTCATATAAATACTTTCGAAAAAATGTTGTACCTCCCACTTACCATCGGTGCGAATTAAAACTACGAGCGATTCAAGACATACACCGCTCCCTGCATATAAAAAAGCTATCCTAGTGTCCGAATTAACTTCACCTCCAATCTTAAACCCGTAAGGGAGATCTATTTTCTCTATTGGGGTATACATGGTGTCCTGATCTCCATATGCTGCTACCAAACTACTCACCAGAAGGGTAAACGCTAATATGTATGTCTTCATCCTTGCTGGCTTTATATTTAAGTTACCGAAATCTAACGAAAAATTAAAAATCAGGTGCACACATGTAACCACAGAAGGTGTCATATAAAGAACCCCAATCGGCTTTCTCTGGATTCGATATAGGACGACCTAATGCATCAGTATTTCGCACTTTATCTATTCCCGGTTTATGTGACCACATTCCGCCCTGATCCTGCCTGTACCAATGAAAATCTTCCGGTCCTACAACTAAAGCTACTTTATGATACCCTCTTTTGCAACACTTTTCATGTAGTATATACAAGCCATCTCCTGTAGCTCGACGCATGATATCTTCACAATTCATCTTCACTTTCCTTCCTTGCCCAGACGCCTCACCAGGGCGAGGTCTATAGCCTCCATCATAATCCCGCAAAGAAGGATTTATCTTGTTTCCATCGTAACGTATATCGCATGCGTAACTGTAACAATTGTTAGCCCATTGATAGCGACCTCCTGTATCTTCATCATTCCAGTTAGCTGGATTATATCGCGGAGGAGTTCCAGAATTTTGACTTCTATGTCCCAAAAGATCAATTAATCCGGTTGGACTATTAAACAGATAACCATACATTGCTCCTAATGAAGAAAACTCTTCTATGTCTCTCCTCGTCCACCTACCATCGCGCGGGTTGTAGTAGCGGTAATTATAGTAAACCAATCCTGTCTCGGCGTCGTGATACTCGCTGCTCCATTGAACGGATTGACTCACCGCCGCCCCATCGGCGCCTCGCCCCTTCGGGGCAAAAGCTGCGCTTTTGTCTAATCGCCCTGCCAGCCGTCGGGCGCTTTGCTGGATAATTCCATTCTCGCGGACTTGTCCGAACGGCGTGTAAACATAGTCGATTTGCAGACGTGCGGACAGTGAGAATATCTCCGTGATGTTCTTTGTCAGGTCCCAGCCGTAGTAGTAGGCGGAACCTTTGTAGAAGATAGCAAGCGGACACGTCGCGACGGGCTGCGTCGGATCCCACACGTACGCGTTGATCAACGCCTGATTCTGTCCCTCCATCATGTCGAGGCTCGCGATTTGCAGGTAGTCGCGGTAGAGGTAACGCTCGTGGGCGGTGACGACACCGTCCTTCTCCACTTTCTTAAAGACGCGCCGTCCCAGGTAATCATAGTCGCAGGTGATCACCGTGCCGCTGCTTTCGTTTTCAAATCTGACGGCTCGGTTCTGGACATTGTAGGTGACACTCCAGATGCCTGTTTCAGTTTGGATAAGCGTCTGGTTGCCGTCGGCATCGTACTCCGGCGTGAAGTCGCTGCTGTTCGTGTCAATCTGCGTGTACTGGTTGAGATCGTTGGTGACGTAAGCGACATCCGAGGTCGCTCCGGAATTGACCTCCTGCGCAGTGACGCGGTTGCCGATGTTGTCGTAGGCGTAGTCGAAAGAATCACCCACCGTGCGTGTGGCATGGATGATTTCCGAGCGGTCGTTGTAATCAAACGTCTCATTCATGGCGCCGCCACTGCGGAGCGTCTGCCGCGTGAGAGGACGACCAAGCTTGTCGTACGTGTAATTGCGCTGCACCACGAGACCACCGTCCGTGTTGCGGATGTAGTTCATCTTGGTAAGCAGGTCATGCTTAGCTTTGTGGCTGGGGTTAAGCATCTCTATCTGTCTTTCACCCGTTACTTTTGCTCTTGCCATTCGCTCACTGAGAAGCCGACTATAGGGATACTACCTCTACCTCCAGCTCCCCATACGTCGTTTGATAATTATCACTTTCTCTTCCTTTCGATATTCAAGTACATGTCTTTCTCTTAAATATAAAATCTTGCTACCATCGATTTTCCTAACCCAGCCTTTATCTTCTAGACAATGCCAAAAATGGTCACACGGGCATTCTTTCAATTTTATGTATACCACACCAAGATCTATATGATGCCGAGCGTATTCAATGCTAATATATCTAAGATCAAATGAAAATTTATCCTCTAACTGATTAAACTTGACATCAAGTTCCTCTGAGCACGATGCTAGAATACAAGCGAATAAGAAATATTTAATCACGCGCAATATAATAGAACACATAAAAATTTCTTAATTTAAGTTACGCATA
>CANQSS010000142.1 GCA_947626545.1 uncultured Akkermansia sp. | reverse complement strand
CTTGAAGAGCAAAATTCCTAAACCCTATTTTTAGAAATCCCCCCGCCAAACCCCGTTATTATGCGCATGACGTCGTCTTATTGACCACGTTATGGGATGCTAATGATCGTAAATCGTAAATAACCAACGGCTTATGCTTCATGATGTGCTATGAACTGCCATTGGGGGTGCTTTTTCTTGGGACGGATGTGCAATGCTCTGCTGTATAGGTATGAATCTGAAATTGCTCCCGTGGAAAAGATGCGACTGAAGGTGGAGGTCAATGGTCGGGAGCATTTTCATGTGTTGCCATGGCACGTCATTCCCTTCACTGTGCACAATGGTTGGTTTACCGGAAGCAGCGAGATTCTGACGTATGAATTGGAGGAGCTGCTGGGTACAAAGATGCGTGCATTATATCAGCGTAGGAAAGGAAGGGATCTCTTTGATTTAGATTATGCGTTGTCGCATGCCAACATAGACGTGACTCGCCTCGTAGAATGTTTTTGCCACTACATGTACGCATCATGCGGCAGGATTCCTACACAGCGACAATTTGAAGCGGGAATGCAGGAGAAATTGGCAAATGCAGATTATCTCGCGGATATCCCCTCTATTGTTCTGCCAACGGTCACATTCAATGCGGAAGAAGCATTCAATCGGGTGCATGAGATGCTTATCTCTCGCATTGATGCCACAAGATCAGCATTCCTCAGAGCGCATTGTAAATAGCAACTGTCAGACGCCACACTCCGCGCACGGTTTCACGACATCCCGTCCGCACTTGCTCTGCCAAATCCCGCGCAAAGCGCGCTATAATCGCAATCGTACATCGTAAATCGTACTTCGTACATAGGCGCCGCTAGGCGCCTCCGTCGTACCTCGTACATAGGCGGCGTTCTCGCCGCCACCGTCGTACGTAAAAAATCCGCCCGCAGGACGTCTCCTGCGGGCGGCTTACAATAATGAAAGGGGGTAACCAACCTTCCCTCTGGCTGCATTGAAGCAAATTATCCCTTATTTGTCAAATTCTTTTTCGCGAAATCCCCCACCTCGGTTTCCCGAGGTGGGGCTGACTTCGCTAATTGAGCATCACGAACAGCAAATAGATCGCCTTTTCGATCAGCTCGGCGTTCTCCGCTAGGAAGAGCACCAGCTCCGTCAGTTTGGGTTTGGTTGGTTTTTTCATTACTGTAAACACCCGCCGGAACCTCGCCCTGACGGGCGCGGCCGGATTGTAGCACAATCCAACAGGAGAGGCAACCACGAAAGCGACGCTACACTCCGCGCACGGTTTCACGACATCCCGTTCGCACTTGCTCTGCCAAATCCCGCGCAAAGCGCGCGAATTCCCCAAATTGACTCACCGGCACCACCCTGCCGGTTCGCCCTGCGGGCAACGCATGCGCGTTGTCCATCCGCACTTACCGCCGTCGTGCGTGTTGTACATCGAAAATCATACATCGTACATAGGCAGGCTCCGTCTGCCACCGCTTCCCGTCGCTTTCTAACTATGTCCGTACGTTGCTCCATAATTCCGCCCCCGTTTCTGTTCCGCCAAACTCGCGCGTAAGCGCGGGAACTCCCCAAATCGTACATCGTACATCGTACGTCGTAAATGAGCAGCCGCCCTGCGGCTGCTTGGGGCCGTCGTGCGTGTTGTACATCGTACATAGGCGCCTCTAGGCGCCACACTCGTCGCTTTCTAACTACGCCCGTACGTCGCTTTCACGATTCAGCTTCCGTGTAGGCTCTGCCACATTCGCGCGCAAGCGCGGGAATTTTTCAAATCGTACTTCGTACATCGTACATAGGCGCTGCCAAGCGCCACCGTCGTACTTCGTACATAGGCAAACGCATTTCCTAATGCGTTTGCCCCGGTCCGCTCTCCCCGCGCAAAGCGCGCTCACTCCCCACATCGCACAATATAAAAACCTACCCGCCGAGTTAAGCGCTGCAACGCCCCGGCGGGTAGGAAACATGAATAAAACAGTATTCCTGTTGGCAACCATTAGAACACGAAGAGATGCGAATGTCAACAAAAAAATCAGCCCCGACTCCTGCCTCTTTGCAGAGGCAGGGCGGGAGGCTGATTCATAACAGCAGCTGGCAAATAAGGAACAGCGACTCTATAACCCATTCCACAAGCAGGGGGCTTGTGTCCAGCGTGTACATTACTGTTTTTTTCATATTATTTTGCCGGCTTTTGCAGAACCGGCGGGGGGATTGTACCACAATCCAACAGCAGAGGCAACCACGAAAGCGACGCCACACTCCGCGCACAGCTTCATCAACGCGCGTCCGCATTTGCTCTGCCAAATTCCCGCGCAACGCGCGCTATAATCTAAATCGTACATCGTACCTCGTACCTCGTACATGGGCAGACCTTGTCTGCCACCGCCGCCCGCTGCGCGTGCGCCCTCAACGGGGCCGTCGTGCGTGTTGTACATCGTACATAGGCGCCTCTAGGCGCCACACTCGTCGCTTTCTAACTACGCCTGTACGTCGCTTTCACGATTCAGCTTCCGTGTAGGCTCTGCCACATTCGCGCGCAAGCGCGGGAATTTTTCAAATCGTACTTCGTACCTCGTACATCGTACATAGGCGCCTCTGGGCGCCACCGTCGTACCTCGTACATAGGCGGCGGAACGCCGCCTTGGGGTGTCTATCTCTTTTTAAAAGCGATA
>CANQSS010000141.1 GCA_947626545.1 uncultured Akkermansia sp. | reverse complement strand
TTCTGAGGAAACAAATCAACCTTCCTTTTTTTGTCTTCTCTTACCCTCCCTCATTATTTTCTTGGGACACGTGTGGGTACAGTGGTAAGTGCATGTTGTACGCTATTGACTTTTTTCACAAATGACCTATAATGCGCGCAAGCGAGATGCATTTTCACAACCAACACCAACCAACATTATGGCAAAACTGACTGTACGTGACCTCGACGTTGCCGGCAAGGAAGTCCTCATGCGCGTGGACTTTAACGTGCCGATGAAAGATGGTATCATCACGAATGATGCACGAATTGTGGCGGCTCTGCCGACCATTAACTATTTGCTTGAGCACGGTGCGAGGCTCGTGCTTTGCTCGCACCTCGGACGGCCGGAAGGCACGGGGTATCAGGCAGAGTTTTCGTTGAAGGCTGCGGCAGAGTGTCTTTCCAAGCACCTTGGGAAACCCGTTGCCTTTGTACCGGAGACCATTGGAGAGGCTGCCACTGCTGCCCGCGCGGCGTTGAAGGACGGCGATGTGCTCTTGCTGGACAACGTGCGTTTTGACAAGAAGGAGAAGAAGAACGACCCGGACTTTGCGAAAGCTTTGCTGGGGGCCGCCAAGCTTTATGTAAATGATGCCTTTGGCTCTGCCCATCGCGCTCACGCTTCTACCGAGGGCGTTACCCATTTTGCCGAGAAATCCGCCATGGGTTTCCTGATCGAGCATGAGTTGGAGTACTTGGAAGGCAAGCTCGAGAATCCCGCCCAGCCCTTTGTTGTCATCATGGGCGGCGCCAAGGTCTCTGACAAAATTCAGGTGCTCTCCAAGCTCATGGAGAAGAGTCAGACCTTCCTCATCGGCGGAGCTATGGCCAACACATTTCTTGCGGCTCAGGGGCACGACGTAGGCAACTCCAAGATTGAGGAGGACAAGCTTGATCTCGCCCGTCAAATTCTTGCAGATGCCGCAGCCAAGGGCGTGCGCTTTGTTCTTCCCGCAGATGTGCGCTACACCTTCAAGTTTGAGGAGGGCGCGGAGACTCACGTCTCTAAACCATTTGCTGAGGGAGGCGTCGTTCCTCCGGGCGGTATGGGCATCGACATCGGCGACAAGGCGATCGATGAGTTCTGCACGATTCTCAAAGGAGCCAAGACCGTTCTTTGGAACGGGCCGCTTGGTGTCTTCGAGATGGATTCCTTCTCTGCCGGCACGAAAGCCATTGCCGAGTGTCTCGCGGCTTCTGACTGCATCTCCATCGTTGGCGGTGGCGATTCTGTGACCGCTGCCAAGAAGTTTAAGGTATCGGACAAGCTCTCCTTCTGTTCCACCGGTGGAGGAGCCTCTCTCGAGTTGCTCGAGGGCAAAGTTCTTCCCGGCATCGGGTCTTTGTCTGAGAAATAATTTCGTCTTTTCATGATATCAAAGGCGGGAGCTTCGGTTCCCGCCTTTTTTTGGACAGACACACATCCGTCCCAAGAAAAAGCACCCCCAATAGGTAGCAAACGGCACGTTGTGCAGCACAAGCCGTTGGTTATTTACGATTTACGATTTACGATTTACGATTTGAATGCTAGCGCGCTACGCGCGAGATTGCCGAGCTGGTGCATAGCGGAATTCTTGAAATGATGATGCGTTAATAGGAGGAAAGCATCTGCTGTTACGCTATGCCGGGTTCACTGCTATGCCGAATCGTCAATGGTTTGACATCTTGTCGGGCTTACTTCCTTTATCTGTTGGAAACGCATGAGGAATGGGTTGAATGGACATGCGAAAATTTTATTGGGACACGTGTGGGACAGACCTATACGAGGTCGAATGGGGATTGACAAATCGCTGATTTTTGGTACTGTTTCCTCATGGCAGACGAGGCGATGGAAGAACTGATCGATACGCATTGCCACTTGGCATCGAAGCGTTACGTGAGCGGGACAGAAGTGCGCGAGCAGAGCAGGGCGCTGGGGCTTTCGCATTGCATCTCTCAGGGTACTCATCCGAAAGATTGGGACGCCACACTGGCGTTGACGCGAGAAATGCCGGACTTTGTGTCGGCCTGTCTTGCGGTGCATCCATCAGATTGCACAGAGGTGGATGAAGAGCAATGGGAACGAATGAAAGAGCTCTGCCGCGAAAATCCGCTTGCCGCTATTGGTGAGGCGGGGTTGGATTATTACTGGGATGCGCCGGAAGGATGGGAGGAGGACGCCTATCGTGCGCGTCAACGTAATTTTCTGGAACGTCATTTTGAGTTGGCGCGCGAGCTGCAACTCAATATTTCTCTGCATACGCGTGACAAAGTTGGAGCTGGCGATGCGTGCTTTGAGGATGCCTTTTCCATTGCCCGGCAGTTTCCCTCGGTGCGCCCGGTTTTCCACTGCTTCATTGGTTCACAGCGTCAAGCAGAGCGTGTTTTTGAGCAGCTGAATGGCATGATATCTTTCACCGGTCTCATCACATTTAAGAAGACCGAGGCAGTCCAGGCTGTAGCGGCGTGGTGTCCGGAGGATCGTTTCATGGTGGAGACAGATTCCCCCTACCTCTCTCCGGAGCCTCACCGAGGCGAGTTGAACATACCCGGGCGAGTGCGTTATGTGGCAGAGAAATTGGCAGAGTTGCGCGGCGTCTCTCTCTCTGAAATCGCGCGCATCACCTCGCGCAATGCTCATCGATTCTTCCGTCTCCCTGGTTGATTTTCTCGTAATCCCTACAAAATCGAGTAGGGGGCTTTCGCCCCCTCTCACACCACCGTACGTGCCTTTTATGGCATACGGCGGTTTCCTAACCTT
>CANQSS010000140.1 GCA_947626545.1 uncultured Akkermansia sp. | reverse complement strand
GATGCCCACGTGACCCCTCCATCGATTAGATTACATAGGAGCCCCAAGAGCACAAAAACCGTCGAAAGCTTGAAAAGCTGGGTCAGAATAGTGTCCTTCTGAATGTATGCCCTCGTCATACCCGCGATGAAGAAAAACGCCGGCACATCCAACAGCAACGAGATAGAACGCATCGGCATGGGTACATACGCAGCGCCACTAAAAAAACATGTATGAATAAAAACGATGCTCACGGCGCAAATGCCGCGCACCAGATCGATGTAGTGTTCGCGTTCTTCGGTCATTAGTTCTTTTGTTCGGTCTGGGATGTTCCTAACTCCGTGAGAGCCTTTTCAAGCTCCGTTATTCTGTTTGCTTGTTCGGTGATTTTCTTATTCATTTCTCCACGAATGATGGCACAAATGTTGGTGTAAAGGAGCTCCTCATAGTACGGCAACTTGCGTGCGTAACTCCACCACCTCTCTCCCATAGGGGTGCCGGGATTGATCCATGGTTTGGACAGTCCTGCCCCATTGACGTAATGAATGATTCGGGGCTTTTCACAAGCCTTCTTCCATGCCTCAGCATCTGCCGGAGCACATTCCACGACTTCGTTGTCCAACGGATAGGTATCCCAAGCTTGATCCAGGAAAAAGATATGCCCGTGGCACACCCGATTCAGGACATCTTGCTCCGGGAATCTCCAACCTCCTTCAGGTACATTCAAAGCTGTTTGCACCAGCTTCTTCCCAACCTCGCACTTTTTCCACTCGCGGATGTTGCAGAGCAGCACGCCGACGTTGATGTAAGACTCGTGCATCGTCTGTTCATCAAAGTCCAGCTTGTTCCTGTAGTAAGCCTGAAAATCCGAATTTTTGCGTGTAATCCGTATAATTTTCAAGTCACGGCATCCAGCCACCCATTGATTCCCCATCCTTGTCCGGCACAATTTCGCCACATCCTCCTCGATGATTGTGTCCACATCCAGCATAAGCACCCGCGAGTAATGCCGAAATACATCTGCCAAAAATATCTTAAACCATATTTCGATGCCCCACCATGCTCGCACCATCAATTTTCCCTCGTACTTCTCAACGTAAGCTCCCATATCGTACAGGCGAATGGACGCGTTCGGCGCGGTCTGCGCAAACGACTCAAGCCTCTTTTTGCTCTTTTCACTCAACCATCGGTAGAGTACGACGATATCGTAGAAGTTGCCCGGAGAAGCGTGTTCCAGCAAAGAGAGAAGAGAAACTCCCAGCAAGCTCGCATACTTCTCATCCGTTGCATAGCATATCGCTATGTTGTTTTTCTTCGCCGCCTGCTTCAATTCACCGTCTTCCCCGAGACTGGGTTGCTTTTCCATTTTATCTTTCTGTTGTATTTGTATTGCTGGGCGCGTCCATGATCCTCTTTTTCTTCACCCCCTTCGACTGCTCGTCTTCCTTCAGCACGACCACCTTGGCGGGGATCTTGTAGCGGGCGAGCCGGGTCTTGCAGAAGTCAACGACACGCCTTTTTGCCTCCATGGCGGTGAGCGGCTCGTTGAAGAGCATTTTCGCCGCCACCATCTGCCCCGTGATGGGGTTTTTCTCCGCGTACACGGTGCAATCCAGCACGCCCGGCATTTGGTAGAGCACAGATTCCACCTCGGAGGGCAGCACCTTCTCCCCGCCCACGTTAATCATCTCCTTGTTGCGGCCAATGATGCGGATGTAGCCGTCCTCCCCCATCTCCACAAGATCCCCCGTTCTGAACCACCCATCTGCCGTGAAACGCTCCATGGAGGCATTCAAATACCCCATAATCTGCGTCTTGCTGCGTAGCCAAAGCTCCCCGTCCACCACCTTGTACTCCGTTCCGGGGTCGTCGATCTTGATGAAATTGGCTTTGCTCGTGGTCTGCGTGATGCCCGTCTCGCTCGTGCCGAATGTCTGCAGGAACTTCACGCGCGGGAACCCCTCCTTCAGCTTTACCAGCAGGCTATCCGGCATCGGCTCCGTGCCGTACGTGATCATCCGCAGCGAGCTAAGGTCGTACCTCTCGGTGACTCCGCTGATGAGCATGAGGTTGAGAAAGGTCGGCGAAGCGGGCAATACATTGACCCTGTGCCGCTCGATGAGCTGAGCCACGTGTTCGGGATTCCGATCCGACGGGAACACCATGGTCACCCCCATGGCGAGGCAGTTGAGCAACGTGTTGAGGCCGCCGATGTGGTCGAACATGAGGAAGATCAGGAACACGAGCTTCTTCCCGCGTTTACCCTTGTAGGAGTCCACCAGGTGGTCCAGGTCGTGGATCATCGCCTTGGGCGCCCCCGTCGACCCGCTGCTAAAGAGGATCAGCCCGGAATGTCCGCGTTCCTTGAGCTGCTCCACGAGTTCAAACCGCTCGACGGATGGGCTCAGGCTCTGCATGGCGAGTTTCCCGTCCACAATATCGATCCGCACCTCACATCGCGCCGTCTGCAATCGGTTTTCGATCTCCTCCTCCACACGGGTGGTGATGGGCACGACGATCGCCTTAAGTTCGTGGAGCGCAAAGAACAGGGAGATGGCTTCAAAGGTGTAGTCTGATACCAGTGCCCCCACGGTTCCGGGCACGACCTGCTCCTTCAAGCGCTCCCTGTACGCGGCAGTCTGCTCATGGAGCTGAGCATAGCTGTACTCTCCGGTGGGGAAGATTAAACGTGCGTTTTCCATATCAGTTGATGCCTCCCAGGTAAATGATTTGCCCCGTGATGAAGTCACTCTCCGGGCGCAGGTAGAAATCGATGACGTTCTTCACGTCCTCGTACTTCCCGAAGCGTTTGATGCTCTGCCGGTCGATGAGCGCCTGGATCTT
>CANQSS010000139.1 GCA_947626545.1 uncultured Akkermansia sp. | reverse complement strand
CTGAATCCGACAATGACGCAATGAACCGCCGCCGTGTCTTTCGTCTCGTTCATCCATTTGAACGTGCGATAGGCAAAGTTGATTTTCATGCCGCGCTCTTGAAGAACATGCCGCCAGAGAAGAGCGACAGATTGCCCTTGCGTGATGGAGTTTGTTGCCACAAAGGTTGTACGGGTAGCCGGGTCTTGCTGCATGATTTCCGCTGCCTTGACAAACCACGCCGAAACATAATCCAAGTCTCCCGCGCCGTGAATGCCTTTGCAGGTTTGGAGTAAGCCCTCCTTTTGCTCCTTGCTCATGTAGCGCGCTCCAACAAATGGCGGATTGCTGATGATATAGTCCACGTGCTTGGCGGGTGTGTTCTCTGTCCAGTCCAAGAAAAGGGCGTCATTCTCACGTATATTGTCGTACCCTTTCAAGGGCAGGAAGTCAGGAAGCTCTTGCGTGGAGAACTCTTGCGTTTCCTGCCACATTTGCGCGTCCGCTATCCAGAGAGCCGCCTTGGCAACCGACACGGCGAAGTCGTTAATCTCAATACCGAAGAATTGCTGCATGGTAACCTTCACGCGGGAAAGCTCACCGCCGAAACTGCCTTGCCCGTTGGAAAGGTAGCGCAAGGCGTCATTTTCCAGCCGTCGAAGAGAAATGAATGTTTCCGTGAGGAAATTGCCGGAGCCGCAAGCCGGGTCAAGGAAGATAAGGGAAGCGAGTTTGTCGCGGTAATCTTCCAGCTTTTTGGCGCGCGCTTTCTCGCTGCCGCGCTTGGCTTCTGCAATGGAGCGCAGTTCCTCTTTAAGGGCGTCCAGAAAAAGCGGGTCAATCACCTTGTGGATATTCTCCACGCTGGTATAGTGCATGCCGCCAATCCTCCGGGTTTCCGGGTTCAGAGTGCTTTCGAAAAGCCCGCCGAAGATGGTCGGGGAGATTTCACGCCAGTCAAAATGCGCCGCGTCCTTAATAAGCCCGCACAGGTTCTTGTCCAACATGGGAATGTCAAGAATCTCCTGTCCGCCGTCATCGAAAAGCCCACCGTCCACGTACGGGAAAGCCAGAAGTTCCTTGTCGTAGCGGTCGCGCCTTTCGGGTTCCCTATTGAGTGCGCGGAAAAGCTGCAAGATACGTGAACGCATGTCACGCGGGTTCTCTTCGGCGTCTTCCAGATACTCCCAAAACTGATTCTTGCGGAAGAGTCCGGAATCCTCCGCATAAAGGCAGAACACAAGCCGCACGCAAAACTTATTCATGCTTTGCAGCGTGGCGGCGTCTTTCCCGCTTCCGGCATTTTCAAGAAGCGCGTTGTAAATCCGCGAAATGAGAACGCCCGCCTGCATGGACATTTCCTTCTCCTTCTCCACGCGGGAATTGCGGGCATCCACGAGAAACTGCAAGAGGTGCCACTGCTCGGGAAGTTCGGAAAGTGCGATACGGCTCACCGGTTCGGCGGGCTTCGCCGCGTTCATATCGTGAATACGAACCTCCCGGAAGTTGCAGGTCACAATCCAGCGGGCATGTTTATCCACGGGCAGATTGTCCGAGTAACGCTTGGCTTGCTCGTAGGGCGTCAACATATCCCCGCCGGACTGCATTTGCGGCGCGTCCATGTCAACGCTGCTGCTCTTCTGCTCAATAAGCACCCGGGTATCCGGCAGGTAAGCATCAATGAAGCGGGTAGAGCTGCCTACCCTCACGCGCATTTCAAAGCTGATAGTCCGGCTGTCACTGCGCACGCCAAGCACCTCTTGCAAGAGTTCAATCCAGAAGCTCTGCGTTTCCTGCTTCTCATCACCCGGTGCCGCCGTCCATTTGTCTGCAAACGCCTTGGCGGCTGCCTTTCGCTTCGCTAGTTCTGTTGCCGGGCCAGTTATCGTTTCCATACGTTAAAGAGAGTGTAACACAGACGGGGAGATATAAAAAGAAAAATCACGGCGCGGCAGTCGAACAGGAAAAACCGCCCGCAAGATTTCTCCCACGGGCGGCTCAAATGAAACCGTGGGGAATACCACTACCCCACGGTCCGCAGTGTACAGCCGTTGCTCGGTCTTGTCAACCTGATTCAGGCAAGCAATCCAGCATCTGCGCGCGGGAATTCCCCAAATCGTACATCGTACCTCGTACCTCGCACATAGGCGCCGCCAGGCGCCACCGTCGTACTTCGTAAATAACCAACAACTTATGCTTCATGCTGTGCCGTTAACAGCCCATTTGGGGTGCTTTTTCTTGGGACGAATGTGCCCCCTCTTTACCACACACTCCAAACCCTTGCCAAGATAAAAAACGTCTGTCAGTCGCTTACAACTTCTGACAGACGCCAAAATACTTATTTTTTGCTTGCGGGAGCAGGATTTGAACCTGCGGCCTTCAGGTTATGAGCCTGACGAGCTACCTGGCTGCTCCATCCCGCGATTGAATAAAGACTGCGACAACGCGCAGCGAGGAGATGGTACAACCCATCTCGCGGGATGTCAAGCCGAAAGTTGATTTTTTTCTTCTTCGATCAGAAATCCACGCGGTAGCCGATGTTGGCGTCCAGGCTCATCCAGCCGCGGCGGTACTCCAGCGAGGCATCCAGGAAGATGCTGCCGGAATCCGCTCCCACGGGTATGGTGATACCCGCTCCCACTTCCACACCCGCTGCTCCCACTTCTGCGCTTTCCACCTCCGCTCTGTTGAGGTCGTTCACCACACGGTTGATCGCCTTGCCACTGCCGTCTCCCACGTCGAACTTCGCCAGCATGCGCGCCTCAAACACGGCCTCCCGGTTGAAGGCGCTGTGCCCCACCAGCGATTGCATGCGCGCGCCGAGTCCGAATGTCACCGTCGATTGATCGATGTCATCCACCGT
>CANQSS010000138.1 GCA_947626545.1 uncultured Akkermansia sp. | reverse complement strand
ATCCTCATCAAGGCTTACACGGAGTTGGAAGAACGTCTGAAAGGCACCGGCACCCACCCTTCAGGCAAGTCCGACCGTATTCGCTTGCTATTCGAAACATCTCTCAACCCGTTGCGAAAATCCGACATTGCCGAAAGATGTCCGGACATATCGCTCACCACCATTGAGCGCACCCTCAAAGCCATGCTTGATGCCGGACTGATCTCCCGCATCGGCAAGGGGCGCTCAAGCGCATACGTCCGAAAAGGCTAAACGCCCACCATTCTGTCTGCACTGTCACCGAGCGGTGTTCAGGCCTTTTCCGACGTCGGAGGAAGGGTGATGGTGAAGGTGGCGCCAGTGCCGGGAGAACTCTCTGCGCGGATGGAGCCGCCGTGCGCTTCCACAGCATGTTTCACGATAGAAAGGCCAAGTCCGGTACCCTTCACTCGTCCTGTTTTATCGGCGCGGTAGAAACGATTGAAGATGTAGGGCAAATCTTTCGCCTCAATACCGACGCCGTTATCGCTCACGCAGACAGAGCAAGAACCGTCCTGATTGCGGCGCGCCGACACCGTCAACTCCAACCCGGGCGTCGGATTGTTTTTCAGCGCATTCTCCAGCAGATTAAAGAGGATTTGCGACCAGTAGAATGAATCTCCACGCATCACGAAAGGTTGCAGAGAAAAATCGGTTGTCCACACTACTTCCTGCGCACGGAGGAGCCCCTCCAGGCGTCCTCGCACGTCCTCCAGCACCCTGCCCAAATCGAACTCCTCCCAGTGCAGTCCACTCGTCTCGGCATTCTCCAGGCGCGACACCATGAGCATATCCTCGACCAACCGAACAAGTCGCTCCGTGTGCTTGCGCATGAGGGAGAGGACGCGTTCTCGAGCCGCCGCATCCGACGCCAGCTCCCTATCTTCCTGCAGATTCTCTAGGTAGCCGCTCAAGATCGTGAGTGGCGTACGCAATTCGTGGGACGCATTCGCTACAAAATCGCGGCGAATAAGCAGCGTCCGTTGCTCCTCGGTGATGTCGTGGAAGACGATGCCGATGTGGCGACGCTGATCAGTTATCGGCGTGGAAAGAATACGGAAGGTGCGATCTTCCCCGCCGTGCTGGAGTGTGACCGTATATTGGCGGGATTCCTCGGCTTGCACAGCATCGCTGAGAGCGTCACGCAGAGAGCCGGGCGGGAGCAAACGCAATATGTTCACATTGGCGGGGTAACCAAGCAATTCCTCGACCGCATGATTCCCCATTTCCACGCGTCCGGAAGGCAGCAGCAGGAGAAATGGCACTCCAAGGGCCTCCAGGAAGAGACCTTTGTCACGCTGCAGGTGTTCTTCCAAATCGCGGTTGAGACGGCGCAGCGACTCGACCTCTGCATGACGAGCACGAACGTGAGCGGTCATGCTGCGTATCTGCGGCCATAGAAAGAAAAAAGGCAGAGCAAAGGCGATGAGCACCATCGCCACGGTGATTTCCCAGTCGATCATACAAGCCCCATTATACGCGCTCTCGAGTTCTCATTGCAACAGCAATTTCTCGTGTGTCCATTTCGCCACAATTCCCATGGCGAAAGCTTCACCGTAGGGAGATTGCGTGCGGTATTTCGTGGCGTTATAAGAGGGATGTCATGAGTACGACATACATATTTATACTGGGCTTGCTCCTGCTGCTGGCCGTGTTGGATCTGGTGGTGGGAGTATCAAACGATGCTGCGAACTTTCTCAACTCCGCCGTAGGCTGCAAAGCCGCAAAACGGTGGGTGATTCTGAGCGTGGCGGCGATCGGGGTCATCATCGGAGCTTCTTTTTCAGGAGGGATGATGGAGATAGCCCGCAGCGGCGTCTTTGTGCCCTCGCAATTCAGTTTCCACGAGGTGATGATCCTGCTCACCGCCGTTATGCTCACGGATGTGATCCTGCTGGATATCTTCAACACATTCGGCTTGCCGACCTCCACGACGGTGTCGCTGGTTTTTGAATTGCTCGGCTCTGCACTGGCCGTTTCCCTCTGCATCATCATGCGGGACGGTGATTCTATCGCATCCGTGGGCAACTACATCAATTCCTCAAGCACGCTCTCCATGATCGCGGGCATCTTCTGCTCCGTCGGTGTTGCTTTCACGTGCGGTTGCGTGGTGATGGGAGTGTCGCGCCTCATCTTCAGTTTTCATTACCAAAAGGCTTATCGTTGGATTGGCGCAGCATGGTGTGCTTTAGCGCTCACTGCCATCACCTACTTTGCCGTGTTCAAAGGACTCAAGCATAGCACGCTCGTTGCTCCGCAGGTGATGACGTGGCTACAGGCGAATATGGGAACAGCCGTTGTTTGCTCCCTGGGCATCTGGTACGCAATCGCCCTCTCATTGCAGCACATTTTTCGGATCAACGTGCTCAGGTTCACCGTGCTGGCAGGCACTTGCGCATTGGCGCTTGCCTTTGCCGGAAATGACCTCGTGAACTTCATTGGCGTTTTCATGGCAGCGGAATCCTCGTTCCAAATCGCGCAAGACTTTGTGTCGACGGGCGGCGACCTGTCCACTCTCAAGATGGGTGCGTTGGCGGCGCCGGTGCAGGCCCACGCGGCATGGCTGATTGGCGCCGGACTCATCATGGTGGCGGCTCTCTTCTTCTCGAAAAAAGCGCGAACCGTAACGGAAACGGAAGTCAAGCTCGCACGCAGCAGCGGCGGAGCGGAGCGGTTCGGTTCCTGCGCCCCTGCGCGCGCTGCCGTACGCTTCACCCTGCAGGCAATTCACTTCATCAGCCGCCTCACCCCTTCCCCCGTCCGACGATTTATCGCCTCCCGATTTGAGCCGCTGCGCCCGGAGGAAGAGGAGGACCATGCCTTCGACCTCATCCGCGGCTCCGTGAATCTCACGGTAGCATCGTTGCTCATCTCGCTCGCCACCTCGTTGCGCCTGCC
>CANQSS010000137.1 GCA_947626545.1 uncultured Akkermansia sp. | reverse complement strand
ACTGATGAGCCAAATAAGGAAAACAACTGCCGCGTATCCATTCTTTTCCCGATAATAGAGTGAGACAAAAAAGAGGAGCCCCAACAAGACCCCATATTTTAACGCCCTGCTTTTGAATACATGAAGCAAAATCCGCCGCAATGCGGATGCGTATTCATCCAGCACGTTCTCATTGCATCTTATCTCGTATCGCTTACGCATATTTCTAATCTATTCACTTAGACTTCCGGTCATACTTGCGTAGCAGGTGCTTCCCACAAAACATGATAAGCGGTTGCAGCAAGTTTTCGCTCGGCAGATAGGTATAGCGGAAATCGTGCTGTGTGCCTTTGTACAGGAAGGAGTCTGTCGTACGGTGTCATAGCTTCTCTTATTCCTCCCGGTGCATTTGTCTTTACAATTCAGACTTTTATTCAGAAAGATATGACTTCCTCCATTGATCGATAAGGAACTTCCTTTCCTGTTCGGGCACATTTTTTAAATCAAGCGATGTCATGAACCATTTATATGCTTCCTCGATATTTCGCTCCACACCTACTCCCTCGGCATAACACGTACTTAAATAGGTCGCGTCCAAATCATTCTTTTCCGTCTTGTTTTGAATGACATGAATCCCCTCCTTCGCGTAAATCATGCGCTGTTGTTCTGTAAGTTCGATGAGTCCATTTACATTCATAGCCAAATCCAGCATGGCGTATTCACTACCATCTTTGGCCGCCTTTCTCAGCCACTTGTTCGCGAGTTCACGGACTTCTTCATTCGCTTCCTTGTAAGTCCAGATCAATACCATCAAATTACCGATTTTCCACTCGGCTTTCGGATCTCCTTCACGTGCGGCATCAATCATATTCTGCACGGTGTCTCGTTGCATCTGATCCTGATATTGCTCAATAAGAGTCACTGTATCATCCAGCAGACGTTCATCCTCATTTCCTCGCTTGGAACAGCCGCAAATAAACACAAGGGTTGCCATGCAGAGTAATGTCCTCGTTGCTTCGTATTTGTGAGAGTGCTTGGTTGTCATTTGCATCATGACCGGGTGTAATGTTTTCTGTGTTTGTTCTGATTTGGGTGTATCAAATGAGATCGTTGGCGGCGCAGGAAGACATGATCAACGGTCCTCCCCTGACTCCTTTTTTCTCTCCGGCGAGATTCGAGGGCGTATTCGCTTTAACTGTTCCTCTGTCAAGAAGGAGGTGATGTCAATCTCTTTGTCATCGTCTAGGATGACGCGTTCCTTATTCCATTTGACGTCAAAGGAACCAACAGGAAATAATCTCTTTTTGGGCAAAGGATATACAATGAGTTCGGTTGGCTCCTCCCAGAAAGGATTGACCATTTGCTGATTGAAGAAGCCATCTTCTATTTCATGGTGGCATATCCTGCGGTACAACTCGCGCGCTTTTCTCCTTGCACGTCGGTCTCTCGGGGATGTTTTTGCGAGAATTTCTTTACTATTCATATCCCACACCTCAAATCCCGTAACGCGCGGCGCATGGGACAGATAAATTGCCTCACTCGCCAGCCATAAGCAGCTCGTTAGAGAACAAGACATTAACCCGATGATGATGATTTTTATTGCTCGTTTCATTTGTCACTGTTATTCGCATTCTTTATTTAAGAGTAACTACCAAAAAGAAATTTCTCAACTCGCTTTTCTGCCCTCCTCCCCAAAGTTGTACGAATCTTGTCTCTTTCATGTATAGCGTTCGTTTTCGATACACACACAATTGATGTCTATTATCATCCTCTCCCTCTCGTTCCCCATCTACTCGACCTGACACCGTAACCGTTGTTTTCTTGGATTTTATGGCTTCCTGAATATCCGACTGTATCTGCTTCAAAAGATTTTGTATTTGTTGTGCCTTTACGTCACTCTGCTTCGTACCTATACCGTATTGGTAGCAAAGCATCCAGCATACCGTTTCCTCCACAGTGTGCTTTCCTTCGGCTGAGAGCTTGTTGAAAGCGATCGAAGCGTATTTGGTCTGATCTTCAGGAGAGAGTTTGGGTTTGCGGTAAACCAAACCGTTTTTTCCATCAGTAAAAGCTCAACCATAGCACAGCTATTACCGAGGTCGGCAGAACGGCGTAACCATTCAAATGAATAGTTGAAGCATCGGAGGGCTTCTTTTTCTTTCTTTGCAACTAACAACTTCTTCCCTTCTTCCTGCAATAGCTCTCCCACATTCTTGGCTTGAGAAGGATCCTCCCAACACTTCATCAACCTCTTTCTCTCACTTCTTCCCTGCTCCGGAAATAGAAAAGTTGCTGCTCCTTCAACAGGGGATTCGTGCTGAGAAATGAGATGACGAACAACTTGAAACAAAACAATCGCGGTAATTAGTGCAACCCATCTTTTCACATGCGCTCCCGGTACGCTAACGACTCGTTCAGCGAGGGAGGCTTCCTTCTCCTGCATAGCAAATGATTTGCTGTGTTCTTTTGTGATGCGAAGGACATTCTCTCGCACCGAGTGCCCCAGATCACTTATGTTCTCAATGACCAGATGCTTTGTTCCCGATGAAATTGCGAAAGAGACCAGCGTTGGGTCCTTTCCTTCCTTGTTTTTTACGCACAGGACATCTGCTTCGTTCCAGCGGATGCCGCATAAGCCCCATCGCCAGTAGATAGCGGTTGGAGTAACACACTTCCATTCAACTGTGAGAAGGCCGATAAATATCCCCAAAACAAGTACGATGCCGCCATGCATTGACATTGCATGCGCGCAGATGGGTAAACCAAGAAGTAGCACCCAAAGAATGAGGAGAATCCAATGAGTCAGCAAATAGGCGTCCTTCAGGAATGGGATTTTCACGGAATTAGCAAAATATATCCAACGGGCATGCTATCAGTATCGACCCCGGTTTACAAGTTTTTTTTGACTAATCGCGAAGAATTGGGGTCTCCGGCAAATTCGCTGAGACAGACTATGAAGGGATAAGAGAAAAAATCGGCACTTCAGCCTTGCATTCT
>CANQSS010000136.1 GCA_947626545.1 uncultured Akkermansia sp. | reverse complement strand
AATCATTTATTGCATCATTTTTTCTTCTTCCTCCTCTCACACACTTTCCCCGCTCGAGGAGTTTTTAGAGATGGCAACATCGTACATAGGCAACCGCATTCTCTGATGCGGTTGCCTCGGGTGTGTGCGTCAGCGCAGGACTTCTCCCTTGACCTTTCAGAGCAGGTGCATACAATGGAAGCCAATCAAACACAGCCATGGAAAAACAAGCATTTCAAACGGAAGTTCGGCAATTATTAGACATTGTCATTCACGCATTTTACAGCGATCGGGAAGTCTTCGTACGCGAGTTGGTGAGTAATGCTTCTGACGCTTGCGAAAAACTGCGTTTCAAGCAGTTGACGGAGCCAACCATCTACCAACCCGAACGCGAGCTTCGTTTGAGCATCACTACAGATGAGGAGAAACGTACGCTGACAATTGCAGATTCCGGCATTGGAATGACCCGTGAGGAGGTCGTGGAATTCCTCGGCACCATCGCCCACTCCGGCACCAAGAAGTTCTTGGAAATGGCCAAAGATGGACAGGGCGGTCCACAGGATCTCATCGGACAATTTGGTGTGGGATTTTACAGTGTCTTCATGGCGGCAGACATGGTGGAAGTTTGCTCGCGCTCGTGGCAGCCGGAAGCCGCTCCCGTGCGCTGGGTAAGTGACGGTCAGGATGGCTATTCGCTGGAGGATGCTCCGGATGACACCCCGCGCGGCACCTCTATCGTCATTCATCTCAAGGAAGATGCCGCGGACTTCTCCAAGGAAAACCGCGTGCGTTACATCGTGGAAAAGTACAGCAATTTCGTCAGCTTCCCCATTGATTTCAACGGCGAGCACCTCAATACCGTGCAGGCGATCTGGATGAAAAACAAAAAGGACGTCACCACGGAGGAGTACAACGCTTTCTACCACTTCATCGCCCACACGGACAGCGATCCGATGAGTCAGATGCACTTCAGTGCTGATGCGCCCATCGTGCTTAATTCTGTGCTTTTTGTGCCGACGGAAAATCCGGAATCCATGGGCTTTGGCCGCTGCGAACCGCAGGTGTCCCTCTATTGCCACAAGGTGCTTATCGACAGCAAACCGGAAAACTTGCTTCCCGAGTGGCTTCGCTTCTTGGTGGGCGTGGTGGACAGTGATGACCTGCCGCTTAATATCTCTCGTGAAATGCTCCAGGATAACTCGCTTCTGCGTAAAATTTCTGGCATCATTACTAAGCGCTTCATCAAGCACTTGGAGGAGCTCGCCAAATCCGATGCAGACAAGTTCGAATCCTTCTGGCGGCAGTTCTCCCGTTTCCTGAAGGAGGGTGTTGTCACAAGCTGGGAGCATAAAGAGGCTCTCGGAAAGCTGCTGCGCTTCGAATCCACCTTCACTGAACCGGGCAAGCTCACCTCCTTCGCTGACTACATCGGCCGTATGAAGGAAAACCAAAAGGCTATCTACGTGCTCTTCGGTGCCTCCCGTGCGCAGCTGGAAAACTCTCCTTACCTCGATGCACTGAAGCAGCGTGGCTTCGAAGTCGCTTTCTTCACTGACGGCGGTGACCAATTCGTCATTGACAGCCTCATCAAGGTGGACGACAAGGAAATCAAAAATATCAGCCGCGCCAACCTGGATCTGCCCCCATTGGATGACCAGCCGGACTCCCTTTCCTTGGATGCTGAGCAGTCCAAATCTCTCACTGATTGGCTTACAGAGACTTTCAAAGACAAACTCTCTCGCGTATCCACCGGCGATCGCACAACCGCAGCACCGGCTATCGCCCTGCAAGCAGAAAACGATGTGTCTCCCGAGATCAAGGCCTACCTGAAGGCTATGGGGCAATCTGTACCGGAAAGCCACCCTGAACTTGTCCTCAATCCGTCCAACCCCATCATTCAAAAGCTGGCTGCCCTGCGGCAGGATAACCCGGAGTTGGCTCTTCTGTTGGCCAACGAGGTGGTGAATACTTCCCTCCTGCTCGCCGGTATGCTCGACGACCCCTCTGTTCTTGCCTCATCTTCCCAAAAATTGCTGGAAAAACTCCTCACCGAATAAAAAACTACTTCGCCGCGCCAACCATCCTCCCCGCGCACCGCGAGCTCACTCCCCAAATCGTACATCGTGCATAGGCACCGCTAGGTGCCTCCGTCGTACGTCGTACATCGTACATGGGCAGACCCCGTCTGCCCCCGCCTTCCCGCCGCTTTGTAACCACCCCCGACCGTCGCCTTCACGATTCACCTCCCGCGCCTGCTTCGCAAAATTCCCGCAGCTCCGCTGCGCATTATTTGCAAATCGTACATCGTACGTCGTAAATCGTACATAGGCAGACCCCGTCTGCCTCCGCTTTCTATTTCGCTGAAGATCGCGCGGAGGCAGACAAAATGGAAGCAAGCTCGTGCGCCTCGGTGCGCAAGGGCTCCACCTCCTCAGCGGCGAAGAGACCCATCTCAACGACCAAATCGAGCCAGTATTCACACTCATCGGACTCTTCCTCACAGATCTTGACCTTCGCATGGAAATCGGCGCGGCTCTTGCCATGGCAGGCGGCGCGGTAATTGGCGCACACGGACGTCGCACAGCGCACCAACTGCTTGACCAGCACCTCATCAACCGGATGCCGCAGCCCCTTCTTCCGACACATCCTCGCCACAGCAATCCCAAACCGCCGCATCCTCTTCTCCATCGTCACCTTATCCATATTATAAAACGTTAATCATTAATCGTACATAGGCAGGCCCCGCCTGCCACCGGGCGCCGCCAAGCGCCCCCTCCTTCCCGCCCCTTTGTAACCACCCCCGACCGTCGCTTCACGATTCACCTCCCGATCTGGCTTCGCGCGCCCGCGCCGCAGGCGCGCGAATTTCCCAAATCGTACATCGTACATCGTACATAGTTACAGAATCTGCTTCGATCAGAAGCTGATTCTGTAACCGGCGCTTGCATTCAGGTTGGTATAACCGGAGCGGAACTCAGCCGAGCCGTCGATGAAGAAGGTGCCGCCATTGCTGCCGACAGGCAGGGTCAAACCGGCGCCCACTTCGATACCGATCTTGCCGACCTCGGCGCTCTCGACCTCCTGAGTAGGTCCGCC
>CANQSS010000135.1 GCA_947626545.1 uncultured Akkermansia sp. | reverse complement strand
ACGACTGGCTGGATGCCATCGTGCAACTGCCCAACGATTCCTTCATGAACACCGGCATTGCCACCTACGTGTGGCTGCTGGCTCGCAACAAGCCCGCCCATCGCCGGGGCAAGGTCCAGCTCATCAATGCTTCTCGGTGTTTTGAACCTCGCCGCAAATCTATTGGCAACAAACGTAATGACATCACAACCGCCTGTCGCGAGCTGATCATGCAGGCCTACGTTGCCTTTGAGCGCGATGCCACCTATGGCGATCCCTCCGGCATTTTCTGCGAAAGCAAGGTCTTTGATACACAGGATTTCGGCTACTACAAGATTACTGTGGAGCGCCCCCAGCGAGACGAGGCGGGCAACATCATCATGAAGAAAGGCAAGCCTGTGCCCGATAAGGCTCTGCGCGATACCGAGAACGTCCCCATGAAAGAGGATATTCAAACCTACATGGAGCGTGAGGTGTTGCCCTACGTGCCCGATGCCTGGGTGGATGAAAAAGCCACCAAGGTGGGCTACGAAATCCCCATGACGCGCTACTTCTACAAATATCAGCCCCCTGAAGCCGCCGATTCCATCGTCGCCCGTATCTCCTCTCTGGAGTCTGATATCGCTGAGTCCCTGAAAAATCTTTTCTCCTGATTCCTATGGCTAGGCAAATGAAAGACAGCGGGGTGGAGTGGATCGGGGAGATACCGGAGGATTGGAAGATATCCAAAATAAAGTATGTTGCTGATTTTTCTCCAAAATGTATAACGGCATCTATTGCTCAGGAAGATTTTGTGGGATATGCCCCTATGGAATGTATTAAACAAGGATATTTTATTCCTATGAATTTACCGTATGGGGCTTTACCTAAATCCTTAACACCTTTTACTGACAATGATATAGTTATTGCAAAAGTAACACCCTGCTTTGAAAATGGGAATATAGCAATTATGCATTCCTTGCCGAATAATATAGGATTTGGGAGCTCGGAATTGTTTGTGCTTAGGAGTAAAGACGTATCAGTAAAGTTTTTGTTTTATTGGTTGCAAAATTCTGCGTTTGTGGATCGAGCAATATCAACAATGACAGGGACGGGAGGATTAAAGCGTGTTTCATCCTCTTTTATCCAAAATTCACCTATATTGCTTCCTGATTCAGATGGTCAGCACCGTATCGCCGATTATCTCGATGCCAAATGCGCAGAGATAGACAAGGTTGTGGAGAAAACGAGGGAGACGATTGAGGAGTACAGAAAGCTCAAGCAGTCCATCATCACCGAGACGGTTACAAAGGGGTTGAATCCCGATGCGGAGATGAAGGATAGCGGGATCCCGTGGATTGGGAAGATACCGGTGGAGTGGAGTATAGAAAGATTGCAACGGCATTTAAGGGAAATAAATCACTCAAATAATCCTGTACAAACTAAGCAAATTCTTTCCCTGACCAATAAATTGGGAGTTATTCCTTATGAAACGAAAGGAAATATAGGAAACAAGTCGAAAGAGGATTATTCCGACTATAAACTAGCATATCCCGATACCATCGTCGTCAATAGTATGAATGTTATCATTGGCTCTGTGGGTATATCAAATTATTTTGGTTGTGTCAGTCCTGTATATTATGTTTTTGCCCCTGAAACTGGAAA
Organism: uncultured Akkermansia sp.; assembly: GCA_947626545.1. GTDB lineage: Bacteria > Verrucomicrobiota > Verrucomicrobiia > Verrucomicrobiales > Akkermansiaceae > Akkermansia. The sequence goes on along the minus strand of CANQSS010000135.1, from coordinate 1,490 downwards.
TAATGTGAGGTTTTTAAACTATATTTTCCAGACAACAGGATTCCAAAAGGAACTTCGATGTTATGCAAATGGAATACTCGAAATTCGACTTCGGGTGTCTTCAGATAAAATCTTGAAAAGGGATGTTGCTATCCCCAGCGTTGAGGAGCAAAAATTGATTGTCTCTTTTCTCGACGCCAAATGTGCTGAGCTAGATAGCATCATCGAAAAGAAGGAACGGCTCATCGAGGAACTCGGGAGCTACAAGAAATCGCTCATTTACGAATGCGTTACCGGTAAAAAGGAGGTACAGACATGAAAGAGAAAGAATTTGAAGCCCATATTGAAGCAGAGCTGACGTCCCCCGCAGGCGGGTTGACGAAGGGCGCGGATACGTATGACTGCGCCACAGCACTGTACAAAGACACCCTGCTGCGCTTTGTTCAGGACACACAGCCGAAAGAGTGGAAGAAGTACACTCGTCTGGTGTCTCTCAACCCGGAGGAGGCTTTTATCCGCACCTTCAATGAACGTTGCAGCAAGGAAGGTTTGCTGCATGTGCTGCGCAACGGATTTGATGCCGCGGGCGCGCGATTCCGCGTCTGCTATTTCCGACCCGAAAGCAATCTGAATGAGGAGCATGAGCAACGGTACCGCGCCAACAAGGTGGAGGTTTATCGACAGTGGTACTACAGCGAGACCTGCACGAATTCAGTGGACATGGTATTAGTGCTCAACGGCATACCCGTGTTTGCGCTGGAGTTGAAAAACCAGCTCACCGGGCAGAGCATCGACAATGCACGCCGACAGTGGAAAGATGATCGCGACCCGAAGGAACGTTGCTTTGGTTTCAATTTCCGCATCCTGGGCTATTTTTGCGTTGACCTGTATGAGGCCTGCATGACCACGAAGCTGGAGGGCAAGCACACCTACTTCCTGCCGTTCAATCAGGGCAGCGCGGGCGCCGGCAAGGACGGCGGCGCAGGAAATCCGGCAGGTTCGGAAGATGACTTTGCCACATCCTACATATGGCGCGAGGTATTCTGCCGTGATAGTCTGATGGATATTTTGGAACGCTTCATGAATGTCGAGAAGAGAGAGGAAAAGGTTTGCGGCAAGGATGGCAAGGAGGTCACGGTCGAGAAGAAGACGCTCATTTTCCCCCGCTACCACCAGCTGGATGTGGTGCGCAAGCTGGTGACTCATGTGAAAGAACACGGCAGCGGGCACAACTACCTCATCCAGCACAGCGCGGGCAGCGGTAAGTCCAACTCCATCGCATGGGTGGCGCACCGGCTTTCAACCCTGTTCGACGCGCAAAATCAACCCATCTTCAGCAGTGTCATTGTGGTGACCGACCGCACTGTACTCAATGCCCAGTTGAGTAATACCATCTCCGGGCATGACCACACGCGTGGCGTGATAGCCGCCATTGATGATGAAAAGAACTCGCAGGATTTGAAGGACGCTATCAATGCCGGAGTCCGCATCATTATTACCACGCTGCAGAA
>CANQSS010000134.1 GCA_947626545.1 uncultured Akkermansia sp. | reverse complement strand
CAAGGTGGAGGAAGGTGGGGACGACGTCAAATCATCATGCCCTTTATGACCTGGGCTACACACGTACTACAATGGCCATGAACAGAGGGAAGCAAGACAGCGATGTGGAGCAAATCCCTAAAAATGGTCTCAGTTCAGATTGCAGGCTGCAACTCGCCTGTATGAAGTCGGAATTGCTAGTAATCGCGGATCAGCATGCCGCGGTGAATACGTTCCCGGGCCTTGTACACACCGCCCGTCACACCATGAGAGCCGGTAATACCCGAAGTCAGTATCCTAACCGCAAGGAGGGAGCTGCCGAAGGTAGGATTGGCGATTGGGGTGAAGTCGTAACAAGGTAGCCGTATCGGAAGGTGCGGCTGGATCACCTCCTTTCTAAGGAGCACAGATGCCGAAGAGGCGTCAAACTCCAAGGTCAGGGCAGTCGAAAGGCTGCCGGGTCCGGAGAAGAATGTCGTTGTTTAATTTTTGAGGTTCGAGTGGGGAAGCTGAACCAAACGGGGGTATAGCTCAGCTGGGAGAGCACCTGCTTTGCAAGCAGGGGGTCAGCGGTTCGAACCCGCTTATCTCCACCAAGACGGGCTCATAGCTCAGGTGGTTAGAGCGCACGCCTGATAAGCGTGAGGTCGGAGGTTCGAGTCCTCTTGAGCCCACCATCCCCTCAAAAGCAGGCAGAGGTCAGATTTCAGCAGGCAGGAAGCTGCCGGTTGAAATTTGAGTTCTGCAAAGGACTCAAAGTTCGCACCTTGAAAACTGAACAAAGAAAAGACAAACGAGAGAAAAAGGGAGCAACAACGGCGACCGTCTTGCAAAGTCGTTGTTGCAAAGAAAATAAGGGTAACACTATATTTTCGAACGAGTGAAAACTCAACCAAAATCTCAGAGGATCGCAAAAAGGAAGGTCAAGCGAACAAGAGCGCAAGGGGAATGCCTTGGCACTGGGAGCCGATGAAGGACGTGGTTAACTGCGAAAAGCCATGGGGAGCCGTAAGCAGGCGTTATATCCATGGATGTCCGAATGGGGCAACCCAGCTGAGCAGAACTCAGCTAACCTGTGCTGAATCCATAGGCACAGGTGGGGAACCGCCTGAACTGAAACATCTAAGTAGGGCGAGGAAGAGAAATCAACCGAGATTCCGTCAGTAGTGGCGAGCGAACGCGGAAGAGGCCAAACCGGGAGTAGAAATATTCCCGGGGTATGGACGGCGCACGGCATCCGAAAGCTTAGTCGAAGTGTATGGGAAAGCATACCAGAGAGGGTGAGAGTCCCGTAGACGAAAAGCCGAAGGAGCCAGCCGGATCCGGAGTACCGCCGGACACGTGAAACCCGGTGGGAAGACGGGGGGACCACCCTCCAAGCCTAAATACTACCCAGTGACCGATAGTGAAATAGTACTGTGAAGGAAAGGTGAAAAGAACCCCGGGAGGGGAGTGAAACAGAACCTGAAACCTTGTGCTTACAAGCACACAGAGCACGTCAAAGTGTGATGTGGTACCTTTTGTAGAATGGTCCGGCGAGTGAATGTGACTGGCAAGGTTAAGGGCTTCAGGCCCGGAGCCGCAGCGAAAGCGAGTCTGAAATGGGCGCATGAAGTCAGTTGCATTCGACCCGAAACCGGGTGACCTACCCATGTCCAGGTTGAAGTGGAGGTAAAACTCCATGGAGGACCGAACACACGTCCGTTGAAATGGCCGGTGATGAGGTGTGGGTAGCGGAGAAATTCCAATCGAACCCGGATATAGCTGGTTCTCTCCGAAATAGCTTTAGGGCTAGCCTCGTTTTAGATTACCGGGGGTAAAGCACTGAATGGGCTAGGGGCCGAGAGGTTACCGAACTCTATCAAACTCAGAATACCGGATAATCGATGAACGGGAGTCAGACTATGGGAGATAAGTTTCATGGTCAAAAGGGAAAGAGCCCAGACCCACAGCTAAGGTCCCAAAATACAGTTAAGTGGAGAAGGATGTGGGGTTGCACAGACAACCAGGATGTTGGCTCAGAAGCAGCCACGCATTAAAAGAGTGCGTAATAGCTCACTGGTCGAGTGACCCTGCGCCGAAGATTTAACGGGGCTAAACTGTATACCGAAGCTTGGGATGCACAGCTTGCTGTGCATGGTAGGAGAGCGTCCCTTCACGGGCGAAGCTGCAGCGAAAGCGGCGGTGGACGTGAAGGGAGTGAGAATGCCGGAATGAGTAGCGAGAATTATGTGAGAATCATAATGGCCGAAAGCCTCAGGTTTTTGAAGGAAGGTTCGTCCGCTTCAAGTCAGCCGGGAGCTAAGGCGAGGCCGAAAGGCGTAGCCGATGCACATACGGTAGATATTCCGTAGCCGCCAAAAGATTTAAGTCAGGGGACACTTTGAAAGCGCATATCCCGGGCGATGGTAGCCCCGGGCGTAAGGGAGCGAGTAATCGCGAAGTATGCGTGGACGAAGGCGAGAAAAGCCTGGCGGATATCTGCGGCGCCCGTACCGCAAACCGACACAGGTAGGTAGGAGGAGAACTCTAAGGCCAACGGGAGAAGGGTTGTTAAGGAACTCGGCAAATTGACCCCGTAACTTCGGGAAAAGGGGTGCTCGCAGGAATGCGAGCCGCAGTGAATAGGCCCAGGCAACTGTTTATCAAAAACACAGGTCTCTGCTAAATCGAAAGATGACGTATAGGGGCTGACGCCTGCCCGGTGCTGGAAGGTTAAGAGGAGGTGTGCAAGCACCGAATTGAAGCCCCAGTAAACGGCGGCCGTAACTATAACGGTCCTAAGGTAGCGAAATTCCTTGTCGGGTAAGTTCCGACCTGCACGAATGGCGTAATGATCTGGGCACTGTCTCAACAGCCCACCCGGCGAAATTGTAGTACCGGTGAAGATGCCGGTTACCCGCGACAAGACGGAAAGACCCCATGGAGCTTCACTGTAGCCTGATATTGGGTTTCGGTATTTTATGTACAGGATAGGTGGGAGGCGAAGAAGTCACGGCGCCAGCTGTGGCGGAGCCGCCCTTGGGATACCACTCTTAAGGTGCTGGAATTCTAACCTGCGGCCATGAATCTGGTCGGGGGACATTGTCAGGTGGGCAGTTTGACTGGGGCGGTCGCCTCCGAAAGCGTAACGGAGGCGCTCAAAGGTCAGCTCAGCATGGACGGAAACCATGCTTTTGAGTGTAAACGCATAAGCTGGCCTAACTGCGAGACTGACGGGTCGAGCAGTAACGAAAGTTGGAGTTAGTGATCCGGCGGTATGTGAGTGGAAATGC
>CANQSS010000133.1 GCA_947626545.1 uncultured Akkermansia sp. | reverse complement strand
GTGCCGTGATGCAGCTTCTCTAAAACAGGGTTCGGCTCTTTGCTCAACTTGTCTAACGCATAATAGACCGTGCGGCGGGACAGCTCGACTTTCCTGCCGGCAATGACGGCTTCGCCCGCCGTAAAAGTATCGCCGAGCAGGGACAGCCACGCCTCCTTGTTGTCGCCGATACCAGAGGAGACGATACTCTCCTGAACACGCCGATAGGTATCTTCGTAATAGTCTGTCATCCGAATTGCCGCCTTGACGGAATCGAGGTCGATATACTGCATATGTCCTTCGCCGGAAGCCCATTTCAGAATCTGAAAAACCAGTGCCAGGCGGGCGGCATTGCCGTCTAATTTCGTCTTGCGGCTATCGACCTCTGCATCATTCCGGACTGCATTCACTGTGTCGATGATGCCGTTATACCAGTCATAGAAACAGGCTTCCGCATTCTCCGCCATATTCAGCTCTGTCGAGCAGACCGAGTTGCCCTTCTCATTGGTCGGACAAGGAAGAGAAAGAATCCGATTCAGTATCGCGCGCCACTGTCCCATTGTATCGGGGCGGGGTGTGCTGCGGTCAGTGCGCTGCCATTTCGATATGCGCTGGTCTTTGGGATAGACGAAGAGAAAGCGGTCGAGCAGACCGTTTGCCTTATACTCGTTGCGGAACACCTCCGACAGCAGATTGATCTGTACCAAGCCGATGACATTGATGCACGGCTGACGAATCAGTATCGGCCGTGCCTCGGTCTTGCGGACAGACTTCAACGGACGTCCGCTATAAGTGGAGAGCAGATCTTCGATAAGGTTGTTCTTGCTGTTGTAGCGTTTCACGGAGTTGAACATCGCCAGAATCTCATCGACCTCAATAGCCACGCCCCGGAGATTGTGCTGATGTACATTCATCAGTGCTTCGGGCGTAAAGTCCGAAATGACGGTAGTAACCAATCGGGGCTTTTTGACCAGTATGCTGTTATCGGCTTCCCCATTCCTGCCTGCTACAAGCGCACGTTCATATTCATCGCACTCCTTCAGGAACTGTTCGAACATACGGTCATCCTGCTCGTGAATCGGCCGATAGAGAAAACTCAACGGAGGTGTCTTGCCCAAACCAGGGCGGCCGACAAGCATCATATAATATGGATGGACTTGTCCGCCAGTTGCCCTTGATCTGTATCTGGCAGGCATTGCCGACAGCCGCTGCCACAGCAGAAAGCACAATCGAGGCGGAATACTCGATGTTGAAGTTCTCATAGGCGGCGAGATTGAAGATAATCTCCTGCACCTTCTGCGGAAACACTTCCAACGGCAAACCCGATTCAGAAACCCGTACCGCCTCTGCTCGGAGTCGGTTGCAGAGTTCCAATGTGCTATACATATCCACCTCCCTGCTGCTCCGGCAGCATCGGATCAGAGGCAAACGCCTCGTAATGGAAACGTCGCAGGAATCTGTCCACGTCCTCCTGCGTGTACCAATACTTGTCTCCCTCGCGTGAATAGCCGAGATAGCCGTTGTCGCGCAGCTTCTTCAGATACTTGTCTTTGATGCGCAGCACCTCCATCAGTGTTTTGTTGTCATAGACACGGTGCGTCTGTGCCGCCCTGTTCTGTACAGGCGGCGTTTTCTGCGACTCCACGAGACCGAGAATCCTTTCCAACAGTTCCCGGTCGCAGAGCGCCTTTATACTCTTTTTGTGAGCCATTGCTAAAAATGGTTTATGGCTCGGCAATCCTGATGCGCACTCAGATTCCCTTGCCGCAGTTCATAATTTGAAACGATTGTGCACATCGCTCCGTTGTCGGCGGCAAATGTATAAGAGGTTGAAAACAACGGGCGTTAGGACGGATTACCATAACACCGCCTAACAAATTAGGACGAAGTTAGGATTAGCGGATAACATCGGCTGTAATCCGCTGGCTATAAACAAAAAGAGTAGCCGGACGGGCTACTCGAATAATTTATCGATTTCGTGGGATTTTTGCGGAACAGCCAAATCTTTTCGGTTTTGGCGCGACTGTCCGAGTTCCGACTGCCCGAACAAGGCACTCAATTCGGTATCGGGGAAGAATCCCGAACTGCCATATTTCCAAAATGATTTTTCATCCGTATCGGAGTACTCGGGCTTGTCCCCGCAGTAGATGCGTCCGCACATATAGGCAAGCAGTGCCTTCGAGAGTTTCCATTTGTAGTGCGCCCCGTCCTCCTCCATAAATCCGGCCTCTATCGCGCGTGCGAAAACCTTGCGGGCAAGTTCGGTATCGAGACGCTCCGGCAGGTCAACGCGCTCCTCCGGAGAAGATGTCTGCTCATATAAAGGGGCTTGCGCAGTCTTTTCATTTTGCTTTCCCTTATTTCGGGAATGCAATTTTTCTGCGGTGATGGCCAGTGCCGCAGAGCAGACCAGTGCCATAATGATGCCTGTCAGTGCCGGCAGATTAGGGCGCGTTTCACCTACCGGGTCGATAACACCGAAGCCGATAAGCAACAGTGTACCAACAAACAAAACAATTGCCGCCAACCATAGAATCTTGCGCTGGTACCGTTTGAAAACGGTGGCGACCACCAATATCAGCACAAGCGCACTTATTATCAATACGGTAACTTTCAACATAATAATGTCATAAAATCACGTGCAAAATTAAACATTATTTCCAGTAATCGTTTTCAGTTCAACATCAAACGATACCAAGTGCCTTGAAATCACCTCCCAATCTGGCGACTTCGGACGAGAGTGTTTCCGGCAGGAAACGGGCATAGACCTTTTCCGTCACATCTGTGCTGCCATGACCGAGCAGACGGCTGACAACAGACATAGACAATCCTTTATTCAGTGCGAAGACAGCGAAGGTGTGGCGCGCTACGTGCATCGAAAGGTTGAAAGGCAGTCCTACCTGTTCCCCGACTACAGCCAAAGACTGGTTGATACACTTGGTTGCATTGTTACGGGCTTTATAGAGCGCTTCGGCATCATCGAGGTCGAGGCTCTCTTTTACCAAATCAAAGACATAGCGGCAGCCCTCACGCTTCTCCTGCCACTGACGTAGAATCCGCAGCGCCGGCTCCGTAAGCGGTATGACGTGCCGTTTGTTTGTCTTAATCATAATCTTCCGCAATTCTTTCCGCTCGAAATTAATATGACTCCATTGCAATGTCATCACATCGACAACACGAAGTCCGCAGGCATGAAAGGCAAAGAAGAACATTTCCAGAAACTCTTTCCGGCGAGGCTCCGGACAGGTCTTGTAATATTCCAGCAACAGAGTAATCTGCTCTTTTGTGAGATACTTGCCGTCAAATTCACTGTCTTCATCTCCAAGAGATATCTTTGAAGCAATACGCATATCCTGGATTCTCGCATTGACAGCAGGTTCAATCATCCCCATTTCACTGGCGTATGCACATGCCTTCAGAATAGGAGTCAGAGCATGGTTGATGGTCGCATCGCTGTTC
>CANQSS010000132.1 GCA_947626545.1 uncultured Akkermansia sp. | reverse complement strand
TACAGAATCAGCTTCTGATCATTTACGATTTACGATTTACGATTTGGAAATTCGCGCGCCTGTGGCGCGGGCGCGCGAAGCCAGATCGGGAAGTGAATCGTGAAGCGACGGTCGGACGTAGTTAGAAAGCGGCGGGAAGGCGGAGGCAGGCAGGGCCTGCCTATGTACGAGGTACAACACGCACGACGGCCCCGTTCAGGGCGGACGCGTTAGCGGGCGGTAAGTGCGTATGGACAGCGCGCATGCGCTGCCCCGGAGGGGCGAACCGCCGATGGGGCGGCGGTGAGTCAACTTCGATGTACGATTTAGAAAGTTCGGCGGCTGACGCCGCGAGTTTGGCGCCTGGCGGCGCCCGGTGGCAGGCGGAGCCTGCCTATGTACGATTTTCGATTTACAACACGCACGACGGCCCCAAGCAGCTGCGAGGCAGCTGCTCATGTACAATGTACGATTTTCGATGTACGATTTGGAATAATGCACAGCGGAGCTGCGGGCGGCGAGTGGACAGTGCGGATGCGCTGCCCGCAGGGGTGAAAACTGGCGACGGCTGTAAGCCAGTTTGGCCAAAAGCGCAGCTTTTGCCCCGAAGGGGTGAGGAGTCGTGAGGCGACTCCGAAGCAACCAGGACAGGGTGGTGCCGGTGAGTCAACTTATTTACGATTTACGATTTACGATTTGGAAAATTCCCGCGCTTGCGCGCGAACTTGGCGAAGCAGATGCTGAGCGGAATTTGAAGGCCGTGCGCGGGGGTGGTTACAAAGGGGCGGGGGCGGCGAGGAGGCCGACTATGTACGATGTTGGATGTGCGATATACGATCGAAAAGTTCGTGCACCATTCTCTCTCTTTCCTCACGACCGGCCTCCTCGTACTTTCTGAAAAACTCCGTGACTCGCCTCATCTCATCCGGAGTCTCAGACGGAGAGACTTGACGCGCTCCACGATGGACTTCATCAGTAGGCACGGGAATCTTGCGAGCGCTTGATGGATCTGCTTCGGACATGCCTGCATTCTACCGACTATCCACACTCCTGTCAATCGCGAAAAAACCAAGGCAAACGCATTAGGAAATGCGGTTGCCTTGGATTAGAGGTAGGGGTCGGATTGGTTGAGGAAGTCGCGGACGTAGGAGGTGACGCCGTCTTCGAGGGGGGTCATGGGTTTGAGGTAGCCGGCGGCGCGGAGTTTCGAGAGATCGGCCTGAGTAAAGTATTGGTATTTGTCGCGCAGGGGTTCAGGCATATCGACGTAAACGATGCGGGGATCTTTGCCGAGAGCGTGCCAGGTGGCGACGGCGAGATCATGGAAAGAGCGGGCTTCGCCGGTGCCTACGTTGAAGAGACCGTTCACGGACGGGTGATCCAGCAGCCAGAGAACCACTGATACGATATCGCCCACCCACACGAAGTCGCGCAGCTGCCAGCCATCCTTATACATGGGATTGTAGGACTTGAAGAGCTTGACATCGCGGTTGAGGAGGACATCCGGGAACATGTGGGCCACCACGCTCTTCTGACCGCCCTTGTGGTATTCGTTGGGACCATAGACATTGAAGAACTTGAGGCCGACGTGCTGAGGCGGAGCGGGGCGGAGGGAGGCGAGCTGACGGGCGACCCAGCGGTCGAAGAGCGCCTTGCTCCAGCCGTAAGGATTCAGCGGGCGCAGGGCATTGAGGTGCTCCAAACTGTCGTCATCCTTGAACCCGAGGGAACCATCGCCGTAGGTAGCAGCGGATGAGGCGTAAATGTAGGGGATATTCGCACCGGCGCAGAAGTTCCAGAGCTCTTGGGAGAGCGTGAAATTGGAGCGAATGATGAGGTCGGCATCAGACTCCGTGGTGGTGGAGATAGCGCCCATGTGGATGACGGCCTGAAGATCGCCGGCGTGGTCGGCCAGGAAACTGCGCAAGAGCGGGGGCTCCACAATGGCGGTGAGCTCGCGTTTGGCGATGTTTTTCCATTTATCACCGGACCCGAGCCAGTCCACCACGACGAGATCCGGATATTTTTTCTGCTGCAGAGCGGCCAAGATATTGGAGCCGATGAAGCCGGCTCCGCCTGTTACAATAATCATAGAGCTAGAAGAATGGGTTGAAAGTTACCTTGAAAGAGGAAATTCCGCGAGCAACCGGCAGCGGCGGCGGCATCGAGATCGCGTTGCTTATCGCCCACACTCACGCAGGCGGCCATGTCCAGCCGGTACTTATCGCGCGCGGCGAGAAACATTCCCGGAGCGGGCTTGCGCATGGGGCCGGAAAGCGAGGGGCAGTGGAACACATCGGCAATACGGATGCCGCGAGAAGCGAACTCACGGATCATGAAGTCCGTGACCGATTGGTAATCCGCCTCGGTGTAGTAGCCGCGTTCAATGCCGGACTGATTGGTGATGACGATGAGGAGATAACCGAGCTCCTGAGCGCGCGAGCAGAGCTCGAAGATGCCCGGGATGAAAGAAAAATCCTCCCTGCGGCATACGTAGCCGTGGTCGATATTGATCGTACCGTCGCGATCCAGGAAAAGAGCTTTAGGCATACAGAGAGGACTCGATGAGGTCGCAAATCAGGTGGCCCGCAGCGATGTGCAGCTCCTGAATATGCGCAGAAGAATCAGCCGGAACCGGGAGAAGCAGCTCGGCCAGGGATTGCATATCGCCGCCTTTGGCACCCACCAGCGCGATGCGGCGGATGTCCATGATCTGCGCCTGCTGCATGGCGAGCACCACGTTGCGCGAATTACCGGACGTCGAGAGACCGATGAGCACATCCCCCGCGACGCCGACACCCGCCAACTGGCGCGCAAAGACCTGATCAAAAGAGTAGTCATTGGCAATGGCGGTGAGGTTGGAAGTGTCCACCGTCAGCGAAAGAGCGGGGAGAGCCGGGCGGTTCAGCCTGTAGCGTCCCACGAGTTCGGCGGCCAGGTGCTGGGATTGCGCGGCGCTCCCACCGTTACCGCAGAAAATGATCTTGTGACCGGAGCGCAGAGCATCCAGGCACATGTGCGCAGCCTGTTCGATTTGCGGGGCAAGAGAGCAGAGATCGGCGGCCGCGCGGGAGAGCTGTTGGAGTTGCTCGGTGATATACGATTGCATCACTTCATTTTTTTCACGAGGTTGGACGTGGAATAGCCATCCACGCGGGGGAGAGTGACCACTTGCGCCCCGTAGGACTGCGCGAACTGCGCCTCAGGCCACTGGTCGATCGTGTAGCCCTCCTTGGCCAGCACATCCGGTCGCAAGCGTTCGACGATATGCATCGGCGTATCTTCGTCGAAGAGAATCACCAGGTCCACGAACTCCATACTGGCGAGCAGCAGCGAGCGCGTCGCCTCATCCTGCACCGGGCGGGACGGGCCTTTCAGACGGCGCACGCAGGCATCCGAATTGAGAGCGACCACCAGCACATCGCAGAGCTTGCGGGTGGCTATGAAAGAGCGCAGATGCCCCATGTGGCAACAGTCGAAAGCGCCGTTGGTGAAACCGATGCGCTTACCCGCCTTGCGCAAATTGCGGACGGCTTG
>CANQSS010000131.1 GCA_947626545.1 uncultured Akkermansia sp. | reverse complement strand
CGGCGCGAGCGGCGCGGTGAATGCTGCGGGCACGCTGACCGTGAGGGGCGGCGACTACAGCGGTAGCCTGACGACGAAGGGATTGACCCTTGGAGCCGGCTTCACGTACGACGGCGAGGGTGCATCGGTCGGCACGCTGGATGTGGCGGCTCATACCCTGACGCTGAATGGCACGATGTCTGCCACGGGCTTGCAAGGCAGCGGCAGCGTCACGGGTGAGGGCACACTGACCCTGACGGCTGCGACGGGCAGTTTCGGCGGCACGGCGAGCACCAACTTGGATTTCCAGGGCACGGCGTTCACCTTGGGCACTTACGAGACCGGCACGCTCACGATGACGAGCGGTAACCTGACGATCACGCAGGCGCTGGGCGAGGGCAAGGTGGTGATGAACGGCGGCGAGCTGAATCTGTCGGACGGCAGCAGCATTTCGAGCTTGACGGCGAACGGCGGCACGCTGACGCTGAAGACCGTGGCGGAGGAGGCCAAGGGTTCCAGGATCGAGGCGATGAGCGGCTCGCTGATGGGATTGAACCTGGCTGGCAAGCTGACGCTGGCTGGCGGAACCTACGGCTTCGGGACGGTGAAGCTGACGGGTAATGCGACGCTGGCATTCGGTGAGAAGGGTCTGACCTCGACGAAGATCGAGCTGACCAGTCTGGATCGCGGCGAGAATACGCTGACGCTGGTGCTGACGAAGACTGACCTGGACGCTTTAGAGGATCTCGCGGGCGGCTACCAGCTCTTCAGCTCGGCGAATGGCTGGGGCAGCACGGTGGAGTTCAGTGGTGTCACCTTGGAGAATGGCTACGACCTGTACCTGGATGACAGCGGCTTCCTGCACTACGGCGAAGTCCAAGGAGCCTTGACCTGGGCCGGACAGGATGGAGTCTGGAATGCGGGGGTTGATGACACTCCCGGCAAGGACTGGACCATGGGAACGGCGCACAAGATTGGAGCCGACTTCATTGAGGGCAAGGATGTCATCTTCGGTGAAGATGCAGCCAACAAAGCTGTGAAACTCGATGGCACGATTAAGGCGGGCAACATGACGGTGGAGGCTGCAGACTACAGCTTCAGCAGCAACGACGGCCAGAACGACTCCCTAGAGGTGACGAACCTCACCCTGAACAAGGGCGCAACCTTCAGCGTGGACACCAAGGTGACCGGCACGCTGAGCGGCGCGGGCAACCTGGAGTTGGGTGGCACGATGAGCGTGACCGGCGCGCTTGACAGCTACGAAGGCACCATCACCCTGAACAACGGCACACTGAATGCGACCGGCACGGCGAAGGCAGTGAGCGGCACGGGTACGCTGAACGGCACGGGTAACGGCCTGAGCGCCACCCTGAACGGCGCCGGAGAGCTGACGGCGACGGGCACGCTGACCCTGAGTGGCACGGCGGACGAGTTGGATGTGACGGGCACGGTGACCATGACCGGAACAGGCAATACCATCGGCACGGTGAAGGTGCAGAGCAGTTCGCTGACGCTGGCGGATAACTCGACGCTCAATGCGAACGAGACGACGATTGCGGATGGCGCTGCCCTCGTGCTCAACACGGAAGCGGACGTCAACCTCGGCGCGCTGACGTTGAGTGGAGCCAACAGCACGCTGACCATCGGCGGCGACGAGAACCACACGGGCGTCAGCTTCACGCTGGATAGCGCGAACCTGACCACGGGCACGATCAACGGCTACGGCACGCTCAACCTGACGGGCACGGGCAGCATCGGCAGCACGATCGGCGGTGGCAACCTCACGCTGAACGTCACGACCGCAGGGAAGCAGACCCTGAGCGGTGCGCTCAATCTGGCAGGCATGGCCATCGGTGACGGTGTGCTTGGTGCAGCCGGTGAAGCCGACAGTATCGTGGAGATCAGCGATACACAAGCTACCCGCACGCTGGGCAATGTGACGCTCAACGGAGACGCCGAGCTCGTCGTGAAGACGACGGGTGGCTGGACAGGAACAAACACCATCACTGGCGATGGCGCTTTGGTACTGGATGGTCTGGACTTGAGGAATACGGGTGGCACCCGTTGGCAAGCAACTAAAGATGCCCTGGAAGCTCTGATGGGTGAACGCCCAGAAGCTTCGTCTCTTGGCAGCTTGAAACTGCGCAATGGTGCGTCTGTTGGCACGCAGAATGGTGAAGAGAAGGATAATTTGCTTGCGTTCCGCGAGATCTATGTTGAGGACGGCAGCACGATTTACATTGAGACGAGCAATAACAACACTGCGTTTACGTCGACTGGACATACCCTGCACTTGGCAGGAGATGGAATCAATAGGGTTGGAGCATTGAACAATGCCGAATCAAATGGTCCAGTCACACTTAACTGGGATGTGACACTTGATGATGATGCAACAGTCGGTGTTGACAAGGGATTCTCGCTCGGAGGCAAACTGACGCTCGGCGGAAACAACCTCACGCTGATAGGTACAAACATCATCACTGTGAAGGGAACGGCTGCTGAGGCGGATACCGGTACGGTGACCTTCGGAGCGGCGACGACACTGACCCTGCAGACGGAGGATACAGACGCCTTCGCCGGCTACGAGGTGAACTTCGGGCAGGCAGGTACGTTGAACCTGGATGGCGGCCGAAGCTACCAAGTGGGCTCGCTGAGCGGCGAGGCTGCCGGGCAGATCACCGGCACGGGCACGTTGGTTCTGAAGACGGCGGCACCTGATGCGAGCACGGCGGCGAGCGTAACGGGTGTGAGCTTGACCATGGATGGTACGGGCACGCAGAGCATCACGGGCGGCTTCACGGGTGAGAACATCACAGTGAATAGCGGCAAGCTGGTGCTGAGCGGAACAACGGTGACGGCGAGCGGTGCGACGACGCTGAACGGCACGGGCACGCTGGAACTGGGTAACGATGCTCAGTTGGGCACCCTCACCGGCGGAAACGGGGCTACGTTGAGCGCGGAGGGTCACACGGTGACGGTGAGCGGCGGCGCGTACAGCGGCAGCCTGACGACGGGTGGCCTGACCTTGGCGGGCAACTTCACCTACGACGGTCATGACGCGAATGTAGGTGCGCTGAACGTGGATACGCATACGCTGAGCCTGACCGGCGACATGAGCGCTACGGGACTGGCTGACACAACGGGTGAAATCAGCGGCACGGGTATGCTCACGCTGAACAACGGCACGGATGCGGCGGTGCAGAGCAGTGTGACGATCAGCAGCAACCTGACCACGGGAGCCGGGGCTGTGACCCTGAGGAGCGCCTTTGGCGGCGGCAACGGTGCGAACCTGACGTTGGGCACGGGTCTGGTGACCTTGGAGCAAGGCGGCAAGATCGGCACGCTGACCGCGACTCAGGGTAGCCAGCTCTCGCTGGGCGGCACGACGAGCGTGCAGGCGATGAGCGGAGACGGCTTGACGAGCTTGACCTTGGCTAACCAGGCGACCCTCGACCTGAGCGCACTGACGGCGGCGACCCTAGGCGATGTGACACTGAGCGGCGAAGACGCTACCATCAAGGTGGGTATGCCGGGCGGCACACTCACCGCGCTCACCCTGACGGGTCTGACTCCGGATGTGGAGAATGGCAAGTTGAAGATCGACCTGACGGGACTCCGCATGGAGGATCTGGACGGCAAGCAGCTGTTCTCCGGTGCCTTGGTTGATGAG
>CANQSS010000130.1 GCA_947626545.1 uncultured Akkermansia sp. | reverse complement strand
TCTGAGGAAACAAATCAACCTTCCTTTTTTTTGTCTTCTCTTACCCTCCCTCATTATTTTCTTGGGACACGTGTGCTGTCGCCCACATCCGTCCCAAGAAAACTCGATCCCAACACGTGATCATCGGCGCGTAATGTAGAGTAACACGTTCATAATTTATGATTTACGATTTAGCTAAGACGGTGACGCAGCTTTGCAAATCCAGCCCCTTTCGAATCAACCATCCGTCATGCTCCACCCTCCCCCTCCACTTACGCTTCGCAGTTGCCTCAAGCTCGCCTCACGACTGTTGCTTCGGAGTCGCCTCACGACTCCTCACCCCTGCGAGGCAAAAGCTACGCTTTTGGCCAAACCGACTTACAGCCGTCGTCAGTTTTCACCCCTTCTGGTCAGCCCTGCGGGCTGACCAAACGACCCTGCAGCCACCGGAGGCTTTCCGCGAGCTGGAGGCTCGCCAAATTTCTAAATCGTACATCGAAAATCGTACATAGCAAACGCATTTTTAATGCGTTTGCTCCGCTGCGTAGCGCAGTTCGGCTTGTTCATCGCGGATGATGCTCATCACATCCTCCCCTGGCTCGGGAGCCGGTGGCAAGGGCACAAGCTCCTTCATTTCGAAGGGCTGAAAATCTTTTTCCGGAGCAATATCTCCGCCTGTAGCCAGCGAGAAATACCCCCTCTGTGGATTGAGACGGCAGTTGATGTTGTTGTTGGGGTTGGAATCGCGAGTGAAGCGGAAATGAGTCGCTTGACTCCATTGGGAGCCATCCCATCGAAAAGCCGGACCGAAAGTAGCGCGTCTCTCCTTAGCCTTGGATTCGACATTACGCATGAAATCTTCCACAAAACCGCAGCCTCCGCCTAACCCCTGGCGCACGGCTTGCACGCGCCAGCAGCTCATCAATTCCCACTTGCCTGTCTCGGGGTTGCATATGTAGCCCGCGATACGCCTAAAATCTTCGCCGTCCTTACGTTCTACCACGAGAGTACGGATCACCTGTCCCTCTTTCCAGTCGAAGCGACGCATCGATTTGCCGCCGGTTCCCTCCCCACCAAAGCGTTCGGTACGCACATTTTCACCGCGAGCCACCAACTTGGCCCGCTCCTCTTCAGGAGCGGCATGCGGGTTATCGCCGGAATCCTTTGCATCCCAAATGGAAAAGATTGCCACACGAATGGGCTTGCCCTGCTCATCGCGCTGGGCGAGCTCTTGCACGCCAATGTACCCGTTGGAAAAATTATTGCATGAGAAATAGGTGCCCGGAGCAGATTTCTCCACAACCGTCTCCTGGTACGCTGCCGTGTGTTTTGGCATATCCGGCAGATAATTCAAATGCACGGATGTACACTGCCGTTGCGCCATATTTTCCGGAGCCCAGTAGTCCGAATTACGATCTCCCTTCACCACGGGAAGAATGACGACTCCGGCGCATGCCACGCCCAGCACATTTCTCATGAGACTTTTCATGCCCCCATCGTAGCAAATCATGTCCCTTTTAGCAAGCATAAAACGACTCAGGGCAAATGCATTCTCTAATGCGTTCTCCGTGCCAACGGTTCAGAGTTCGTAGTACGTGTAGCCGGCCAACCCATCGCGGTAGGCCTCCAGCGCGTCACGGCGCTGACGGGGCGTGATACGTCCCTCCTCCACCGCAGATTCGGCAAGCTCGCGGAAGCGACTCACCAGCACCTTCGGATCGTATTTCACGTAGGAGAGCACATCAGCCACGCAATCGCCTTCCTCTTCCCCGGTGAACACGGGATGCCCGTTCTCCAGGTGCACACTCACCACGTTAGTATCGCCCAAGAGGTTGTGGATATCGCCGAGCGTCTCCTGATAAGCTCCCACCAGAAACACGGCCACATAGTATTGCTCGTCGCCCTCGACCTCGTGCAGGGGCAGTGATTTTGCAACATCTTCGCGGTCGATATATTGGGCAACCTTTCCATCGCAATCACACGTAATATCCACGAGTACACTCTTCTGCGTGGGGCGCTCGCAGAGGCGCTGGATAGGCATCACCGGGAAAAGCTGGTCGATCGCCCAACAATCCGGCAAACTTTGGAAGAGCGAGAAGTTGCCGTAATAAAAATCCACCATATTGTCGGAGACCTCCTTGAGATCCTCGGGGATTTCGCTCATTTCCGCAATGCGGTGGGCGATGAGCTCCATAATGTGCCAGTAGATGGCCTCGCCGATGCCACGCTCACGCAGGCTCACGTTGCCATACGAGAATTGCATGCGCAAGGTCTCGCGATAATAGTTGGCATCATTGTAGCACTCCTGGATATTTTTGCGCGTGAGCATGCGGTATGTCTCATCCAGCGCCTTGAGCACCTCGCTTGCGTTATCCGGCAGCTTCGGCAGGGTATTGCCGTAGCCACGCGAACTGGTGACGTCGAGGATGTTAAACACGAGAACCGAATGGTAGGCCGATATTGCGCGTCCGGATTCTGTCACCAGCGTGGGATGCGGCACCCCACAGCGAGAGCACATCTCGCCCACGATCTCCACCACGTCGCGCGCGTACTCCTCCACCGAGTAGTTGCAGGAAGAATGGAAGTTCGTCTGAGAACCATCGTAGTCCACAGCCAAGCCACCGCCCATATCCAGCGTGCCCATGGGAGCGCCCTCGCGGACGAGATCAATGTACATGCGACAGGCTTCGGAAAGGCCCTCGCGGATGACGGAAATATTGGGGATTTGCGAGCCTTGATGGTAGTGGAGCACTTTCAGGCAATGCAGCTTGTGAACAGCTTTGAGGTGGTCCACCACATCGATGACCTGGGCCGTGTTCAGACCAAAGACAGACTTATCGCCGGCAGATTCGCTCCAGTGGCCTGAACCTTTGGCAGAGAGGCGCACGCGTATGCCCAAGTTCGGTTCGATGCCCAGTTTCTCAGCGCGCCGCAAAATGGCCGGCAATTCGTTGGGCATCTCGAGAATGAGGTGAATATTGAGTCCCATGCGTTGTCCCATCAGCGCCAAATCGATGAATTCGTCATCCTTGTACCCGTTGCACATCAGGAAAGCCTCCTTATCCTGCATGTATGCCATAGCCGCAATGAGCTCCGGTTTAGAACCGGCTTCAAGTCCGTAATGGTAACGCGCGCCGTAGGAGACGATCTCCTCGACAATACGACGTTGCTGATTCACTTTGATGGGATATACCCCGCGGTACACGCCCTGATAATCGGCTTTGCGGATGGCGCCGGCGAAGCTCTTGTTGAGCTCATCGAGGCGCGCGCGCAGCAGGTCGCGGAAGCGCAGCAGAACCGGGGCCGCCGTCCCACGCTCCGCGAGCTCCCTCATCAGGCTTACCAAGCTCACGTGGCGCAACTCGCCATTGCTATCGGCCAGGCGTACCGTCGTTTCCCCGTTTTTGGAAATCGCAAAAAAATCGTTGCCCCAATCGTGAACGCAGTACAACTCAGCGGAGTCCGAAGCGGTCCAATTTTTTACTTTACGCCGGATGGGTTGAGATTTGCGTTGGGGCATGGGGGAAAACGGGTGAACTCGCGGGTTATATACCACGTTCGGGGCTTACTTGCAAGTCAAACGCATCACATCCGTCCCAAGGAAAAGCACCCCCAATGGTAGTTAATGGCACATCATGCAGCATAAGCCGTTGGTTATTTACGATTTACGATTTACGATTTACGATTTACGATTTAGATTCATTGGCATCCCATAGAAATTTACAGGGAGCCAAAAAAGGTGTTTGCTGTTTTGCTCCATTACACCCATAATAGAG
>CANQSS010000129.1 GCA_947626545.1 uncultured Akkermansia sp. | reverse complement strand
TCTGCTTTGCTCTGATGGATTGAGCAAAAATAAAAATTTACCCCGCCTCAAAATTATAGTTGACTTCGTACATAGGCAGACTTTGTCTGCCACCGGCCCCGATGAGGGCGCACGCGTTAGCGGGCGGTAAGTGCGTATGGACAGCGCGGATGCGCTGCCCGAAGGGCAAGTAGGCAATGGGGTGCCTACGAGTCAATTTGCCAAATTCGCGCGCCTTTTCAGCTTACATGTGATGCACGGGAGAGGAGGCGACGTTGGTAGTGGGTTCCGGGATGCGGGAGCAGAATTCTTGCAGCTGGCGCGCGAAGTTGCGGTGAGCCAGGAAAGACATGGGGGGCAGGACGTCCGGGATGAGCATGCGGAAGCGTTCCAAGCGTTCTTCTGCGCGCTGCAGAATTTGCGGGGGTACGTCGCGCAACGCCTCTGCGGCAGATTCCAGCAGATCGGCGGCGTGGTGGCAGATGAGCGGAGCGTCGCACCCGGCCAGCAGGGCGAGGCGCGCCGCTTGTTCCGGAGCATAGAGGGAGGTGATAGCCCCCATACAGAGGTCATCGGTGAACACCACGCCCTCGTACCCCAGCTGGTTGCGGAGGAAATCCTGCACCACGACCAGGGAGAGAGAAGAGGGAAGCTGAGCATCCAGCCCGGTGGCTTGCACGTGAGCCACCATGATGGAGGGGAGCTCCGGCATGAGCGCAGTAAAAGGCGTGGCGGCGCCGTCATCTAAAAAGGCAGCGCGTGACGTTGCGATGGCGGGCAGGGTGAAATGAGGGTCGCATTGAGCTGCGCCCATGCCCGGGAAATGCTTGCCGCACGTCATGATCCCCCGGCGCGAGAGTACGCGATTCCACAGTCCCGCGTAGGAGATGACATCCTGTGTATCGGCGCCCCAGCAGCGTCCTCCCAAGGCATTGGTGCGGGGTGAGGAGAGGTCGAGCACCGGCGCCAAATCTGTGTTGATGCCCAAGGAAAACAGACAGCGAGCGGTCATGAGCGCCGCTTGCTCGATGAGGTGCGTGTCGCGAGTGGCAGCGAGAGCGGCGGCAGAGGGAAAGGGAAGGCCGAAATCAGCCGTGCGGACAACGCGTCCGCCCTCTTGATCCACCGCGATGATGGGGGAATGCGGCCCGGTGGAAAGGCGGCGGAGAGAATCGGTCAGCTCGCGCGTTTCCTCAGGATCCTGCATATTGCGGGAGAAGAGGATGTAACCGGCAGGCTGCAAACGCGAGAAAAGCGCGCTCTCCCGCTCCGAGAGCGCCGTGCCTTCAATCCCTGCGAGCAGAGGAAGCATGGGGCTTATTGGTCGCCAAAGATGCTGCGACGCGTGAAGAGCGAATACACCGGAACCCCGCGGCTTTCAATCGCCTCGCGCCCGCCCTCCTCACGATCCACCAGCACGAAAGCTGCCAGCACCTTGCCACCCTCGGCCTCGATAGCATCAATAGCCTTGATGGTGGAGCCGCCGGTGGTGATGACATCATCCACCACGATAACGGATTCACCGGCGGAAAAATTGCCCTCAATGCGTTTTCCGCGCCCGTGATCCTTCGGTTCCTTGCGGACCGTGAAGACGCCAAGAGGGGACGTGGCAGAGGCAGAATACATGCCGATGGCCAGAGAAATGGGGTCGGCGCCCATGGTCATGCCGCCGATGGCAGAGATGGAGGGGAAGCGCGGGAGGATGACATCTCGCACGAGTTGCCAGCCGAGCTCGCCGATGAGGTTGGCGCCGCGGGCATCCAAGGTTGTGACGCGACAATCGCAGTACAAATCGCTCTCCTTGCCGGAAGCGAGAATGAAGTGCCCGGTCTTGATGGATTTTTTCAGCAGAATTTGCAGCAATTCGTTCTTCTTGTCGTCCATAACGGTTTCATTATAGTGAGCCCGTGGAAAAAAATCAAGACAAACGCATTAGGAAATGCGTTTGTCTATGTACGATGTACGATTTACGATGTACGATTTGCGAATTCGCGCGCGTTGCGCGGGGAGGACGGGCAGTGCGTGTGCGCACTGCCCGGAGGGTGGGGGCGCCTGGCGGCGCCCGGGGGCAGACGGGGTCTGCCTATGTACGATGTACGACGGAGGCACCTGGCGGTGCCTATGTACGAGGTACGACGTACGATGTACGATTTGGAAATTTGGCGAGCCGGAGGCTCGCGGAATTTTGCGGAGCGAATGCAAAGCGGAATTTTGAAGGCCGTGAACGGACGTGGTTAGAAAGCGACGGGGCTGCCTATGTACGATTGGCGATTACAGCTGGGATGGGTCGTGGGTGCTGTTGTCGTGCAGGAGAGCTGCCAAGTCCGGTGGCAGTTCCGTGTGGACGCGGATGATTTGTCCGTGAAGGGGGAATTCCAGGTCACAGGCGTGAAGAGCGTGGCGCGGCAGAAGCAAGCGAGCTGCGAGCTGGGGAGTCCAGCCGTCGCGTATGAAGTCGAGGTAGCACGATTCATCCGGGCCGTATATTTTGTCACCGAGGATGGGGAAGCCGAGAAAGGAAAGATGGGCGCGGATTTGATGCATGCGGCCGGTGATGGGGAGGCACTCCATGAGCGCGAGTTCCGGCAGATCATCGCGCGCCGGGATGCATTTCATCACGCGGAACAGAGTGCGGCATGGGCGACCGGCGGGGTGGCAAGCTTGTCGCACGCGGATGCGGGTGGGGGCAAAGGTGTGCATGGGCGCGAGAGGCTCGGCGCAGCATGCGGAATCCCACAGCGGCCACCCGCGCACGATGGCCAGATAGCGCTTTCGGATGAGGTGGCGTTGCATGGCGCAGCCCAGCTCGCGAGCGGTGGCGGCATTTTTGGCGATGAGCACGAGACCGCTCGTTTCGCGATCCAAGCGGTTGACGAGCGACACGCAGCCTCCGCAGGCCAGTTCGTAGGCCAGGAGCTGGGATACGCCGCCGAGCAGGGTTGGCTCATAACGGCGCACACAGCCGGTGGGGTGCATGATGAGCGGAGCCGCCTTGTCAACCACCAGTGCATCTTCGTCCTCGTAAACCACGGAAAAATCAGGGTGTACGGCAATAGGGAAGTCACGGAGCATCGGTGAAGAGCTGCGGGTTGATGGGGATCCACTCGCCGGGGTTCAAGGAGAGGGAATCAAGCTGCAGAGAACCGATGGCCACGCGAGTGAGATCCATTACCGGGGCACCCACGGCGGCGAGCATGCGGCGTACCTGGTGGTAGCGCCCCTCGTGCAGACGAAGGCGACCATGGCATGGATCAGAGACATCCGGCTCCAGCGTGGCGGGCAGACATGGGGATTTCTCCCCATTCAGAGTGAAACTGCCGGAGGCGAAGAGGGCCGTGGCTTCCGGCGGAACCGGCGCGGCCGTACGGTACTCGTACACTTTTTCAATGTGGCGCTTGGGGGAAGTGAGAGCATGCACAAGCGTTCCATCATCGCTGAGCAGAAGCAGTCCCGCCGTTTCCTTGTCAAGACGCCCGATGGATTGCACGGCAGGACTGCGGGCCTCCCACTGCGCAGGCAGGAGTTCATAGACGGTCGGAGAGCCATCCTCCGATATGTGGGAACAGGTATATCCCAGGGGTTTGTGCAGAGCCACGAAAATGCCGTTCACAAAAGGGATAGGCTGCCCATCCACCAGCACACGGGCGGGGTCAACCTTGGCGGATGGGGAGGTGATGGGGCTCTGATCAATCCGCACCCGGCCAGCGCGCAACCAGGCCGCCGCCTCCCGGCGGGAGCAGTATCCGAATCGGCTCAGGAGGGCGTCGGCTCGCAGCATAAAATCACTTTATCATCATTTTTGGGTCTCCGGCAAATTCGCTGAGACAGATAATGAAGGGATAAAATAAAATCGGCACTTCAGTCTTGCATTCTCT
>CANQSS010000128.1 GCA_947626545.1 uncultured Akkermansia sp. | reverse complement strand
TGAAAATGCTATGCTCTTGGGTGACCGTTTATTTTGAGGCATCGGACTTCGGTGACTTTTTCTTTTGAGGCATTACGACGTGTCCCAATAAAATCTTCTCTGGGCTCATTCAACCCATTTCCCATGCGCTTCATGGAAGAAATACGGTGAAAAAGAAATCTGCAAGCTGGCATCGCATATTCACGAATCATTCTAGCTGACAACACGCAATGTTTTGAAAGTTTTTCTGCGCTCCTGCTCCGCATCCCCGCACCTTTTTGACTATGCCCGTGTACAGCTTCATCACATTTCGCTCGCATCTGCTCCGCCGAACCCGCGCGCAAGCGCGGGAACTTTTCAAATCGTAAATCGTAAATAACCAAAGGCTTATGCTGCATGATGTGCTATGAACTGCCATTGGGGGTGCTTTTTCTTGGGACGGATGTGCCACACGTGTCCCAATAAAATCTTCTTAGGGCTCATTCAACTCATTCCTCATGCGTTTCCCATGGATGAAGAAGGTAAGCCAGCAAGACGGCAAACTTCGCCAAGTCCGCGCGCAAGCGCGGGAATTTCTTGAATCGTACATAGGCGACGTTAGGCGCTTCCGCCATCATTTCAAGAATTCCGCTACGCACTGGCTCGGCAATCCCGCGCGTAGCGCGCTAGCATTCAAATCGTAAATCGTAAATCGTAAATCGTAAATAATAAGAGGCTTATGCTGCATGATGTGCTATGAACTGCCATTGGGGGTGCTTTTTCTTGGAGCGGATGTGCATTTTTTTCTTTTTTTTGGCTTGACTTTCCATTTCCTGATGTCTATACTCTTCCCGTCCTTGCTTCGGCAAGCCCTTTTAACCGCGGGATGGAGCAGCCCGGTAGCTCGTCAGGCTCATAACCTGAAGGTCGCAGGTTCAAGTCCTGCTCCCGCAAGCAAAAAAGTTGTCTTTTTGCGTCTGTCAGAAGTTGTAAGCGACTGGCGGACGCTTTTTTTGTCTTGGCAAGGGATTGAGGGGTGTGGTCACGGCAAACGCATTTGAGAGAAGTTAATCGAGAGAGAAAATACGCTCTTCGTATGATTTTGTGGAATGACACCACGAAGAACTTCCACAAAGTCGGCAACATACCCGAAACTTTCAAAACTACCGTCCATCGCCTTGCTTGGACGCTCTCACCTTCTTCCCCACACGTGTCCCAATAAAATCTTCTCTGGGCTCATTCAACCCATTCCTCATGCGTTTCCAACAGACAAAGGAAGTAAGCCCGATAAGATGTCAAACCATTGACGATTCGGCATAGCGGTGAAAGCCCCCGAGGGCTTGGAGGGGGATTGGACAAAAGCACAGCTTTTGCCCGAAGGGCGAAAGCGACCGACGACCGTAAGGTCGATTAGCCAAAAGCGATAGCTTTTGCCCCGCAGGGGTGAAAACTGGCGACGGCTGTAAGCCAGTTTGGCCAAAAGCGTTAGCTTTTGCCCCGTAGGGGTGAAAACTGCCGACGGCGTAAGGCAGTTTGGCCAAAAGCGTAGCTTTTGCCCCGCAGGGGTGAGGGGTCGTGAGGCGACTCCGAAGCAACAGTCGTGAGGCGACTCCGAAGCAACCGCTGATGGGGCGGCGCTGAGTCAACCCGGCATAGCGTAACACCAGTTGCTTTCCACCTATCAACGCATCATCACTTCAGGAATTCCGCTATGCACCGGCTCGGCAATCTCGCGCGTAGCGCGCTAGCATTCAAATCGTAAATCGTAAATCGTAAATAACCAACGGCTTATGCTGCATGATGTGCTATGAACTGCCATTAGGGGTGCTTTTTCTTGGGACGGATGTGCGGCATAGCGTAACACCAGTTGCTTTCCCCCTATCAACGCATCATCATTTCAGGAATTCCGCTATGCACCGGCTCGGCAATCTCGCGCGTAGCGCGCTAGCATTCAAATCGTAAATCGTAAATCGTAAATAACCAACGGCTTATGCTGCATGATGTGCTATGAACTGCCATTAGGGGTGCTTTTTCTTGGGACGGATGTGCCTTCTCCCCCCCTCTCTTCCTCAAAAAAACGCGTTGACCCAAAATTACCTACCGCGATACGGGTGGCGGGAATCGAACCCGCGTTGCATGCTTGGGAAGCACGCGTCCTACCACTGAACGACACCCGCGCGTATGCGTTGCGTAGTGTAACCCTGCACTGCCTCGATGTCAAGCATAATTGCAAAAAAAACGTGAAAAACCACATCCGTCCCAAGAAAAGCGATCCCAACACGCAATTCATTTACGATTTACGATTTAATTCATTTACGATTTACGATTTACGATTTACGATTTACGATTTGGAAATTTGGCGAGCCTCCGGCTCGCGGAGACGCGGAGCGTAAGCGGAGGTGGTGGGGAAATCATGGGCGGGCGTTGGTTCGAAAGGGGCGGGGGCGCCTGATGGCGGCGAGGACGCCGCCTATGTACGAGGTACAACACGCACGACGGCTGTAAGTGCGTATGGACAGCGCGTATGCGCTGCCCGCAGGGTGAAAACTGGCGACGGCTGTAAGCCAGTTTGGCCAAAAGCGTTAGCTTTTGCCCCGTAGGGGTGAGGAGTCGTGAGGCGACTCCGAAGCAACAGTCGTGGGGCGACTCCGAAGCAACCAGGGCAGGGTGGTGCCGGTGAGTCAATTTACAATGTACGATTTGAATTATAGCGCGCCAAAGGCGCGGGCTATGCGGAGCGTAAGCGGAGGTGGTGGGGAAATCATGGGCGGGCGTTGGTTCGAAAGGTCTGCGAATTTTGCAGAGCCAGGTTCACGGCTTGGCCAAATCGAAGCGGCGGTGTGGGCAACGCCATTCAACCCATTCCCCATGCGTTTCCCATGGATGAAGGAGGTAGGGCAGCAAGACGGCAAACTTCGCCAAATTCGCGCGCAAGCGCGGGAATTTCCCAAGTTGACTCACCGGCACCACCCTGCCGGTTTGCCCTTCGGGCAGCGCATCCGCGCTGTCCATACGCACTTACAGCCGTCGTGCGTGTTGTACTTCGTACATCCAACATCGTACATAGGCGGCATTTTGTCGCCTGCGGCTCGCCAATCTCGCGCGTAGCGCGCTAGCATTCAAATCGTAAACGGTTAATTTGAGGTGCGCGGGACTGCGATAGAATAAGCGCAGTTGCGGAAGAAGGGATAGAAGCCCTCTAGAACCTCTATCCCCGGTACATGGGAGGCTCGAAAATCGATTAGGGAGAAAGCCCCGTTACGATGTCAGAGCGCCATGTGCCCCGCCCAAGCGACGGCTCCGCAAAAGACTCGTATGGTTGATAGGGCAAGAAGAAATTCCCAGGCCCGTAACCGTGTGAGATAAAATAAATAGATATCGTAAATCGTAAATGGTCAGGCTCCGCCTTCCCGCCCCTTTGTAACTACGTCCGATCGTTACCTTCACGATTCACTTTCCGATTTGGCTTCGCGCGCCCGCGCCGCAGGCGCGCGAATTTCCAAATCGTAAATCGTAAATCGTAAATCGTAAATCGTAAATCGTAAATCGTAAATGGCTTAGAAGCTGATTCTGTAACCGGCGCTGGCGTTGAGGTTGGTGTAGCCGGAGCGGAACTCAGCCGAGCCGTCGAGGAAGAGGGTGCCGCCGTTGCTGCCGATAGGCAGGGTCAGACCGGCGCCGACTTCGATACCGAACTTGCCGACCTCGGCGCTCTCGACCTCCTGAGAGACAGAGCCGTGGAGCAGCGCATTGGTCGCCTTGCCGGTGTTGTCACCGGCGTCAGCCTTGGCAATCACGCGAGCCTCGAAGATCGAGGAGCGCCCGAAGGCATTCTCGCTGATGGCCGCCTGCATGCGAGCGCCCAAGCCGAAGGTCACCACATCGCCGGACACCTCGTC
>CANQSS010000127.1 GCA_947626545.1 uncultured Akkermansia sp. | reverse complement strand
CCGTAATTATGCGTATGACGTCATCGCACCGACGACGTTATGGGATGCCAGTGATCGTAAATCGTAAATCGTAAATGTTTACCGTCTTTTCTCCCTTTCCCTACTGGCGAGAGTAAGCTGAATGGCATTGGCCATATTGTGGCAAAAAACGTAAAAGACGGGGCCAATGTAGGCGAGGGGTGAAGCATAACTCTGGGCAGCCATGTAGAGGGTAAGTACCGTATTTTTCTGGCCAAGTCCTTGGGAACACTCACGTTTCAAATCAGGGTAGCCAAGCCGATACCCTGCGGTGAAACCAATCAGGCAGACAACTGCCGCGCCAAGCATCATCGGCCACATATCGTGAAAACTATAGCCGCGCTCGATGATACGTTGCACCCCTCCCGCTGTAAGCACGACCAAATTGACCACCCAGATGCCCAGCGACAGGTCCTTGAGCTTCGGCGCCCACTCCCGACAGGGAGGATACGCCAGCCGCAGACTCGCGGAAATAAGCGCGGGCACACCCAGCACGACAAATATTTGCCAGGCTACCACCCCCATTAACTCCATGTAGCCCAAGGAATCGCCATGCACCACTAGGGGCAGGATGAAGGGAGTTACCACCGCAAACACCACCTGGCTGAGCACCATTGCCGTGGTTGAGAACTCCACATTCCCACGCAGCAATCCCACAATAATGGGACTGGCACTGGCGATGGGCGCCGCCGCGCAGTAATACAGCGATTCCGCCAGCACCGGATATCCCGCGAGTCTCACTAGTCCCCAGCTCCCTACCCCCAGCGCCTGAATACTCAATAGCAGCCACAAATGCATGCGCACCGGCCTGAGTCCGCGTACATCCAAGCCCACGAAAGTAATGCTCAACATGATGGATATGCCGATGGGCAGCCACCACTCAAAAGGCGCTATCTGCTTGTGGAAGAGACCGCCCACAACGAAAGCGAGCACCATGCTCACGCTGCGCAACTGCTGCTTCATGATGCCGATCTGGCCTGATGTACCGATGCCGCGGACTCTGCTTCGTCATCTTGGCTCGCCGGGGGCGGGTATGCGATGCGGTTGTGGTTCATCGTACTGAGCGTGGTCAGGAATGATTCCTTAATTTTGTCAAGATCTCCCAGTGTGAGCTGACAATCGCGCAAATGCCCATCTAATATTCTCTCGCGAAATATCTTGTCAATAATCGACCTGCGCTCTTCCTCCGTGGGATTTACCAGCGACCGCGTTGCACTCTCCACCGCATCCGCCATGCTGACGATTCCTGATTCTCGCGTCTGCGGGATGGGCCCCTCGTATGTGAACACTGCCCTGCTGACCTCCTCTGGACATGTGTCAATAAGCCCCTCGTCAAACTTCTTTTTCTCCTCCACATAGCGGTCCATGGCCTTGCGATAGAAATAAAAGGTGAGCAGCTTGCCGTGGTGCTCGCGAATCGCGCTGATGATGCGACTATTCAGCTTGTATTTGCGAGCTATGTCCACCCCATCCTTCACATGCTGAATGATAATGCGCGCAGAACCCTCCGCCGTCAGATCATTGTGCGGAGAAAAAGCTTGGTTACCAATATTTTCAGTAAAAAACTGCGGGTTGTTCAATTTGCCGATATCGTGGTACAGGCCGCAAACTCCGGCACGTGTCACGTCCGCACCAACAGCCTCCGCCGCTGCTTCCGCCAGTCTTTGCACGTATAAACTGTGGTGGAATGTACCCGGCGCGGTCATCTGCAGCTTCTTGAGTATGGGGTGGTTCATATCCGACCACTCCA
Source organism: uncultured Akkermansia sp. (assembly GCA_947626545.1). Taxonomy (GTDB): domain Bacteria; phylum Verrucomicrobiota; class Verrucomicrobiia; order Verrucomicrobiales; family Akkermansiaceae; genus Akkermansia. The sequence goes on along the minus strand of CANQSS010000127.1, from coordinate 2,181 downwards.
GCCAAGTGATATGGGTGGATATATTGAACAAGCGCTCCATCAAGGGCATCAGCCCGCCGACAACCACACTCACCACAAAGTTTACCCCCAATGCCACCGCCGCTTCTGCCGCAAAGCCCCCCACATGGAAGCCATCATGCAACGTATACAGCCCCGACCCGCGAAAACATCCCAGCGCCACTGCTGCCACAAACACGGCCGCTCCTGTCACAAACCCTGCATACAGTATTTTCTCACGCCTCGCAACTCGGTCGCACAGCAAGGCACTTATCAGTCCAGCCATCAAGCTCAGCACCACGTAATTCGCCATTGTAAAGTCGGCCGGCATAAGTGCCATCCCCACCAACGTTGTGCACAGAGTCGCAAAGACACCTAGTTTTTTCCCAAGCATTACCGCCGTCATGCCCGGCGCCAATGCGTACGGCAGCGCCAACAACAATTGTCCGTTTGTTACCGAATACCTTCCTATCTCGATTGGAAGCAAATCTTGCAACCAGTTGATAATCATTATCTGTACAACAATGAGCAGCATCAGCAACGCCGATCTCTGTACATTGAGCTCCGCTTTCTTGTGGTACACGCTATACAGAAAACTCAATCCCACACCCGTGAGCGCCAGCCATGCCAGCCGATACCCAATCTCCTCCATGCTCTGCCTCGGGTCCGTCACTATGTAACCCAGAACCATCGCCCCCAGCACAGCTATCAGCAGCAGCTTCTGCCACGCAGTCAGACCTTCCTGTAACTTTTGCCTAAGAAACATGGTGACTTCGGCTATCTGCGACTCATTTTATGTTTTTAGCCCGCTTTGTCAAGCTTTTATCGCGTTTCCACAAGGCAACCGCACACGTGTCCCAATAAAATTTGTTCCGAGCCCATTCAACCCATTTCCCATGCGTTACCTATGAATGGAAGAAGTAAGACGGCAAACTTCGCCAAGTTCGCGCGCAAGCGCGGGAATTTCACAAATCATAAATCGTAAATAGCAAACGCATCTTCCCATGCGCTTGCCGGGGCGCAAGTCATTTGCCTTGCGCCCCGGGAATAACCCAATATTTAACCAATCGGTTTTAGTAATTCTGAGGCAGAAGCTGGAAATAGGCCTTCGGGTGGGCGCACACGGGGCAAAGTTCCGGGGCTTTCTTGCCCACAACGATGTGACCGCAGTTGATGCACTGCCAGATGCACTCTCCATCGCGACTGAAGACGAGGTCACCCTGCACATTCTCCAGCAACTTGCGGTAACGCTCCTCATGGGTCTTCTCCACCGCAGCCACGCCATCAAAGAGGGCGGCAATGTCGTCAAACCCTTCCTCGCGGGCCTCCTGAGCGAAGGTCTTGTACATATCAGTCCACTCGTAATTCTCACCGGCGGCGGCATCCTTCAAATTATCTTCCGTGCCGGGGATAGCCCCACCGTGCAGGAGCTTGAACCAAATCTTGGCATGTTCCTTCTCGTTGCGCGCCGTTTCCTCAAAGAGCTGGGCAATCTGCACAAACCCATCCTTCTTGGCCTTGGAAGCGTAATAGAGGTACTTGGTGTGTGCCTGGGATTCTCCTGCGAAAGCCGTAGCCAAGTTCGCAGCCGTCTTAGTGCCGTCAAGTTTACTCATATTTTTCTTGAAGTGTTGCGGCTTCATTCTACCATGTTGCTTTCTGTTTGCAAGCCCGATTTTCCGATAACTTTCGTCGGAAAATAACGCGTATATACACGGCAGATGCATTTGCATGAAGTGGAAAAGTAGAGAAAATTCTCCAAACGGTTGATCACGCGCCTATTTCCGAACACAAAAACCGCAATGGCAGCACACGCCGCGCTGCGAACGAAGTTGTTCCTCTCTCATTTTTGAGCACATCTGCCACCCGGGACATATCATAGCCTTCGAATATTCCGCTTTGCCTTTGTTTCGCAGGAACGCGCGTAACGTGCTAGCATTGCAAGTTGACTCACCGCCGCCCCATCGGCGGTTCGCCCCTGCGGGGCAGCGCCTTCGCTCTGTCCATACGCACTTACCGCCCGCTAACGCGCGCGCCCTCAACGGGGCCGTCGTGCGTGTTGTACACTATTGATTCGAGGTGGTATAATCTGAAGCGCTGAGAGGGGAATCCTCAACGGAGCTCCTCGACATAACGGGCGGAGCCTCAAAAGAGGCTCCATGCGGGAACGTTCATATTCGTACG
>CANQSS010000126.1 GCA_947626545.1 uncultured Akkermansia sp. | reverse complement strand
CGCCGCCAGGATCCAATACGACCCGCAGAGGTTTTCCCCCTGCGGGTCGTTCCTTTTGGTACGTCAGGCATGACATGTAACTGGGGTGAAAGTCCCCAAGAGCCGCTGACAGGGCGGAATCAAATAGCCAAAGGCAACTGCGTCACGGTAACGTGGGGTGGGGAGGAAGCCGGAGGCGAATCACAGACAGGATGAACAAGAACCGGATAGAAGGCCAAAGCGCACGAGGTGAGGCAGCAATGGATGCTTACGCCCAATACTCTGTCAAGAGTGCGCATGGTAAATCCGGCCTGCACTGTGAGAAAGCTGCATGTCTTATCCTGAGAGGCCCGACTAAAGCGCGAAAGCGCTGCGGAGCAAACCGTCTGTCGGGAGTCAGCAGAGGTCATAGTACCCAACCTCCAAAGGGGAAGGACCGAATCCAAACCGGACAATTCAGCCGGATACCCATGAACATAGAGCGGCAGAGTCAAGGCGTCACATATCAGGCAGAGTTTGATTTTTCGACTCAGGCGGAATGGGCGCGCCCACACGGAGGCGGTGAGGGTGCAAGTCCCGAAACTGCGCCGACGCGGGAGCAGCAAGTGTTTGCGGCGTGGAAGGGGGAACTGAATTGGGACAAACGCCTGCTGGAGGCGGTAGCCGTCTCATTGCAGAGCGTTGTCTGCAAAGGTTAGGAAAAACCGCCGTATGCCATAAAAGGCACGTACGGTGGTGTGAGAGGGGGCGAAAGCCCCCTACTCGATCTACGTCAGGCATGACATGCAACTGGGGTGAAAGTCATCAGTAGAGAAAATCAAATTCGTGAATAGACACCCGTCAAGTTCTTCTGCTCCGCAAATTCCCCGCGCCACTGGGTGCACGAGCTTTCCAATCGTACATCGTACATAGGCGGCGCCAGCCGCTACCGTTCTCATCCTAAAAATATTCACGAGACGAGAGAAAATTAGTATCACAAACAACGGTCAACGGGGTAGGGTTGATTTGCAAATCTATACCCCGTTGATTTTGTGCGGGGACGTAATGCGCGGGAATTGTGGCAGAGTGACAAGAGGGGCCATAGCTTGGACGCAGCCCCCGACTGAGGAAGTCCATGGAGAGACCTCCAAGGTAGCACTCTCAGGTGCGGTTTGCTCCCGGATTGCTAGAAGTCGTATCGGATGCCGGCTGCTATGTTCCAGGAAGTCATCCCACTGCGCAACTCTGCTCCGGTGTTGAAGAGCACTTGAACGCGATCGCTCATGGGAGCTCTCACTCCAATCCCTAGCTGCACCGCCGTGCTGCCTACCTCCGCAGACTTCACCTCGCGGAGAAGTTCCGGCGCCTCCATCAACCCGGCTCGCACCTTCCCCTGCGTGTCTCCTATATCCTGTAGCACCGCTCCCCGGGCCTCAAAGACCACACTGCGATTGAGGACGTTTTCTCCTATCGTGCACATCCAGCGCAGTCCCACCCCCAGCGTTGTCGTCGTCCAATCTTGCTTATCCACGTGCAGCGGCAGTCCATCTGCCCCCGTCTCGTCATATTCCTTCATGCTCCCATGCATTACAGAGGCCGTAAAGAGCGGTTGCAGCAGCGCGCTTCCTTCAGCATTTCCGGGCAGGTCATAGGTAAACTCATAGAGCAGCCCAAAACTTTCTCCGCTCGTGCTCCCCTTAGTGTTGTAGCTGCCGTTCCCGTAGCTCACACTTCTCTCCAACTCGGCATCGTCTGTCCCGATGCTCGCCACCACTGTGTGCGCTGCCCGTCTCCTCTGCGTGCGCAGCAGCGCGCTCACGTAGTAGGAGTCCAGATCGCCGTTGCCGGTATCAGCTCCATTGGTCTTCAGATTTCCTCTCAGCGCTGTGAGCCCTATGCCAACCGCCGTGTGCTCGCTCAAATCAACATCCACCCCAAGTGTTCCTCCCCAGGACGAGAGGGTGAAACCGCTCTCATCCCCATCTTCGCTCAGCTTGTTGTAGGAGCCAACTCCCTCCACCCAAGCATGCCAGTACGGCAGGTTGTCGTAAGAATAACCACCTGCTAACCCCAGCTGTGTCGCTCGATCTCTCATACGTCCCATCTGTGTGCGCATCGCCTCCTTTTGCGCGCTGCCTATCGCCGCCGCACTGCTGCCTGCCACAGCCGAGAGCGCCTTGCGCGTTGCTTCCGGGTTGCTGCGGCTCAGTTCTATGATCCCGCAGAATGTCTTGTAAAGAGCGCTGCTGATGTTGCGCAATTCGGGATCGTCCTTTCTGTTCCAAAGCAGGTCTGATCCCGCTGCGGAGTTTCCTGTCTTTGCCACTTCCTTGAGCGGACTCTCCTTGCGTTGATTCCCCGTGAGTACCACCTGATGCCCCTCATTCTCGAATTCTACTTGCACATTTTCGTAGTACACATCCAGCAGTGGGTCGTAGTGTAAATGATCTGCCGCAAATGCACCTCCCTTGTACTCCCCGTTAAAGTAACTGCCTTGCATGAGTGGTACGCGTAGCTCCTCGTTCGGCGTTAAGTCGACTCCGTTGCCCGTGAGCGATATGTCGAGTTTTGCCAAACTTCCCACGTTGAGAGCTCCTTCTGCGGTAAGCAGAGGGCTAGTCTCCTCGCTCAACCCCTGACGCATACTGAGCTGCAAGTAGGTGGTCGTGCCATCCCCCAGAATGATGTCTCCCTTCGCCGTGATGTGGCTATTTTCATCACCTCCCCTCGTGCACTCGATGTGGAGTGCTCCGTACCCATCGTGATTGAGTTCGTTTCTTCCCTGCTTCACAAGTATGTTGTTGTACTTCGACTCCCCTTGCAGATGCAGCCCTCCTTCCCAATCAGCCACGAGGTCAATCTCCTCATTCCCCGTGCCGATGAAGGTCTGTTCGCTGTTGTCACATACGGTGATCGTACCGCTTCCCACCAATGCCCCGCTGTAGCTCTCCTGCTTCCCTTGCTTCCCTCCCGCCAACACAAGTTCGCCATCCTTACCAAGATCAACGGTTGCTTTTCCTCCTTTATTCCTGAGCCCTCCGAATTGAACACCTGTGTTACCTCCAAGATTTAATTTGCTCCCATCCTCATCCAGATTCACCGTGACATTGCTCTGAACTACGACAAATTCCGCTACATCCAGCGTTTTCTCTCCATCTATGGCGAGTTCTCCGCTACCACTCAGCGTTCCCCCTCCTTTCAGTGTCGTGTCTCCCAGCAGCATCAATTTCCCATCCAACTGCATGTTGCCTTCTTCTGCAAGTTCCCCAATTGTGCGAAGCGCACTGTTTCCTCCTTGCAGAATGAGCGTACCTCCGGATACTATCAGTGAGCTCTCCCTTGCTACCAAATTGCCGGAGATGGTAAGCCTGCTCCTCCCTGTTTTTTCAAAGTTTACATCACCTCCTTTAACGGTGATATTTCCCTTCATCTCTGTGTTTGGATCCACTGTGTATTTGTGATCCTCATCGCTGACAACGTTCTCATCGTTGTGCAGCACTACAGTTGCATTCTCTCTTTCAGAGCTGATGGTTAAATCCTCCGTCCCCGTAAGAAGGTTGAGCTTAAGCCTGGCGGCATCCTCCGGCCTCCCTTTCACCGTCACGCTCATTGCTCTGTCTACGTTCACCATTTTCCACTCCGTGTGTTCTCCCGCATCCCCTTCTTCGCTCCATTCCGGACTTTGCCACGCCAGTGAATCGATATCCCCCTGAATGGATGCATTCCATACCTCTTTCCTGCTGCCGTGCAAATGCAGCACCGTGTTCCCGTCCTTCACTTCTGTTTCCACGTAGTAGAGGTAGCCTACTCCCCCGTCTGCTTTCACCCTGAAGAGACCATCCTCGATCTGAATCTCTGCATCAGCCAACCAGATGTTGCGAAGAGCAAACTCTTCCCCGGTCGTCCGCCCAATAACGTCCTCACTCAGCGCAAGTACCAGTTTTCCCCCTCCATCCCCGGATACCTTCAGACTCCCCTTCCTCACCTCCTCAGCATAGTCCAATATGGAATAGGACTTCTCCCCACCATCATACCAGCTCCTCTTCCCCACACGAAGCACACTCCCCTCTGTAAGAATCAAAGCCCCTTCCCC
>CANQSS010000125.1 GCA_947626545.1 uncultured Akkermansia sp. | reverse complement strand
TCATTTATGGGTAGGTTCCCGAGCGGTCAAAGGGGGCAGACTGTAAATCTGCTAGCGTTTGCTTTCGATGGTTCGAATCCATCCCTGCCCATTCAACTAAGCGGAGGTAGCTCAGTTGGTAGAGCAACACCTTGACATGGTGGAGGTCGTAGGTTCGAGTCCTATCCCCCGTACGGAAATCTAGGGTTTTTCGCCGTTATCAAAAGTTGCAAAACGTTGGTAACGGCGATTTTTTTATTGACAGGGGGAGCGAGGGGGAGATAGGATAGCACCACCCTCGACAAAAATATACGAAGAGCGGGAGTTTTCTACTTTGTCCAAATGCGGTTGCTCTGGTATTACTCCTTCGCGCCGTGCTTTTCGAGAATCTCGACACTAGAGTCACACTTCTTCTCCTTGGCAATTTGCAGGGCAGTCTTGCCCGCTTTGTTCTTGATGTTCGGATTCGCCCCGGAGTCCAGGAGTGCTTGAACGCCACTACCATTCTCTGTCACGGCCATCATGAGGGCGGTGTTGCCCTCGTTATCCTGCGCATTGATGCGGACACCTCGTTGCATGAGAAGACGCACGGTTTCAGCGCTTTCGCTGTTATAAAAGAGAGGAGTCCTTCCCTTGGCATCGCGTACGCGCACACTGGCACCGGCCCGGAGGAGCTGTGAAATCAATTTCGCATCACCACCTGCATAGAAGATCGGGGTTTGGCCATCCTGATCGATTGGCTTGTTGACGTCAACTCCTGCTTCAATGAAAGCGGGCAGTACTTCAGTAGTGAACCCCCGATATACTTCTGCTGTAGAGGAAACGAAGTTAGCGAGGAGTGAGTTGCCGTTTTCATCCGTTTCATTCGGATTCTCGCCCGCTTTGAGAAACGCGCAATAGGCTTCCAAGTTCAATATTCGCATCCACTTACCTCGGAGTTTTTTTGTCCCTGCCATCAGATCTGGTTTGTAACCGTGCTGTTTCAGGATTTGGATGATGTCAACGTAGTCCTCGAAAGGGCGACCGAGAAGTGTAGAGTGCCCTATTTGCCTCCTATCGAAAAGGAGCTCCAGTTCCATGCTCTCTGGGATACGGGCGCCGAGTTTGAGCAGCGGCTCGATTTTCTCCGGATCTACGATTTGCAGTTCGCCGGGATCGATTCCCTTTTCTTTGAGGAGCTTGACGACCTCCACCGTGCCTTTTGCCATAGCGAGACTCATAGCGTTGGCATCTCCATCTTCTCCAAGATTACGGTCGTCACCTGTGCTGGTCTCCCAAGAATCTGCCGCGAACTTTACGCAAGGATCTACCCCGGCATCCAACAGACGTTTGGCGATCTTGCCGCCCCAAATGCCGTTGACCATGAGGGTTGTGCAACCATTTTCAGCTTTTGCCAGAGGGTCGGCGCCGGCATCGAGCAGCATGAGGGCCAGCTTCTCCCGCCCGGCAAGGGATATTTCCTGTCTCAGTTCTTGAGCAAGGATATCCTTGGGCACATCCGCCCCCGCCTTGAGCAACTGTTCCACCATGCGCAGGATGTCCGCTTCGGCCCCTTTGCTCACACGGTAGAACTCGTCTCTTATCCAACGCGTATTTCCATGTCCACCGCAGGCAGCGTAATAAATAACACCCTTCCCCTTGGAATCTTTGGCATGTATATCCGCCCCGGCAGCCAGCAGATGTTTCACAATCTCGGTGCGATGCGTATCCTTTTCCGTCCACTCGGTTGAGGAATTGGCAACCGACATCAGAGGAGTCATTTGATCATCTCCTGTCGCGTTAGGGTTAGCTCCGCGGGCAAGGAGGAGTTTCACATCGGAGAGGTTCACTCGGTTCGCTGCTCGGTGAAGAAGAAGCGTTAATGGGTTCACGTCAGTTTTGGCTCCGGCGTCAATGAGAGCGAGGACAAAGTTTGCGTTCCTGTAGTTATCCCCGCTTAAGACGTCACCGCCTCTATCCATCACGTTCTTCAGCGTTTTATCTGGGTCCTGGAGTGTCGCCCCCGCCTTGAGGAGCGTTCGCAGCATTTCTCCGTCGCCCTTTTCGATAACCGCTTCCATGAGCGTTTCGTTCTTGGCGTCCAGACCAGCGCCCAGCAGTGCTTGCAAAGTTTTTTCATCGGAGATGGAGGAGAATATATCTGGATTTTGGAGTAGGGGAGGATCTTTTTTCAGCAGCTCAAGAGCGGTTTCCGTTTGCTTCAGTTGAAGTGCGATCTTCATCTGCAGCGCGGGATCGACAACGTCCACTTTTGTTCCGAGTGAGCGGAGGAGCTGCAGCAGTTCCACGTCCGCCACGCTGGAGAGGTCCTCTGGGAGAATAAACTTTCGAGCGCCAATGCGATAAAGTAGGGCGAGTTTCATCGGACCTCCGTAGTAAAATTTCCCTATTTTCCATTCCTTATTTTTCAGTTTGTTGAGGTTCTCTGCCGTAGTCCCACGCAGCAGGGGGATCGCACTCACTTCATCGGGGTAGTCTTCCGAAAAAGAGTCTTTCTCAATTTCGCCCAGAGTAACGCCTCGATATGTGAGCATATCCCGCGCCTCTTGGCGACTCAGCGGCTGCTTTTCCTTCTCGAGTGCCGTCAGAAAATCGCTCAGGTCCCCGTGAGATAGGTCGCCGGCTGTTTTGCCGGATTTGCTCTTAATGGAGGCATCCGCCCCCTTTGCCACGAGCCAGCAGACCGCAAGACGGTTGCCCCGCGCAGCGGCATACATGAGCGCAGTCTGCCCGAGCTTGTCCACGGCGTTGATGTCGCCGCCTTTTTCGATGGCTTTGAGTTTTTTGAGCAGGGAGGCGGCGTGCTTCTGCTCCTTGCTGAGCTTGGCACCTTTCGCTTGCTTTCCCGTGCCCACCGGGAAGAGGCGCTCCACTCCTTGCTGCGGTACGCTCGCTGATGTCGTCCCTGTGAAGCAAATGACACAGGCGGCGAATATAACTATAAAGCGCTTAAAGTAAGCCGAATAACAAATTCGGGGGGGGGGTAGTGGCGGCGTGCGTCATAACGAATTGTATAAAATCCACAGACAATTTAACATTTTCCCCACTTCAGCACAAGTGCAAAAAGTGAAAAAATGCTCTAGCTATATAATTCTCGTCGCCCTGTAATTACGCCCGTACGATGGCTTCAGTCTCTCCCCGTTTGTTCCCTCGCGCCTTCGGTTGTGGATTGCAAGATTAAATGCAACAGATGACAAAAAAAAGTTGAGGTCATGAAAAGAGGGGGTAAAGTAGTGGCGGAAGGGTTGAGCCCATATGCCAGGCGGATTTGCCCTTGAAGATGGCGCGGGGGTAGCGATTCATCCAGAGGGCGATGGCATTGAGAGTTTTTTGAGAGACGACAGAGAAATGCGTGCCTTTGGGGAAGAAGCGACGTATAAAGCGATTGGCATTTTCATTGCTGCCGCGTTCAGAGGTACAGTAGGGATGGGCGACGTAATGGACGGCACGAGCTTTGTTGGAGAAGCAGGAGGAAGAGATAGCGGCAGAGTCGGCGAACTCGCAGTGGCAAACGCATTTTCTAATGCACACGTGTCCCTATAAAATCTTCTCTGGGCTCATTCATCCCGTTTTCCACGCGCTTCCTATGGATGAAGGAAGTAAGCCGGCAAGAAGCTCAAACCATTGATGATTGAACAAGGCCGTGAACCCGACATAGTCTCACACAGGAGACTTTCCATCTATCAACGCACCATCGTCTTCGAAAATTCCGCTTTGCTTTTGTTTCGCAGGAACGCGCGTAGCGTGCTAGCATTGCAAGTTGACTCACCGGCACCACCCTGCCGGTTCGCCCTTCGGGCAGCGCATGCGTGCTGTCCATACGCACTTACAGCCGTCGTGCGTGTTGTAAATCGTACATGGGCAGACTCCGTCTGCCACCGGCTTTCCTTCTCTGCGCAATGCGCACATTATCAATAAATCGTAAATCGTAAATCGTAAATCGTAAATATCAATGCATTTGTGGTGTTTCTTTGCTCTTGATTTGTAAGAGTGCAAAACGTATAATGACCCGCGTGAGTGAGCTGAAGGATGCAGCCTTGCGCGCATACCGTGCCATGTGTACGGCTCGCGCGTTTGATACAAAGGTTTCCGCCCTCTACAAGGCCGGCAAGATCTTCGGCGGGGTGTTCTTGGGGCGTGGACACGA
>CANQSS010000124.1 GCA_947626545.1 uncultured Akkermansia sp. | reverse complement strand
GATCCAAGGGAGAGAGCGAGAAGCTCTCTTCCTGGTCAGAGGGGTGTGGGGAGGCTGAAAGCCCCCCCACAAGCGGGGGCGTGTTGTGAAATGTTGCTTTGAAAAAAAATTCGAACAATGCCAAATTATGATTGACTTCGTAAATCGTAAATCGTAAATCGTAAATCGTAAATGGCCAGGCTTTTTCATGGGACGGATGTGCGTTTGCCCTGTTTTGAGGCATTACATTCCAGACTGTACAATGCCGTGTAGATGCTGTATACTGACAGGGTATGGAAGCACGAAATGTTTTATCTGTTTGCTCGATCATGACTGCGCTGGCTATGGCCTGCGGTGTAGCTTCGGCTGCGCAGAACAGCGATTTTGCCGCTCTGAAGGCTCACTGGAGCTTTGACGAAGGTCGCGATTGGCACTATATGCCGATGCCGTATAAGTATGACGGAGTGAAAGCCTTTGAACTGACCGGCAAAGCTGATGATATGCTGCTGAATGAGGAGCAGAAGGCCGATAATGAGGCCTGGGTATCGGGTCGCCAGCGTTCCGGTATAGGCCCCGGGCGTGTGCTCACCACAATGAAGGAGCTGCCATGTCTGAATGGATCGGTGACTTTCTCCTACTGGACTCGCCTGTACGGTGAACCGAACAAGCGCGGTGTTATCGGCTCCACCCCTTCCACCGTCTGGGGTGTCATGAATGCAAAAGGACAGGTTGGCATGCGTGTTGAGGGTAAAGACATCGTTTTTTCTCCCACTGCCATTACGGACACGGATTGGCACCACGTGGTCTTTACACGCGATGAGAAAACAGGTAAGGTTGTTCTGTACTTAGATGGTAAAGAAGTAGCCACCGGTACCACGTCCGCAGGCAAACTCCCCGGCCAATTTACTTCCATTACCACCAACAATGCAGCGTTGGACCAGATTCACATTTTCGACAAGCCTGTATCTGCTGAAACCGTCGCCGCACTGTACGACAACCACGCTCCCCAGGTGTTCGACCAAACTCATTTGGTGGAGAAATCCAAGCCTTCCGTAACGGGCAGCATTCTGCACCAATTCACGTACGATGTGGACCAAGATAAGCTACGCGTGGCCAGCTATTCTCAGCCCAAGGGGGGCAAAGTAGAAAGCAACGGCGATGGCACCTTCACCTTCACCCCTGGCAAATCCTTCAAGAAAAAAGGTAAAACATCTTTTAAAGTCATTGTAACGGATGATCGTGGTGGTTTCACCAAAGCTACCATGTACCTGCAGGACAGCCGCCACTTTATTGCTCCACCCGTGCGTGAATTCCGCTACTTTGGCGCCCTGCCGGAGATTTCCGCCGCCAACGGCAAGCAGATGAAGCACCGCAACCCTATGGTCATTAGGATTCGTGGCAAAAGGCCGGATTTGCTCATTCAGGCAGATTCCCACCTGTGGTACAGCGTGAACGAATCCAAGCCCGGCAAGATTCTCTTCTCCAAACCGCAGATGCTGCGTACCACCACGCAGGCCGACTTTGAGACAGACGGCGCTGCAGTGCTTGAGGGTAACAAACTCATTATTCGTAAACCTGACGGTTCCTTATCTATGGCCGCAGTCGTGGGTAAAGACGAACCTGCCTTGGAGATTGGTGACGCCGTCACCGATACCACCGGCACAGCCATGAAGCTGCCTGCTCGCCACTTTGTGCTGGTGGACTATGACCACGACGGAACTCCGGATATTGTAGCCGGGTTCAACGATGGCCTCTATTATTTCAAGGGTAAAGCAAAGTACAACAAAACTTCCGGCGACACCAAGGAGATGGTAAGCATCAGCTTTGCCCCGGAGAAACAGCTGGTACACTTGGGCGTCTACAACATCTCACCCGGCGTGGGTGATATCAATAACGACGGCCGCACCGATCTCCTGTACGGCATTAACTGGGGCACGCTTCACGTGTGGATAAACGAACCCGCTAAAGCCACCATTTCCGACGGCGCCTTCATGGACCTTACTTTGGAGAACCCGCCGCACGAGAAGTTTTTGCGCAACCTCAACGGCGCCCACCTAGCCGTGGCTGATTTTGACAACGACGGAACGCCGGACATGATTCTGGGTGGCAGTGCCAACAGTGATCTGGCAAGCGCTTTGGGCGTGAATCTCGACACATTTGCAGGCAACTTAGCTCTCATTGAAAAGGAGCTCTACAAGGGCCATGAGAATGACCTTGGCAAGGTGCTCGAAGCCGATGGGCAGAAGGGACTCAAACGTTATCGCCAACTGATGAGCAACTGGATTCGCTGGGCTGTAGCGCAAAACACTCCCGCCAAGCGCCAAGCCGCCTGGAATATGCTCGCCGCTCACGTGAAGAAGTACCCCTTCCTCCAGCGCCGCGTACTTGAAGACGCATGGGTGAAGAAGGAAAAGGACAAAGTCATCAGCTATGGCAATATGCACCATGTTCCCGGTATCTTCGCCATGAACTGGGTTGTGCTTCGCCGCCTGCTGCCGGATTCCGCCAATCACCGCAAGGATGTGGCCGATGCTCTGGGCTTGACCGGAGTGGATCGCGAGGTTTATTTGGACAGAGGCATGCCCCTGGCAGACAACAACCGCTGCACCGAGGGACAATTGCTCGCAATAAGGGATTTGCTGCGCTACCACGCCCCCATCCTCTTCCCGGATGACCATATTTCCATCGGACAGAACTATGAGGACGGACGAGATGCCATGTGCTACGTCTTTGAGTCCAATAAAAACACCTTCTGCTCGGATGTAGGTAGCAACGTTGCAGAAATGCACGGCGACATGGTTAAATTGACAGAGGAATGCTTCGGAACTAAGGGCGCCGCGAATGGCGACTACTTCACCTTTGTGCTTAGCCACGAGATGTGCCACTCGCTGGATGCCTATGTGAGACAACGCACCGCTAATGATCTGAAACGCCGCTGGGGCGACCAGAATTTCTACGCTGCTACCAATGCCGGCACCAACTCCGACATCGTGGCCAACGAAACGGGCTGGTGGGATCTCAACCTCACCAAGGCGCGCTTTAAGGAGCGCGGTCTGTGGGATGGTAAGAATGAAACCTGGAATGATTCCTGGAAGGCGTATTGGCAGAAGTGCCCCTACCGCAACAAGGTGTTCATGCGCGGCGATATTGATTGGTTCCTCGGTTCTCAGCAAGAGACCTTCTCTACCCAGGCAAATCACCACTGGGCCCGATCCGAGGCTCGCCTCATTGGTGCCATTCTGCGCTACCTGCAGGGCTACAAGTCCAATATCAACGAGGTTGTCTTCTTTCTGGATGTCCTCTCTGCCAGCCAAAACAAGCTGCCCATGTTCCACCCCTGGGCCTCCGGCAAACCCGCGACTGTGAACTTCAATGTGGAATACGCTTGGCTCACCCGTAACGACAAGGGCTATATCACCGATATTCGCATCGGCGACCGCCACTACGGCTTCGAGGTAGATGAGCAAGGCCGCGTTACCGGTCTGCGCACCTATCCCTTCGCCGATAAGATTCAGGCTGCTGCAAAAAAGCAATAGCGTCTCATCCGGAGCATCATCAACGGTTCTTCCCGGTCCATCCACCGAGAAGAACCGTTTACGATTTACGATTTACGATTTACGATTTACGATTTGCAAAATTCGGCGAGCGGAGCTCGCGAAGCTGCAAAGCAAATGCTGAGCGGAATCTTGAAAGCCAGGCACGGGCTTGGTTAGAAAGCGGCGGTGGCGGCGAGACGCCGCCTATGTACGACGTACGATGTACGATGTACGATTGCCAAGTTCGCGCGCGTTGCGCGGGGGGCGGAGGCGCCTAACGGCGCCCATGTACGATTTTCGATGTACGAGGAACAACACGCACGACGGCCGTAAGTGCGTATGGACAGCGCGGATGCGTTGCCCCGCAGGGGTGAAAACTGGCGACGGCTGTAAGCCAGTTTGGCCAAAAGCGTAGCTTTTGCCCCGCAGGGGTGAGGAGTCGTGGGGCGACTCCGAAGCAACCAGGGCAGGGTGGTGCCGGTGAGTCAACACGCACGACGGCCCCGTTGAGGGCGCACGCGTTAGCGGGCGGTAAGTGCGTATGGACAGCGCGGATGCGCTGCCCGAAGGGTGAAAACTGGCGACGGCTGTAAGCCAGTTTGGCCAAAAGCGTAGCTTTTGCCC
>CANQSS010000123.1 GCA_947626545.1 uncultured Akkermansia sp. | reverse complement strand
GCAAAACTCTTATGAACTTCCTCAGTTTCGATTAATCAATAAAAATTATTTATCGTCAAGGGTTGAAGAGACTACCCAAAGTACCCTATACCAGTCTGAAAGTTATCAGGAGCCTATTCAAACACATTCGGGGTCATCGGGAGATTCATCACAAAGCTCAAGCGATAGCAGTGGTTGTGGTTGTTTTGTTTTGATCCTTCTATTTTTTTTGTATGTCTTTGTAGTTTCGATTAATAAATAAAAGCATGCAGAGTTCAAGCAATAGAAATGTTAGTGGCCCTGGTTGTGGTTGTTTTCTCCTATTTTTTTTGTATGCCGCTATAGGTATGTTTTTGGAAAGAAGTTGTGGTATTATTTTGCCAGGGTTAGAAGAGCAGTCAGAAAGGGTGCAGGAAAGCAGTAGTGGTGTTGCGCGGGTCGAACAGGAAAGAAGGAGTTCTCCACGCCAAGACGTGTCCTGGTCGGACATAGAACGGCTTGATGTTATGATTAAACGGTTGCGCGCTTTAAAATGCAAGAGCGCCGAGTCCGCCCTGTACCAAAGGAGGCTTCTTGAGTTATTGCCGCTTGTTCGCAACGGTGCAGATGTGGATGTAACCCTGCCGGAAACGAAAGGGAACACGGCTTTACACTTTGCTTGCGCTTTGGGAAGTTGGAGTATTACCCAATGGCTCGTTGAACATGGGGCGAATGTGAATGCAAGGACCCATCGCGGAGCAACGCCGATGGACTGCCTAGGCAAGGACAACGCAGCGCGTATCAAGAAACTTCTCCAAGATCATGGCGGGCATTATGGGTTGTAGCGGAAAGATGCCTGTATCAAGAAACAACCCTTCAACCCTTTCTCACTAAAACAATACAAAACCACTTAACCAACACCCATATTATGATTAACAAAGAAAAGTTGGAGCAGCGCTTCATGATGCTCGAAAAAAAGAAATTGGGTAAAGCACTCTTTGAGGAAGTCGTAGCTCCCAAAACATCCCTGGAAAAAGTACGATCGCTCATCGATGCCGGCGCGGATGTGAATGTGGCGGGTGTAGAGGCGCAGGTTGAGGACGCCATATGCACCTCAACGCTCAGGGCAGCGGTGCACCTCGGAAAAGTAGAGATTGTCAAGCTCCTGCTGGAGGCGGGAGCAGACGTCAATTCCTCGAAGAATGGCGGAAATGCGTCTCTTTCAGTGGCCGCACGGGTGGGACACGTGGAGATTGTCAGACTCCTGCTGAAGGCTGGGGCGGATGTCGATGCAGCAAACAAGGAGGGAACTACTGCGCTTATATATGCGGCGGAGAATGGACACGCGGAGATTGTCACGCTCCTGCTGAAGGCTGGGGCGGATGTCAATGCCAAGAACGAGCATAGAAGTACTGCGCTTACGTGGGCGGCGGAGAAGGGATACGTGGAGATTATCAAGCTCCTGCTAAAGGCTGGGGCGGATGTCAATGCCAAGATCGAGGGAGGAAGTACTGCGCTCACGTTTGCGGCGGAAAAGGGATACGTGGAGATTGTCACGCTCCTGCTGAAGGCTGGGGCGGATGTCAATGCCAAGAACGAGCATGGAAGTACTGCGCTTACGTGGGCGGCGGAAAAGGGATACGTGGAGATTATCAAGCTCCTGTTGAAGGCAGGAGCAAAAGTCGATGCCGAGACCGAAGAAGGAGAAACTGCGCTTAGGTACGCAGCGTCTAATGGACACGTGGAGATTATCAAACTCCTGCTGGAAGCCGGGGCAAATGTCAATGCCGAGAATGAGAAAGGAAGTACTGCGCTCATAACTGCGGCGGAAGAGGGATACGTGGAGATTATCAAGCTCCTGTTGAAGGCCGGGGCGGATGTCGATGCCGAGAGCGAGGAAGGATGGACTGCGCTTATGTCTGCGGCGTGGAAGGGACACGTGGAGATTGTTGAGTTACTTGTGGAGGTTTGTGAGGCGGATGTCAATATCAAGAACAAGCATGGAAGTACTGCACTTACGCTTGCGGCGGAAAAGGGACACGCGGAGATTGTCAAGCTCCTGTTGAAGGCTGGGGCGGATGTCAATGCCAAGACCAAGGGAGGAAGTACTGCGCGGGATTTTGCTGCTGCGCATAGAGACGAAGATGAGGAATCCTACGACCAAATCATAAACGCCCTTGATAAATCTAAGGAAGAGGCCTCAACGGGTTGTTGTCCCTTAGTTCTGTTCATCGCGTTGATCCTGTCCGGATTTGGTTTTCTCCTGTAGTCACGCTTGTGAAAGGAGAATCGAACCCGCAATGAAGCAGGAGAGAATGCAGAAAACTCCTTAAAGACCATGGAGGACATTATGGTCTGTAGCGAAAAGACACCCGTATCAAGAAAAAAACTTCAACCCTTTCTCACTAAAACAATACCAAACCCTTAACCAACAATCTTACTATGATTGACAAAGAAGAAGCTGGGTAAAGACCTCTTCTAGGAAGTCATGGCTCCCCAACCCTCCGTAGAAAAAGTCCGCTCACTCATCGATGCAGGGGAGGATGTCAATGCCGAGGCCGAGTATGGGGAGACTGCGCTTATGGCTGCGGCGGAGAAGGGACAGGTGGAGACTGTCAAGCTCCTGTTGGAGGCAGGGGCAGATGTCAATGCGCAGACAAAAGCCGGAGAGTATGGGACAGCCCTCATTGCAGCAGTACGCAGAGGAAAAGCAAGGGTGTTCAACTGTTGCTTGAGAGAGGCGCAGATGTGAATGCCGAAGTGAATGGCGAAACCGCATTGAGCGTTGCTCTTGAAACGCAAAAAACTGCCCGTTCTAAAGATGAGAAAGAAAGGAACGAGAAAGTCATTACCGTCCTTCACGCAGCTGGAGCGACGGAAGCTTTATTTCCGTGACATCAAAAATGTCTGAGGAATTTCACAGAACTTTTGTAAAGCTTATGTCAACATTAACTTTCTTACCTATTTCCGAGAATGAGTAATACACTTGAATATAAGGGACACCGGTACACGTTCTACAGAGGATGGGGTTCGGATTCGGATATTGAGGTTGCTAAGGCGTTTCTTGATGACCGAAAACTACCGGAAGAATCATACTGT
The DNA here is from genome assembly GCA_947626545.1 of uncultured Akkermansia sp. GTDB lineage: Bacteria > Verrucomicrobiota > Verrucomicrobiia > Verrucomicrobiales > Akkermansiaceae > Akkermansia. Next base: position 1,082 of record CANQSS010000123.1, on the reverse strand, counting down.
GTCGTTGTCCATAACGGTGCAGACCCGGACAATAAGCGGCACCAGCAGGTTGTCACGTTTTACGGTTTAAGGACGTACTGGGGTGATTTTATACACCGAGGACCTTTCTTTCATGACGAATTAGGAAACGATTATCAGACGTTTGTTTCTCATGCTTGGAGGGGTGAATCTTTGACACACCGTCAAAAGAAACACATCCAAGATTCGTTTGAAGACTTTGTTTACAAGATGAGGGATGTAAAGTCCATTCACTTCTACTACCAAGACGTCATAGAAACAGAGAGACGCAAACTAAAGTTTAATTTTTATGAATACTCCGGAGACGAAGAAGACAGAAAGGTACTAAGTGCTTTCAAATTCGGTAAGTCACTTGAAAATCAATCATATTGTGCCGTCAAGTACGATGGGAAAGGCAGGTTTTCATCATCGGATTTCCTTTTCAGACATGAAACTTTCACACCGGTGGTTTACAACGGTCCGGCTTTCCATGATGATGAGGGAAACGATTATGAAATTATCATGTCCAGAAAGTGGAAGGGCGGAAAGTTGACACAAGATCAACAGGCAGAACTTCAGAAAGCCTTCGAGGAGAGGGTTTCAGGTAGGAGATATGTTGATTTTGTTGAATACCACTGGCAAACAGGAGCAACCAACTAATATCATGAAATACACTTTTATTGATCCTTTTGGCTGGAAGGACGAAGAGAAGCGCATACTAGACGCTTTTCAGAACGACCGATCTCTTCCTGATGTTTCCTACATCGTGATCTGTCACAGACCCGGAGAGTGGTGGGACAGATTGTAACTACCCTTAGAAGTAAAATACATCCAAGCAGCAGAAAATCATATCGTATCAATCAACAATAAACCCAAAATGAAAAAGCAAGAAGAGACACAGAAAACAAGAGGAAAGGAGAAGTCCTTCAAGGATCTTCTCCGCGCCGTCCACGAGGGGAAAAATGGCATCGAGAAGGCGAGGAAATTATTGGAGTCGGGTACGGATCTGAATGGTAAGCCGGGAGATGAGGACAGCGAAATGCCCCTCCATGCTGCAGCAGCATCCGGTCACATCCCCATGGTCA
>CANQSS010000122.1 GCA_947626545.1 uncultured Akkermansia sp. | reverse complement strand
GTATTTTTGAGGTAACCGATCCTAACCCATTGTACCATTCTTTCTTTTCGGCGTCCTGAATTATGAGGTAACGCGCTAATGCATTTGCCCCGGATTTTTTCCTTTACATCAGCCTCATAATTTGCTAGAAATAGAGCGTTATGGATTTGGAACAACGCAGCATCAACGTCGATTCCCTCCTGCCTCATTATGAGCGCTACTTCGGTCACAGTCCCACTGTCATCGCCGCCGCCCCCGGTCGCGTGAATCTTATCGGCGAGCACACCGACTACAATAACGGTTTCGTTCTTCCCATGGCGCTGGAGATGATCAATGCTGTCTCTGTGGCTCCCTCTCCCACCGGAAAGCACAGGTGGGTGGGTGCGTTGGGCGATTCCATCATCGAACTCAGCCCTGAGGAGGCCTCCCAAACCGGCGACCCGTTTTGGAGCAACTACGTGCGCGGAGTCGTCTGCATGCTGGAGCGCCGAGGCGTGAAAGTGCCGGCGGTGGATATGTTGGTAGATTCTAACGTGCCACGCGGCGGCGGACTTTCCTCTTCCGCTGCTTTTGAGGTATCGGTTTGCACGGCTCTCGCCGCTCTCTGCGGGGTGGATATATCGCCCACGGAGCGAGCTCTCATTGGTCAGCAGACGGAACACGAGTTCGTCAATGTCCCCTGCGGCATCATGGATCAGTTTATCTCTGCCAACGGCAAGAAGGATCACGCACTCATGCTGGATTGTAAAGATCTGAGCTACCAATACATACCCATGACCGACCCAGACGTGAGCGTGCTCGTCATTGATTCTGCCGTTAAACATTCGTTGGCGGACGGCGGCTACGCAGCACGCCGCAGGAACTGCGAGGAGGCGTGCGCTGTGCTCGGTGTGGAATCTCTGCGCGAAGTCTCGCTGAATATGCTTGAGGCAAACAAAACGAAGCTGGGCGACCTTTGCTATCGCCGAGCCCGCCATGTAGTGGGTGAGAACCTTCGCGTTGCCAACTTTGCCAAAGCGCTGGAGGAAGGGGATTGGGAAGCGGCTGGCATCGCCATGCGCGGCTCCCATGCTTCCCTGCGCGACGATTTCGAGGTCTCTTGCGCCGAGGTTGACACCTTGGTGGGACTCAGCTATACCATCCCCTCTGCCGAATCGGTGTACGGAGCGCGTATGGCAGGCGGCGGCTTCGGCGGCTGCATCGTGGCTCTGGTGAAGAGTGATGCCGTGGAGCAGGTGGCGCACGAGATGCTCGAAGGCTACCGCGAGGCGCTCGGCATCGAGACCACCTACATTGTCACCCGCCCCGGTCAAGGCGCACATCTGCTTTTCCAAGAACAATAACCCCTCTTCATTCAATCTCTCCTTCATCACCCTATGAAAAAGTTCGCGACATTATTGGCATTTGCAGCACTCGCCTGCGGCACCGCTACCGCTCAGGAAGCACCAAGCTCCCAAGCGGTGGATGTTCTACCTGTTTGGGAAATGGTCGTCTTCTGCTTGGTGGTGGTCGGCGTTATCGGTCTCGGCATCTGGAAATCAGGAAGTTCTGAATCGTCAAAAACCGGTGGAGACTCCGGAGGAGCGGAGGGTTATTTCCTGGCTGGGCGTGGGTTGAGCTGGTGGCTCGTAGGCTTCTCACTGATCGCCGCCAATATCTCCACCGAGCAGTTTGTGGGCATAAGCGGCAAGGCAGCCAACTGGGTCGGTCTCGCCATTGCGGGGTACGAATGGCTCGCTGCCATCGTGCTGGTCATCGTGGCCTTCACTTTCCTGCCCATGCTGCTCAAGCGCGGCGTGTACACGATCCCGCAGTTCTTGGAGGAACGCTATAACGGGGCGGCCCGCACTATCATGGCTGTGGCCAACCTCGTCATTCTCGTGGGCGTACCTACCGCGGGCGTCATTTTCGCTGGAGCAAAGGTGGTGTCCGGCTACTTCGACCTCTCCATGGCCACGGGTTGCGTCATCATCGGCGCCTGCGCCACAATCTACGTGTTTGTCGGCGGTTTGAAAGCCTGCGCATGGACGGATCTGATCTGGGGCGCGGCTCTCATCATCGGTGGCGGCGTGGTGGCTTGGTTCGCTATCGACGCCATCGGTGCGGCTGATCCGGGTGAGCTCATCAAAACGGCTTCTGCTACCTCCGGCGCCACGGTGGATTCGTTGCGCGAAGCTTCGGGTGTTGAGCGTTTCTTCGCGCTCAACGGCGGGGATGCTATCACCGCAACCAACTCGGTGGGAGGCAAGCTGCACATGATTCGCCCCGCGGATGATGGGGAAATCCCGTGGACGGCGCTCTGCCTCGGGCTCTGGATTCCTAACTTTTTCTACTGGGGTCTCAATCAGTACATCATGCAGCGTACCCTCGCCTCCAAGAGCTTGGCCGAGGGGCAAATGGGTGTGGTCTTTGCTGCCGGGCTGAAGTTGCTCATCCCCTTTGTAGTGATCATCCCCGGCATTCTCGCCTACAATTTGTACCGGGATGATATGCGTGCCGGCGCCGAGCAAAAGATGAACGCTGCGCTCGTCACGGCTCAAAAGGCAGAACAAGCCGGCAAGAAACCGCTCTACAATGTGACGGCAGATCTCCTGATGACTGATGTGGAAAAAGGGATAGGGCTCATCGCCCGCAATGTGGATACCGCGGCCACCCCTGAACAAGCTGCCGCCGTCAGAGAGCTTGAGGACGATCTGGCGCGCGTACTCACGGTGCGGGAGCTCGATAACACGACGCCCCAGCTTTTCGACGTAGCCAAGAAACACGGTGTCGACATCCCGGAAAGCGCCTCAACCATCCAGGGCAAAATCACCGTGGTAGCTGCCGCTGTCGCGGATAAACTCGCCCGTGCGAATGGCGGTATTCTGGCGGCCAAAGCTGCGGATGCCGCTTTTGTGACAACCGAGGCCATCGGCGGGTACGACTACGACTCGGCTTTTGGTACGCTGCTCAAGCGGCTCCTACCGGGCACGGGCTGGGCTTGGTTTGTACTCGCGGCTCTGTTTGGCGCAGTGGTCAGCTCGCTGGCTTCCATGCTTAATTCCGCCTCCACGCTCTTCACCATGGACATCTACAACAAGCTGCGCCAATCGGCTTCCCAACGGGAGCTGGTAGGTGTTGGCAAGCTCGGCGTGTTGGTCTTTGCAGGCGTGGCTCTCTGGCTCGCCATTTTCCTGTCGGATAAGTTGGACAGCATTTTCAGCTACATCCAGGAGTTCCAGGGCTTCCTGAGTCCGGGTGCGCTGGCGGTGTTTGTGTTCGGCTTCTTCGTGCCCAAATGTCCGCGCTACTTCGGCTGGCTGGGCATCGCCATCAACGTGGTGGAGTACGGTCTGCTCAAGGAATTCTACCCGGAACTGGCTTTCCTGAATCGCATGGCGGTCTGCCTCATCACCATCCTTATCGTTGGCGCTCTCCTTACCCTCGTTCATCACCTGAGTGGCGGCGAAGCCGTTCGCTTGGAAAACAAGGGAATTATCGAGATGAAATCCTCCGCCCGCGCCAAGGCCTTCGGCTGGGTGGTCGTGCTGCTCACCGTTGCCCTCTACATCATCTTCTGGTAAAGACGGTTGCTCCGGAGCATCTGTGCACCCCATGAATCGAACCTTTCCATCAACCGGCATGGCATTGGCTTGTGCAGCGGTCTGCGCGCTTGTGATGTGCGCCCGTCCGTACGGCTCTGTCAGCCGCGAGGCGGTGGTGGAGGCCTTACAGTCCGAGCGGGTTGCCATCACCCCACGCATGCCGGGATGGTTGCTCAAAAAGGAGCAAATTTACCGTCTGAACGCGGTCCAGCTCGCGCGTGTACGCGAGATTCTCACTCCAGACAAGGTGCGCGCAGTGGGTGAGGAGTATTACCGCGACGAGACCTCCGGCAATCGCAATGATAACTCTTCGCGCATTTTCTATCTTTACGCCGAAAACGGGCAATCACTCGGCGGGCGTATTGTCGGCGATAAAGCTCTCATGGATGATTTTGACTTGAGCGATGCCGAGTGCCGGGAACTCTACGCGATGTTCCGCAGCGTGCTTGACAAGGTCGCGAATGAGTAAGCGCTAGTTCTACAGAACTGCAGGCGCGCTCGCTTCCCAAATCGTAAATCGTAAATCATTGGCATCCCATAGAAATTTACAGGGAGCCAAAAAAGGTGTTTGCTGTTTTGCTCCA
>CANQSS010000121.1 GCA_947626545.1 uncultured Akkermansia sp. | reverse complement strand
AATAATTTAAATAAGCTATTGATACTGAATTCTATACATCTAATTCTGCCCCTGGGTTTTCAAATGCGTTTGCCCTGGCTTCGCCTGCCACCGTCTTGACACGTATGTTAGAATGGGCGCATGGTGCAAGCCTACTTAGAGAAAACGACGGAAATACAGTGGTCGAAGCTCACCCCGGGACGCGCGCGCAAGGAAATCCCTCAGGCGCTGGAGATGGCTCGGAAAGCAATTGAGAACATTTGCGAGGTGGAGAACCCTGTTTACGAGAATACCTTTGGCGCGTTGGATAAGAGCGATGAGGCTTTGAATATGGGCTGGCAGCGTTTGAGTCATCTGCGCAGTGTATGCGACACGCCGGAGCTGCGGGAAGTGCTGGCGGAGTTGATGCCCATGGTTGTTTCGTTTTCCGTGGAAACGCTGCTCAACGGACGCCTTTACGCGGTGCTCAAGCGTGCGGCGGAGCAGGATTGGGTGGGCGATTTGTCGGACGTGCGAAAGCGCTACATCGATGAAACTCTCGCTTCCTTCAAGGAAAACGGCGCTGAACTGGGGGAAGAGCAGAAGAAGCGCATCGGCGAGATCACGACGAGAATCGCGGAGCTTTCTCGAACATTCGGCGAGCGCGTGCTGGATTCCACGAATGCCTGGGAGTACATCGTGCGCGATGAGGCGGAACTGGATGGACTGCCGGAGTCTGCCCGCGAGACCGCCCGCTGTGATGCGCTGGCGAAAGGATATGGCAGCGTGGAGGAGCCCGTCTGGCGTTTTACCCTGCAATTTACTTCCACTCGTCCGGTGCTGACTTATGCCAACAACGAGACACTGCGCCGCAAGGTTTGGGAAGGGTTGCAGACGCGCGGAGCGGGCAAGTTTGACACTCAGGATTTGATTCGCGAGCTCCTGGAGCTGCGCGCGGAGAAGGCCCATCTGCTGGGATTCGGAAGTTATGCGGACTACGTGACTTCGCGCCGCATGGCGGGCAGTGGCAAACGCGCGCTGGATTTCATCAACCATCTGCACGATGAGGTGAACGCGGCGTATTTGGAAGAGCAGGAGGCTGTGCGGATCTTTGCAGAGCAGACCACGGCCAAGACGATTGACCGCATGTTCCCATGGGATGTCGCCTACCGCACTGAGCAATTGCGCCGTGAAAAATACGATTTTGATACGGAGCAGCTGCGTCCGTATTTCCCCATGCAGCGCGTGCTGCGCGGGATGTTCTCCATTTACGAGGGGCTTTACGGCATCCGGATCACCGAGCGTCCCACCCATTTCCGCGCTCCGGGAGACCAGAAGAAGGCGCCGGCGGATTCCGTGGAGGTCTGGCATCCCGAGGTGCTGTTTTTTGAGATTCACGACGCTCAGAGCGGGGAGCACCTGGCTTCTTTTTATGCGGACTGGTATCCCCGCGAGAGCAAGCGCAGTGGCGCGTGGATGGATTGCCTCATTTGCGGATGCCCGCCGACGGATGGTCACCCGCGGCAGCCTCATATCGCGTTGATGTGCGGCAACCTGAGCCGCCCTATGGGGGACAAGCCCGCGCTGCTCAGTCACGAGGAAGTGGTGACGGTGTTCCATGAATTCGGGCACTTGCTCCACCAGGCGCTCAGTGACGTGGAGGTTTCTTCCCTGGCCGGCTGCAATGTGGCGTGGGATTTCGTGGAGCTCCCCAGCCAGATCAACGAGAACTGGACCTGGCAGAGCGAGGCGTTGGATCGCATCGCGCAGCATTATGAAACAGGTTCTCCACTCCCGGAGGACATGAAGAAAAAAATGCTGCTGGCGCGCAATTTCGGCAGTGCAACAGCTTTCATGCGCCAGCTTTCCTTCGGTAAGCTCGACCTCGAGTTGCACCAGCATACCGCCCGGTACGTCGGGCGCGATATTGAGGAGGTCGACCGCGAGATTCTTGCCACCTACCGCGTGCCTCTCGCGCGGGAAGGCAACAGTATGCTGCGCGCTTTTACGCATATCTTCGACGGCGGCTACGAGTCCGGATACTACTCCTACAAGTGGGCTGAAATGCTGGAGGCAGATGCCTTTTCCCGCTTCCTCAACGAAGGAATTTTTAACCCGGAAACCGGACGAGATTTCCGTCGTTGCATCCTTTCTCGCGGCAATAGCGAGCCCCCCGCCAAACTTTTCCACGATTTCATGGGACGCGACCCCGATACGAAAGCCATGCTGATCCGCGCCGGCATCAAGTGACGAGTGAAAACGCCCGCAAACTCCTCCCCAAGCCGTAAATCATACATAGGCGCCATTCGCCGCCAAATTCCCGCGCAACACGGGAACTCCCCAAATCGTACATCGTACATCGTACCTCGTACATAGGCAGACTTTGTCTGCCACCGCCGCCCGCTGCGCGTGCGCCCTCAACGGGGCCGTCGTGCGTGTTGTACATCGTCCATAGGCGGCACCAGCCGCCAAACTCGCGGCGTAGCCGCCGAATTCCCCCAAATCGTACATCGTACATCGTACATCGTACGTCGTACATAGGCAGGTCCCGCCTGCCACCGCCGCCCGTCGTGCGTGTTGTACATCGAAAATCATACATCGTACATAGGCAGGCCCCGTCTGCCACCGTCCGTACGTTGCTCCATAATTCCGCCCTCGTTTCTGCTCCGCCAAACTCGCGCGCAAGCGCGGGAACTTCCCAAATCGTACGTCGTACATCGTACCTCGTACATAGGCAGACCTTGTCTGCCACCGCCGCCCGCTGCGCGTGCGCCCTCAACGGGGCCGTCGTGCGTGTTGTACATCGTCCATAGGCGGCACCAGCCGCCAAACTCGCGGCGTAGCCGCCGAACTCTCCCAAATCGTAAATCGTAAATCGTACCTCGTACATAGGCAGCGTCAGCTGCCACCGCCTCCTGCTTCTTTGCAATAAAAAGTTTTGCTTGCATTTTGATACAATTTTTGTATCATTACGCAAGCAAAGAATGCAAAAAGCGAGCATAAAAGGTTGGGTCGAGGATCAAGCTGAACATGGCAAAATCACGTTCACGCTCGAAGAGTTGAAGACAGCTTTTCCGGAGATGCCGCTGGCGGTTCTGCGAGTGGGACTGTACCGCGAAAAAAGCGGAGAGCTGTTGTTGGTGTATGGCGAGGATTCTATTTGATTCTTCCCTTGGAATACCGAGGTGTGGGAATGATGCCGCCTAGCGAGTTTATCGACAAGCTCATGACATATCTGGGAAGGCCTTACTGTGTGTCCCTATTGAACGCTGCAGCAATTTACGGGGCGGCTCATCAAAGGTCCATGAGATTTGCTGTGATGACCTCGAATCCTCCGCCCAGGGGTACAATTAAAGGTGCCAATAGAATTGATTTTATCGCAAAACGTGCCTTCAGCAAAGGAATCCCGGCGGTGCTGATGCGTCGGGTGAAAACTCAATATGGCGCTATGAACGTGGCAACGCCGGAGTTCACCGCACTGTCTCTCGTTCAGTATGTGCGCGTCTCCGGAGGCTTGTCCCACGTGCTCACGGTGCTTGCTGAGCTCGTGGAGGCTTGTCAATGGGGGCAACTGCCCGATCTCCTCATGCAAAGCGTGCCCTTATCCGCATTTCAGCGTCTGGGGTATATGATGGATCGTTTGCTCGGAGAAAGCGCTGCTGCAGATGCTCTCCACGAGCAGTTGACATCTCGCTTTCCTTTGCGTCCGGTGCCGCTTTCCCCCGGTGAAGTGTGCGAAAACTGCGGCAGGGATGAAAAATGGAATGTCATCATGAACGCGCACCCAGAAAACGATCTCGATGATTAACGGCGAATTTATACGAGAATGGCGCCACTGCCCTCGTCTTCGAAAATTTCGCTTTACTTTTGTTTCGCAGGAACGCGCGTAGCGCGCTAGCATTCAAATTGACTCACCGGCACCACATTGCCCTGGTTGCTTCGGAGTCGCCCCACGACTCCTTACCCCTACGGGGCAAAATCTAATGCTTTTGGCCAAACTGGCTTACAGCCGTCGCCAGTTTTCACCCTTCGGGCAACGCATGCGCCTTTGTCCATCCGCACTTACCGCCCGCTGCGCGTTGTACATCGAAAATCGGCGTCGCTAGGTGCCACCCTCGCGCGCAAGCGCGGGAATTTTCCAAATCGTAAATCGTAAATCATTGTCATCCCATAGGGAAAAGAGAAGGGATAAAAAATGGTGTTTGCACTTTGACCCGATTACACTCATAAT
>CANQSS010000120.1 GCA_947626545.1 uncultured Akkermansia sp. | reverse complement strand
ATCCCTTCTTCCGCAACTGCGCTTATTCTATCGCAGTCCCCCGTATTTTAACACCTCAAATTAACCGTTTACGATTTGGGAATTTAGCGCGCCTGCGGCGCGGGAATTTTGCGAAGCAGGTGCAGAGGGATGTCGTGAAACCGTGTGCAGCGGCGGTGGCATTTGTCAGGACGGAGGCGCCTGGCGGAGCCTATGTACGATGTTCGATGTTCGATGTACGATGTTCGATGTTCGATGTTCGATGTTCGATGTTCGATGTTCGAGGCGGGGGTCATCCCTTCCGGGATATTTGGGACTCCTCGTTACAAAGCTTTTTGACCCTCAGAAAATACAGCAGTATACCTAAAAAGGGAGTTGCCGGATGTTGTGAAGAAAGTTTGTCGATGATCTCCTGATCGGAGAAAGTTTCCCGCAATTTTGGGTACACTTTGATGAAAGCTTCCCATGCGTTCTTTCGATTCAGGATAAGGATAGGAGCATTTAGATTTAAAATCTTGTCAATTTCGAATTCCCATTCCTGAGGCACTATCATGGTGCCATTACGCTCGTAGCCAATCTTCTCCTCAACATTTATACCGGATGCGGGATTAGGCACACAGAGAAGCTCTTTGTTCTCTTTGTTCCGATCACATGTGCGAACTCGGTGTTCTCCCTCTTCTTTTTCACCACTGCAGCACAAGAGAAGATTATTATAATCCAATTTGAGCGGAGTCTTATCACCTTTGCTCTTGCTGCGGGGAAAGAAATGCTCAATAGAACTGGAAGAATCATTATTTAGCTGACACATACAGTACGCGCAGAGACCGCGTTGTTCACTGTAGAGCGAAGAGCGGATAGCCTCTTTTACCTGGGTGAACGTACAGAAATCTGTCCTTGGACCATCCCAATCGGCATCAGGTTGTTGCCTGTATGAGGCAAGAAGAGGAGGTTCCGCTGATTTTTGAATGTTGAGCATATCACTTCAGTTCCATAAATTTGATTTCGGAAAGGAGCGTCGTGTAAAGAGGCAGGTGATTATAATTCGGAACATTTCTCTCCAACTCGTGCAGAATGGACTCCGCCTCTCGGATATTACCCTCATTAAGGGCTGCATGCACTCGCTTTTCAATACCGGAGGTCATCGCATCGCGTTCGGGCGAATAATCCATATTGAGACGTAAGACCTCGCTGCTGGTGAGGCCAATGGTGCAGTTCGGATTCTTAGGAGAAGTGAACTCCGGAGCGAGTAAGCCGACACACTCAGAAGGAAGTTCGCTTAGCATTTGCGGCGAATGGGTCGTGATGATGAACTGAACTTCGGGAAAGACTTCGGGGAGACGGCGGATGGCATCGCGCTGCCATTTCGGGTGGAGATGTAGATCAAGCTCATCAATGAGTACAACGCCGGGCGTGTTCAAAATATCACTCTGCGAAAGATTTAAACCATCAGAAAGGCGGGCCATTCGGCAAGCAATATCACCTATGAGCGCCAGATAGCACTTTTCGCCGTCAGAAAGCTGGGATAATTCAAACTCCTTACCGTCCTTTTTTGCGCACATCGCCTGCGGCGCCGGACGGCGGCGAATATGAATATCGGTATATCCCGGAAGCATCTTCTCAATAGCAGAGCGTACAGCCGAAAGCATGGGGTCGTCGTGTTTGCCCCTCTCGTTTTCGTAGTCCTCCTGGTCGCGGAACCATGCGAAGAACTGACGAAAATTGCCGTGACCGCTCAGCGCATCATCATACCCGCCCAATTGCTCCCCACTTTCGGTCGAACGAACTCGCCTCGGAATGTCAAGAACAGCGCGGTTAACTCCGTAGTAGGCAATGATCGGGTAACGGACGGGAGTCTGTTCCGTGCGAGCCTGTCGGTATGATCTTGCCCAAGCGTTCAGCTCTTCGAAGTCACTTTTTTCCATCCGTTCTCGACCGTCTCTTACCCCTGCCACCTTATATCGCGTTTCTCGATTTTGATCGCTGAAAGTGAGCGAAATAGTTGCTTCCGAACAATGAAGCATCACATCATCCTGCCGAATTGCATTTCCTTGTCCCCCTTCGCGACGCATGCGTGCTACAGCATGGGAGAGCATGATGCTCAGCGCATCGAGAATCGTAGATTTACCCGCCCCATTGGGTCCGGCAAGTACATACAGCTTCGAAGCAAATTTGCAATGCAAATTGGCATAGCCACGGAAATTTTTCAATCTCAGTTCTGTTACTCGCATGACTATGACCATTGTATCTCATCTCGGGATGGGAGTCAAGGCGGCTAAACGCCGCCTCAGGGCAAACGCATTTGAGAGAAGGCCATCAACAGAGAAAATGCCCTTATTGACTGATATCCTCGTTTATACGCATCAAAAATCATCACAACAATCGGCCATCATGATGATGGGTCTAGGGGAATCTCTGCATACGTTAATGATCCGAAAAAATCTGCGCAACGCGCACGTTATCAATAAATCGTACATCGTACATCATACATCGTACATGGCAAACGCATTTTCAAATGCGTTTGCCCTGAACGCCGCCTATGTACGATTTACGAGGTACGATGTACGATTTGGATTATAGCGCGCCAAAGGCGCGGGCTATGCAAAGCTTTGGCGAAGGGGGAGGGTGGAGCATGACGGGTGGTTGGTTCGAGAGGGGCGGGGCGCCGCTCATTTACGATTTGGAAATTTGGCGAGTCTCCGGCTCGCGGAACTTTGCGAAGCTGCGTCCACGGTTTGGTCAAATCGTAAATGGCAAACGCGGTTGCCTTGGGGGTTAGTTCTTCTTCCGCGAAATGACCCATCTTCCGTTTCTTTTGTCCCCACGGCGCGAAATCGTTCCTGCCTCACGCAGTCGGTCAAGATGATACTGCACATTGCTCGGTGAAACGTGTAGGGTTGTGGCCATAGTAGCACGAGAGATACGGGGATTTTTCCGGATGAGCCGAACAAGGGAATCGCGCAGTTTTTCGGGAGAAAGGGAGGTTTTCTCCCGATGGGTGGTTGTTTTGTGTTGAACGCCATCAGAACCCGGGCGGCTAAAGACAATCGTGATGGAGTCGTCCCCGATATGATAGACGGGAGCCGGGATTCCTTTCTCTCGGCAAAGATCGTAGATACGCCTCACTCCACCGCCCCAGCGCTCAATGATTCCCAGTTTATGAAACCCCTCTGCAAGAAGAGGATTGCGAAGGCGGGAAATGCCGTGCATCATTTCGTCCTCCGAAAGATTGGCGTACAGGGTGCCGGGGGATGAAATCTCCACACGGTCATCAAAAACGGACACCTTAATCATGCCGTGCACCAGGTAGTTTCGGTGCACAATGGCGTTGGCAACGGCTTCGCGCAGGGCGGCCTCCGGCAATTCATCCCGATCCTCACGCAGGGCGCCACGGATGACGGTGCCGCGCCTCAAGTAGAGGCGTAAAAAATTCAGGGTGTTTCGATATTGCTCGTAGAGCGGGCCTTTCAGCTCTTTTCGATCAATGAACTCTACTTGCGTGTCCCCCCTGAAACGGGCGCACTGCACGCCGGAAAAGGGAAAATGACGCCCCGTCAGCAAAAGGAACGCATGAGTCGGCAGATATTGTCCCTTTTCCCCTTTCTTGACAAATCCCCAATTCAGCAGCTGAGTCATGGACGGCTCCTTGTCACCCTCTTTCTGCATTTCTCCGAGCAGTTTGCACAGGGCGCTCGCTTCGTCGTCGTTGACCGGCGCCGCGCCGCGCGGAACCACGCTGTCGTAGGTGACTTGTTCTCCGTACATTTCGAGTTCGCGGATTTTCTCCGCCTCCGCTCGCCGAGTTGTCGCTCCCACTCGCACGTACGTCCCCTTTTGCACTCCTTCCTTCCGGATGTAATACGGGCAATTTGACGCGGCAGGGATGCTCAGCACAAGAAGCGGCTTCCCCCCAACTTCAACCCAATCGCAGTTCGGGTAAATTTGCGGACGGCAACTGTTGGAAATCATGTCCGTAATCCGATCCTGCATCTTCCATCTCGACTCCGTTTCTACCCCCAGAACCTCGTGCGTTGCATTGTCGACGCCGAAAAGAATCCGTCCGCCCTTCCCATTGGCAAACGCTACCACCGTCTTTAAAAACTGTCTCTCCCTGACCGGTAATTCCCGCTTGAATTCCAGCGTATCGCTCTCCCCCCTCTCGATTTCCTCATCCAATGCACTCATGCTCGCATCATAGCAAATCGCCCTTCATTGTCAAGCACGAGGCAATGTCAGGATTTGTCAGGATTTGTCAGGATTTGTCAGGATTTGTCAGGATTTGTCAGGATTTGTCAGGATTTGTCAG
>CANQSS010000119.1 GCA_947626545.1 uncultured Akkermansia sp. | reverse complement strand
AAAAAATTCGTCTGTTTATACTTTTGCAATATTATACATAATCAACGAATTATGTATGCGTTGATACGTATTCCAAATACGTAGACTAACCTCCGTCTACAACTGTTTTTAACGTACTATGAAACTCCATCTACCTGTCGGATTACGTACTGCTCTACTCGCAGCCCTCGCCTCTTTTTCTGTGGCTTTCGGACAAATCACGGTGAAACAAAGCATCACGGAGGAAAGCGAGGGGAGCGATGTTGACGTTACGGACGGCACACTTAACGACACTCTCCAAGGTGACGTTCTTATCGAGGTTGACGGCACCGATGGCGACGCCACATTGTCCCTGTCCGGAGATATATCTCAGGATGCAACAACAACGATCACCGTTGGAGAAGGAGGCGAGATCAAGACGACAGGACGATTAACCATAGGTACAGCCGGTAGCCTCCAAGAGGATCCGGGGAAAGAATCTGTAACAATTATTAATGTAAACGGTGGTAAGTTTGATGCCAGCGCAAGCTCGTCACTTGTCATTGGTTGGGGTAATGGGCAAGACTCTGTGAGCAGGACGACAATTAACGTCAGCGACGGGGGGAGTTTTATCCTAGGACAATATTGCACCATAGGAGACACATACAGGGGAAATTCTCACAGTGAAACCGTGATTAATGTGACGGGTGGAGGCACTTTCAGAAATAATAAAGGGGAAATCGGCAGAGCCGGTTGGAGTACGGCGTTTGATTCTCCACATACTGCCACAACGGTCAACATGATCACGGTGGAGGGCGAAGGTTCACGCTTTATTGATACAGGATACGCTGTTGGGAGCACTGAGGGTAATGCTCTGGAGGCCCGGACAACGATCAATGTTAAAAATGGGGGTACTTATACAACAAGACCTGATGCCTCTGAACAGTATAAGTACCCCAAAGGTAATTTGGCGATTGCTAGTACTAGTGGTACTGAAGGAAATGCGGTTGTTTTAGCAATTAATTTGGAGGACGGGAAATTCCTATTCGACGGTAACATTGCCAGCGCGGCTAGCGATAATACTTCCAGTGAAGCAACGATCACTCTCTCGGGAGATAGCTACTTCGAAATAACGGGAAATGTTTCGACAGGAGGAGGCATAGGAGCCGCTGCGTGGCAGAGCCCGGAGAGTACCGTTTCTGTCAATGTTCAAGCAGGCTCGACCTTTAAGATAGTCAGTAACTCCTATAACGGTTTGGGTTATTCTACCGGTAGTACAAAGGATGCCACAATTAAGGTCGGAATAGAGATCGATGATGGCACTTTTGAAATTACAGGCAACGAACATGCATTCATCGGTACTATTAATGCAGATGAATGGTCGAGTCCTTCCGGTGAAGCAGAAGTCAAGATTTCCGTTCATGGTTCGGAGAAAGGCAAGGGTAAGTTTACCATGAGCACCGGTGAACTGAGCTGGAAGGGGACGAGTGTAGAGAGCCATACAACCCTCGATGTCGATTTGACCGGTTATGCGGAAATGACCATCACGGGCGGAAAAATCGGCGGCGATGAAGGGGAAACGACGATCGACCTCTATGACAACGCGACGTTGACACTGACGACCCCCAACGAGAACATTTCCGAGTACCTGGTGGTAACCCTGCACGGCGGAAACCTGGGAGCGGGTTTCACCGGGAACAAGGTGGCCATCGACACAGCGGAGGGGTTCACGGGTGCGATCGACCTGGGAGGTCTGGATGCATCCAAGATCACTCAGGAATTCACCCGTAAAGTGCAGAATACAGACACGGGAGAATACACGTACGAATCCGTCAAAGGTTTCCGCATTGGGGGGCCAAACACGCGTATCACGGGTTTGCAGGCGAGCACCACGCTCACACTCACGGGAAATCAAGAGGGCGGCTACGACAATTTCATCATGGTGGGTACCGACAGTGCATATCTTAAAACGGGAGGCGGGAAAGCGCCCGAAGGCTACGGGGCCCTCATCGAGTTCAAGGATGAGAGTGGTACTGTCAAATTGGAATCGGGTACACAGATAACGCTCGATTTTAGCGGCAAACTTCTTGATGGTGCATTGAGTGGCGCCGAGGATGGGAATGTGGAAATAGAGGTGTGGTTCACCAACGGCACCTTGACGCTGGGTGATGAGGAAGGCAGAGACCCGAATGATTTCTTCGTATTGGGGAATGGTTGGGGACTTTATACGACCGCTGTAAAGAATTCTGATGGTGAGGCTACCGGCAAGTTGCTCATCACGGGCAACATTGACAATGTATGGATGTCGACGAAGCAGTTGACAGAAAAAGAATCAGACGTACTTGTCGGAGAGTTGAGCAGCGTGACGGAAAAGTTCACCAAGGTTGTAATTGACGCCGACACAAAGCTGACCTCCACGGCCGACGGTGGGAGGCTCGAACAGTTGGAAGGAGCTCAAAGCCTGCATATCGCCGGGGAAGGAGAGGTCACCCTCGATAACTCGCAGGTAACTGCATTCCCGACAGGAACCCTCGCTTCCACGCTCAAGGGAACTCTCACAACCGAGGAGGACGTGAATCTCCGGAAGACCGGTGAAGGAACGCTTACGCTGGGAGGAGGGCTGACAGCCGGCGGGGATGTCACCGTGGCGCAGGGAACGCTGGCCGTCGGCGGTGCGGAAAGCTCCATCACCGGCAAGTTGGGCATGACAGCAGACGGGACGTTGCAAGTGACGAAAGACGGTCAGCTCACCCTTTCCGGGGAAAGTGACTTAACCGCCGGCACACTCACCGGGGAAGGCAAGATCACCGTGGCGGAAGGAGGCAGTTTGACCGTAGGAGAAGAGGCTACGCTGGGCAAAGCCCTTTCCTTGCAGGTGGATGGAGATCTCACCCTGCATGGAAAGCACCTTCGTGATTCCTCCGAGGATGGCACCATCACCGGCTCCGGCACCTTGACCGTGGCGGAGGGCGGGGAACTCAGCATCGAAGCCGATTCTGAATGGACCCTGGAAGTTTCCGATATCCACGTCGCGGGTACATTGTCACAAAAAAAGAGCTCGATTACTGCAGAGAATATCGTGGTGCAGGCCGGCGGCAAATGGACCCAGGAGAGTGATGCTTCCTATAGCAGCACTTGGAGCGATACCGTGACTCAGACGGTTGCCCAGAACATCACCGTCGAAAACACCGGCACCGTTGAGCAAAAAGGGTCAAGTGTTTCCGCGGATACAATCACTGTGGCGGGAACATGGAATCAGGATAAGATCACGCTCACAGACGACAGCACAGCACCATCTTGGAATAAAAATCATGACGTCCATGCAGAGACGCGCGCCAACAGCCTCGTGGTGCAGGCCGGCGGCAACTACAACCTCATGGATGGCGCCATCTCTGCTTTGGGTGGTGCTGATGATGAGCCCGGGACGCTGGATTTGCAAGTGAGCGGCACCTTCGAGATGAGCGGTGGAACCATCGCCGAGAAGGGGGACGTAGCCATCGATGTGGAGCAAGGCGGCGCCTTCACGATGAGCAATGGGAACGTTGCCAAGGGAGGAAAAGCAGACATCACTATTGGGAAAGAAGGCAAGATGACTGTGGATGGTCCCGGGGCGATAGGCACCGCCGGTGACACTGGGGATTCGGAAACAACCATTACCGTCAATGGAGGCTCTTTTGTGTTGGGCTCAGGAACGAACCAATCCTCGATAGGTAAAGCCGGTTCCTTTGACAACCCCCACACAAGTTCCGTGGACATCACTGTGACAGACGGTGGGAGTTTTGTCATGGGCGGAAATGGGCTGATCGGTGTCGTCAGTGGGGACGGAGATGAAGGGACAACGACCATCAATGTTAACGACGGAACCTTCGATGTGGATGTCTCCGGAGAAGGGATAGGCACAGTGCTGTCGGCGGGTCAGGAGGGGTTCAGGAGCGAAAGCCACGTGACAATCACAGTTTCCGGAGATGGGGCTTTCACTCTTTCTAAAGCGAACCCTGATGGACTTTCCGGAGGGATGATAGGCTGTGCCCGACTGTCCTCTGGTGGTAAAGGCGAGGCTTTTGTAGAGACCAAACTCACTGTGAAGGACAATGGCTCCTTCACAATGTCCTCGGGCAACCTGGGTGGCAGAGAGGTCGATTCGGATCTGCTTACGTCGGAGTTGACGATTGAGCTGCGCGATCAGGGTCAAATGCAGATCTCAGGTGGAAAAGTTGGCGAAGGGGCCACATTGGAGATGTCCGATAAGGCCAAGTTCACACTGGGCGCGGGAGGAAAAATTGGTGAAGGAGCCACGATAGAGATATCCGATGCATCCACGTTCACACTGGACGCCACAGAGGAGGACGCGACCAACAATCTGTCGATCATGATGCACGGCGGTTCCTTGGCGGGAGA
>CANQSS010000118.1 GCA_947626545.1 uncultured Akkermansia sp. | reverse complement strand
TGCGACAAAGTGAAGGCCCTCACAACAAGCCACCCTGACCTCGCAAAGAAAGTGCGCTCGAACATCATACTGAGCGCTCGCTCAGCAGAAATGGCGCACGCCCTGATTGACGCCGGGGCTGATTATAAAGAATGTTGGTATAACGGAGGCGTATGCAAAACACGGCTCTGCGCCGTCCTCTGCGGCACTCCGGCTCCGGTCATCAAGGTTCTTATCGATGCCGGGGCAGCTCCGGATGACGATTGGGAGCCGGAAATCGGACTAGCCCGCGATGCCGCTACAGTAGAGGTTTTGATAGCTGCGGGGCAATCCCCAAATGTGAAATCCAAGCGGGGCAAAACAGCCTTGGAAATCGCTCTCGAGAAGCGTCACTGGGAAGCAGCTGAATGCCTGATAGCCCACGGCGCAGAGTTAACGGAGAACATCCTCAACAGCCTGGATCCGCCTGGTGGCCGTACAGCAGCACCTGCATCTCAAACCCAAATGGAATATGGAGGTTTTGAGAAGCAGTCCGACTGGAGAGAGCGACAAGATAGCTTCCTGAAAATGCCGTACATGCTGGAGGTACTGCTCAACGCCGGAGCCAAGATCACCGAAGGCGGAAGAGGCACGTGGTACGAAGTGGGAGCCTCCCTATTCTCACTGGCAGAAGACTGTGAAGACCTGCCTACGGAAGCTCATCTCAAGGCCGCCGAGGACGCCATGCAGCTCCTCCTCAAAAATAGCAAGCCTCCCAAGGATTTCCTCTCCCATCTGAGACTATCCGCCAATATGTCAGATCGTACCGTAAGCAACCTCCTCGAGCGCCTTATTGACGCAGGAGTCGAAATGCCCAGCGACCTGCAGGGCGACATCGCGCTTTACCCGGCGGTGGCCGAATTCCTGCTTCAACATGGTGCCGACCCGAATCCGCCCCGAAACTCCCCCATGTTCCGATTGAAAGAGTCGAACGAGCCTGTCCGCCTGTACGCCGTACTCCGCAAGTATAAGGTTCGTATCGATATCACGGATGAAAACGGCTTGACGCCCCTGCACCGCCTATGCCGCGGCTGGCCGCCCGTGGACCCCGAACTTGTCCGCGCAATGGTCCGAGATGGCGCCGATGTGAATGCCCGCGACAAAAATGGCGAAACTCCCCTCCATCTCGTGACTGACAGAGCCCTCGCTCAAGCCCTTATCGATGCCGGCGCAGACATTACTGCGCGCGAGCGCTTCTCATATACTCCCCTGCACATCGCGTGCATGGATGATAAGGAAGAAATTATAGAATGCCTCATCCACGCCAAAGCGGATGTGAATGCCCTCAGCGATGATGAGATTACGCCTCTGCATTTGGCACAAAGCGCCGCCGCTGTGAAACTATTAGTGCAAAACGGCGCTAACCTCAATGCACAGGACAAATATGGCGATACTCCCGCCATGAAAGCCGTTAGAAGATTTCGCGCCACAATCGATTATAATTCGCTTGGCGCCCTTCTCGATGCCGGCGCCAAGACCGACATCAAAAATAAGCGTGGTGAAACACTCTGCCAAATGATGGATTCCAGAGCCAAGACACAGGCAGATAAGGAGAAAATTCGCAAGTTTTTCGAAGCCCACGGCGCGAAGGAATGAAGAGTGGAAGATTTTGTCTAGTTACCTGTTATTTCTCTTGCTATGCTGGGCGAAGCATGGTAGATTGACATTACTTCCCATAAAACATCCCTATGAAATCCGCCGTCACCCCCCCCCGTTTTGTTATTAGCTTCATGTAAGCGTTTTATCGTATATTTACTCGCTGCCGTGCTGATTGGCTTAGGCATGGCGAGCGGTCAGGAAAAGGACGCGGCAGCTGTCCCGCAGCAGGGGGTGGAACTCCTCTTCCCGGCAGGCACGGGGAAGCAGGCGAAGGACGCCAAGCTCAGCAAAGAACAGAAGAAGGCGGCCGCTCTGCTCCAAAAGCTCAAGGCGATCGAAAAGGGCGGCGATGTGAACACCACGGACAAGCATGGACAAACCGCCCTCATGCACGCTGCCGCCGCAAACAACCGCCTCGCCGTCTGCTGGCTCGTGGCGAAGGGCGCGGATGCCTCTATCAAGAGCAAGAAGGGCAAGACGGCGGGCAGCGTGGCTCACGGGGACATGCGCGAATTCCTGACGGCGCTCGAGAAGGAAAAGCAACCGCTGAGCCGCCAGGAAGCGCGGGACATGTACACATATCGGGGCATTACTCCGGGCAAAATTGGGAACGGGAATTCTTCAGGGGCGAATGGGGTTTTTGCGCTGCGCGGGGCAAAGGCAGAGGACATCAACAAGCTGAAAAATATGGAATGGAAGATGAGTTATAAGGAATGGCGGAAGATAGGTTACAGTCTCGAGGACCCCACGGAATCGGCCTTGCTTTACCGCATCGGGGCGCGTAAGTTCTCTTTCCCGGAGGACCTCTCCGACGTGGAAACAGAACCGCTGCAACTCCTCCGCGCGCTCGGGGTAAAGACGGACAAGGTCGATCCCGTGCTTCAGATGAAGATCGCGCTTCAACTGAAGCAAAAAGAAACTGCGCTTAAACTCCTGAAACAGGATCCGGCTCTGCTCCAGAATTCAGATATATTTTCCTCCATCCCCGATGCGAAAACGCTGCAAGCTCTTCTGGATGCCGGTCTGGATGCCAAGAATGAAAAGCTCATGGAGGCAGTCACCAACAAGGGCGACGGGGTCATGCTGCGAACACTCCTCAAGGCGGGAGCGACCATTCAAGACCCGGACAAAATTTTGGAGAAGTCCACCCGTTTTGCAATGACCTTCACCGCAAACGCAGACTTTGTTCTCGCTCTCATTGACGCCGGAGCCAAGGCTGATGCTCTGAACACATTGCCTGTGAAAGTGGATACATCCTGGACCGCAACCGGAACGTGCGCGAATCTACTCTATAGCAACTCTGCAACGCTTCTTCACCACGCAGCGGACCGTGTGAACCTCACGGATGTACAACAGCTCCTTGCCCACGGAGCCAACCCCAACGCACCGGGCAAAAAGACAGAAGACCATCAAGAGCCCCCCTACGGCATGACTCCGCTGATGGCAGCCGCCAATTCTGCGGATGGGGAGGAAAATGCTACACATCGCACCGAGATCGTGAAACGATTGCTGGACGCCGGGGCCGATGTGCACGCCAAGGATTCTGCAGGGAATGGCGTCATTTACTATGCCGCTTGCGGGGGAATGGGTTCATTTGCCGGTGAAGCTAACCGCGTCAGTGAGAAAAGCGAGGCAGACATCCTGCACATGATGGAGCTGTTGCTCAAAGCGGGGGCAGACGTGCCCAAGGACATCCTCGCTCAGGAACTGCGTCCGGAGATATCCCCTGCCGGGCGAGAGAAGCTGGCTCTCATGCTGCTCGACGCCGGCGCCGACCCGCTGGCAAAAAGTGAAAACAAGAGGACCAACGGATGGACCACCCTCATGGTCAACGGCATTTGCAATCCCAAGATTGCTAAGCGTCTGCTGGATGCCGGAGTGGATCCGACCGTGAAATGCGGGGAGAAAGATGAAGCAGTATCAGCCATGGGTCTCGCCATGAAGAAAGGAGCGGTGGAGGTCGTGAAGCTGCTCAAGGAAAAGGGAATCGATCCCGGTGAACTTCAGGTCGTGGATCCGGAGAAAATCGAGCCGCTGCTGAAACTCGGCGCCCGCATCCCCCAAGACATGACGGAACGCCTCATGGACGATCATCTCAAAATGGGGTCGCTATCCGCCAGACTCTACGAGGACTACGTCGATATTATCCAAATCCTCAAGAAGCACGGTTTTAAACCGGAGCTCATGGCGTGGGCAAAAAAAGACCACAGTGACCTCAACACCGAAGCCCTTCGCGCATTTTTCAAAACAGGCGAGAATCCGAATGAGACTGACGAAAACGGCAACTCTCTCCTCGCCAACCTTGCTTCTTCTACAAACTTTAAATGGGTGGTTAATGAGGTGTTACCCGCCTTTATTGAAGCAGGAGTTGACGTGAACAAGCCGATCAACCGAGATGGGCACCCCCCTCTTTTCTACGCGAAGGATGCGGAAATGATTGCCCAGCTCCTTCGTGCCGGCGCCGATGCGCGCGTTCTCGATGCCAAGGGAAGAACGTCGCTCTTCCCTTGCTTCTTTATCCGACACGGTGACGAAGTGCGTCTTCTCATGCAAGGAGGCGTCGACATCAACACACAGGACAACGAGGGCAACACCGCCCTCATGATAGCCGTAGCAAAGTCTAGTTATGATGACGCTGCAGCCCTTCTGGATGCCGGGGCGGATCCGAACATCAAGAATAAGGAGGGTAAGACTGCCTTGCAAATTGCCAAGGAGAAGAAAAAGAACTTCGACATCATCAACATCATCAAACTCCTCGAAGCCCACGGCGCGAAGGAGTGAGGAGAGGTAGATT
>CANQSS010000117.1 GCA_947626545.1 uncultured Akkermansia sp. | reverse complement strand
TTTGTAACATTAATTATCTATTCTTAAAAACTCGCCAAATCTTTTTCCTGCGCCTTCAGCGAAATTGACCGAGACCCGAAAATTCTCTTATTGACTGATATTATCGTTTATACGTATCAAAAATCATGACACCAAGAGGTCATCATGATGATGGCTCCCAAGAAATTCTCACATACATTAATAGTTCGGAAAACTTGTGCAACGCGCACGTTATCAACAAGCAACAACAAAAATGACAAACAGACAAACTTCGCCAGGCGCCAACCTCGCGCACTTCGCGCGGAAATTCCTCAAATTGACTCACCGCCGCCCCATCGGCGGTTCGCCCCTGTCGGGGCAAAAGCTGCACTTTTATCCATCCTCACTTGCTCTGCCAAATTCCCGCGCCTCTGGCGCGCTATAATTCAAATCGTACATCGTCCATCGTAAATCGTACATAGGCAAACGCATTTGAGGGAAGTCAATCAACAGAGGAAATGCCTTTATTGACTGATATCGTCGCTTATACACATCAAAAATCATGACAACAAGAGGTCATCATGATGATGGCTCTAGAGGGATCTCAGCATGCATTAATGATCCGAAAAAATCTGCGCAACGCGCACATTATTAATAAATCGTACATCGTACCTCGTAAATCGTACATAGGCAAACGCATTTCCTAATGCGTTTGCCCTGGAAATTTGTCTTGTAACTTGGAAGAAATCGTTTTATTCTGAGTATAGAAGGTCCTTTGTTGCTGTACCCCAGTATCCTCTTTTCGGAGGCAACAAATGACAAGCCCTTTTTAAAAAGGATAAGAACACAATCAACCACACATGACATATCTATGAAAAAGCATCCCACACTATCGGCAATCTTAAGTTGCCTTCTCGCACTCAACTTCGCCAGTGCAGCATCCGCTGATCAACCAGAAACGGGTTCCCTTGGAGGCGAACTTGTCGCCAAAGTCGCTATGCCTGCCGAGGTTGACACCTCGATATGTACCGTAGAACTTTACCAACTCAAAGATACGAAATCCTTGCTCCTTGCACTACGCTTTCCCGAAGGCAAAGACGATCCCCCTGCTGCCACTCATCTCTTGCCCATCGGCGTTTTCTCATCCGGTGGCGGCTTGCAAGAGAGGCCGGATGACGTCCCTCTCCAACTTTGGGATGTGACCGGAGACGGAGTACCCGAAATCATCTTTTCAGTTTATATTGTGACCGGCAATAATAGACGTGTCCGTGTCTTCCGTATCAATGACACTCACCCTTATTGTCTCATGGAGCCTGTCGATGTTGCGACTCTCTTACTTGAGACCAACACCTCACGCATTCGTCGCACGGAGGACGGTTCGCTCATCATGAACTACCCCTTTGTAGAAGAATTTGATGGATACCCCTGCGCCTCGACCATTTATGCGTATAAGGACGGCGCCTTGCAGCCTGTTCCGACAGAAGGGAAAACGACATGTCCTCCCGGCTGGATTGAGACAGCCTGCTGGGCAATTGATTCCACGACGCATGAGCTCGTCCTCCTGAAATCTGCCGTGACAGATCAACCGCGAGATAATTTCATAGGTTCCAAATTTCCCCGCGAACTATCGGTAGAGGGCACCGCGAACGAGGAAGTGTACCCACCTTATCGTTTTTCTGATTCGGGTGCTTGGGGACCCACCCGCCGCATCTACTTTCAATTGGGACGTACGATAACGCCCCTGCTGCCGTACCAAGAATTATCACGCATCCGATCGTCTTCCCTGCCCATTTCAGGTAGTTTTGTCGCGTGCGCGTCAGAGGTCCGTTGCGACTTACTTCCCGCTGTAACAAAAAATGATGACTGGGTCATTGTGAACACCGCCGACCAACAACAATCCTACCGTATTCCTCCCCCCGTACGTGCCGAAATATCCCGATCCGCTCCATGCGACACGGCTAATCGCGATGTCTTTCGCTGGTTGAACGATGATACGTTCGTTGCCGTCCGCACATGCCGCTCGGATTATTCTTGGGCTGCCTACCAAAAGGACGAGAACGGAAAATTCCGGCAAGTTGCTCAGGGTTCACGCATCACCAAGTTTAGCCAAAATGATTCCTCCGGTACGCTCGCCGTTCTCGATGGCAAGCTCGTCTTGCTTCCCTCAGGTTACCCTGACAGTCCCCACAGCGAGTCCCTCGTCAAGGTTCTCTTTGACCCCTCGGTTCAAGAGGCGCAGCATTAAATTCCTTCGTATTAAATTCAACAGATGACAGAAACCCTTTTTGAAAGGATAAGAACACAATCAACCACACATGACATATCTATGAAAAAGCATCCCACACTATCGGCAATCTTAAGTTGCCTTCTCGCACTCAACTCCGCCAATGCAGCGTCCGCTGATCAACCAAAAACGGGTTCCCTGGAGGGTGAACTTGTCGCCAAAGTCGCTATGCCTGCCGAGGTTGACACCTCGATAAGTGCCGTAGAACTTTACCAACTCAAGGATACGTTCTCCTTGCTCCTTGCACTACGCTTTCCCGAAGACAGGCACGCGCCCATCCATCTCTTGCCCATCGGCATTTTCACATGCTTTGGCAGCTTGCGAGAGAAACCGGACGACCTTCCCCTTCAGCTTTGGGACGTGACCGGAGATGGAGTGCCCGAAATCGTCTTTTCAGTCTGTACTGCTACCGGTAGTAACAGACACGTCCGTGTCTTCCGTATTAATAACACTCACCCTTATCCTCACACGAGAACTACCGATGTTGCAACTCTCATGCTCGAGACTTACACCGCAGGCATTCGTCGTACGGAGGACGGTTCGCTCATCGCAAACGACCCCCATGACGAAGAATTGGGCGGATACCCCAACGCTTCGACCATTTATGCGTATAAGGACGGCGCCTTGCAGCCTGTTCCGACAGAAGGGAAAACGACATGTCCTCCCGGCTGGATTGAGACAGCCTGCTGGGCAATTGATTCCACGAAGCATGAGCTCGTCCTCCTGAAATCTGCCGTGACAGATCAGCCGCAAGATAATTTCATAGGTTCCAAATTTCCCCGTGAACTATCGGTCGAGGGCACCGCGAACGAGGAAATGCACCCACCCTATCGTTTTTCTGATTCGAGTGACTGGGCACCCAACCGCCGCGTCTACTTTCAATTGGGGCGTACGATAACGCCCCTGCTGCCGTACCAAGAACTATCACGCATATCACGCATCCAGTCGTCTTCCTTGTTCATTTCAGGTAGTTTTGTCGCGTGCGCGTCGGAAGCTCGTTGCGACTTACTTCCCGCCGTAACAAAAGATGATGATTGGGTCATTGTGAACACCGCCGACCAACAACAATCCTACCGTATTCCTCCCCCCGTACGTGCCGAAATATCCAGATCCGCTCCATGCGACACGGCTAGTCGCGATGTCTTCCGCTGGCTGAATGATGATACATTCGTTGCCGTCCGCACATGCCGCAGAAATTATTCTTGGGCTGCCTACCAAAAGGACGAGAACGGCAAATTCCGGCAAGTAGCTCAGGGTTCACGCATCACCAAGTTTAGCCAAAATGATTCCTCCGGTACGCTCGTCGTCCTCGATGGCAAGCTCGTCTTGCTCCCCTCAGGTTACCCTCGCAGTCCCCAAAGCGAGTCCCTCGTCAAGGTTCTCTTTGACTCCTCAGTTCAAAAGGCCCAACATTAAATCGTTTCACTCGTCGCCTCGTGAAATGCCATTTTTCTGTGCGACTCCGGCGAGCTGGACCTCGACGGACTCACGGGTATTACTCCGAGGAGCAGTTCAACAAGAACATGGTGCTCACTCCTTTCGGGTGGCAGGCTAAGCTGGAAAGCCAGCGCAAGACGCTCATCGCCAAGTTCAGCTGAAGCTGATCCGCAACGCTTTTTTTCAACCTACCGCCTCGACATGGGATGGCAGGTTTTGCTTGCTGCAGATGGGGAAGAGATGCTATTATACTGGACGCATGGAATCAGGAGATAAACAGATGCCGTCCCTGGCATATTCCAACCGGAAAAATTTGGGCGATATCCTTCTGTTTTACCTGTTGTGCCTCTTGTTGTGTGCAATCATTTATCTTATCTTTTTGGATTACGGTCCATGGTTTTCCTTGTATGTGGTAATGGTACTTGGAGTCATCTACATGATTGCATTGCCCTGCGCATTTGTTATATGGTCATTTCTGCCTTCGCGTATGCACCGTGTCGCATGCACGATTCTCAGTACGGCGCTTCCTGCAGTGGTATTGAGCCTCCTCTTGTGCTCATTCAGCGTTCCCTTTTTATTAGTTTTCTTTTTTGCATCCTACTTGTTACCGTTGGCGTTGTACTTGATCATTTGGGTCCTTCGCAGACACCTCCAGATGAGAAAGACACCGCCGTCGATATGATCGGATCCCAGCGAGAGAACGCGGAGTTTACACGGGATCACTATGCTTTGACCGGCTCCGGCAACGGAAGCTCTCTCATCCTAGATATCCCACGCATCCAGCCAGCGGA
>CANQSS010000116.1 GCA_947626545.1 uncultured Akkermansia sp. | reverse complement strand
TCGGCAGGGGGTGAGGCACACTATACGCCTCTCTCCCCGATTCGTCAAGCTATTTCCTAATTTTTTTTCACTTTTTTGCTCCACCCTCCCCCAATCTTCCCCTTCCCATCCCCCTCCTTTCCCCATCACCACGCGCCTCCGCGACCTTTTTGCCTATGTGTAATTTTTTTCATGCAGTTGAAAAAAGACGTTATAACAAAGTTAAAGAAACTGAAAGAAATGCATCCCCTCGCTAAACCGAATGCACGGCCTCCTCGCCTGCGAGAAACTGCGCCCACCTACCTTTTCACTCCCACCAAAAGGATGTTTCCAAACACCATTGCAGAGGACTTGCCCCCTCATGGGGAAAACCACACCGAATCACACGCCGGAATAATTAAATCGGCAAGCCGAAAGAGAAAAAATAAAAAACTTGCCTCGATATAACGAAATTTGCTTGACGATAGAGCATAAAAAATGTAGGGTAAGGGCATGGTGAATGAACAACCCCACCATAGCTCAGCCGTGGACGACGATATTATATGCACTGAGAAGATCATCGCCGATCGCAAGACTTTCTTTATCGATCTAAAGAGTAACGCGAGAGGACGAGTGGTAAGGATTACCGAAAAGGTGAGTTCAAACCGCGATCGCATCATGGTGCCTGCTGAAATACTGGATGATTTCATTTCAGCTCTGCAGGACATCCGCAAAGCTAATCAGGAAAACTGATTAGTAGCGGTTCCGTATGGTGTGACATAAATTCGAAGAGCGGGTATAAGCCGTGCGGGAGGGGTGTGCCCTTGAATAGAGGGCGGAGGTTACGCGGGAGGGCAGCGTTGTAATACTTCCATCGCGGGATGAGTTGTGCTGGGTCGCGGGTGTGTCTTGGCATGCAGACACACATTGCGCTGGACATCGGATGGGGGGAAGCGTTAAAATTCGCGCGTAGCTCCCGTGGAGGAGGAAGACAGCGCAAAACAAAAAGAACCATGAGAAGAATCAAAGTACTCGAGCTGGGATGGGAATTTCCTCCGCTGATTAACGGAGGGCTCGGGGTAGCTTGCATGGGAATATCCAGAGCTCTCGCCAAGAAAGTGGATTTATCCGTCATTGTGCCGAAAGCGAGTCCGGGATACAAATACGATGGATTTGACCTTGTAGGCATTAATAATTTGAAGTACCGCCGAGTGGAAACGCTAGAGAGCGGGTACATGTATGAAAGCTTTGCCGCTGTGGGCAATGCTCCGGTGGACCTGCAGCCCTACGCAAGTGAAGAGGGAACTCCCGGGCAAATCACGTTCACAAGAGAAGGCAAGCTGCTATTCTCAAAGGTACACAAGGCGGACTTGGATCTTTTCACTGCTCACGAAGATTTATATTCCGGCGACCTGGCTCGAAAGGTCATTGAGTTTTCAAAAATATGTGCGGTGATGGCACGTGCTTACGACTTTGATTTAGTGCACGCGCATGACTGGATGACCTACCTCGCGGGCGTGGAAGTAAAAAAGGTGACAGGGAAGCCGCTGGTAGTACATTTGCACGCCTCGCAATTCGATCGCGCTGGTGCCGATGCACGCGGTTGGATTTACGATATTGAGAAGTACGGCATGGAGCAAGCGGATGCGGTCATCCCTGTCTCCAAGTACACCGGCACAGTGGCTGCCGGACACTACGGCATCAACCCGAACAAGATTTTCCCGGTACACAACGGAGCAGACCCGGTTCATGTCTTCCGTACAAAGAAGAAATTTCCGGAAAAGCTGGTTCTCTTCTTGGGGCGGCTAACGGCGCAGAAAGGGCCCGAATTCTTCCTGCAAATTGCAGCAAAGGTGCTGGAGCAGACACAGAATGTACGATTCGTGATGGCCGGCACCGGTGAAAAGTTGCGCCAGCTCATCGAAACGGGCGCGTTCCATGGTGTGGGCGACCGCTTCCACTTTACCGGCTTCCTGGACAAGAAAAAAGTGAACGAATTGCTCTCACTTACCGATGTGTATTGTATGCCCTCGGTGTCTGAGCCCTTCGGTCTTTCCGCACTGGAAGCTGCCCAGTTCAATATCCCGGCCGTTATCTCCAAGCAAAGCGGCGTGGCAGAAGTGATGAAGGGCGCGTTGAAGGCTGACTTCTGGGACGTGAACATGATGGCTAAGCACATCGTGGATCTTGTGACAGATGAAAAGCTGTACAAGAAGGTAGCTGAACAAAGCGCTCAGGATATCAAGAACTCCAACTGGGATACAGCGGCCGATAAGATGGTTCGCGTGTACCACCACGTCCTCGGCTGGTAAAAAACTTAAACGCGAACAACGGCCATGAATATATCTCTCACATTTCATGCGCACCAGCCAAATCGACTTATCGCGTATGATTTTTTCAAAATAGGGGAGCACGCGTTCTACGAGGATGACAATCTGAACGCGCAAGTACTCAGCCAAGTGGCAGAGCGCTGCTACATGCCGGCCAATCGCCTCATGAAGCAGCTCATTGAGCTTTCCGATGGTCGTTTTCGCTTTGCGCTCGCGCTCTCAGGCGTCATCTTGGAGCAAGCAAAGCACCATCGTCCGGATCTCATCACTTCCTTCCGAGAGTTGGCAGACACCGGCTGTGTAGAGTTTTTAGCTATGCCGTATTACGCATCACTTGCTTCGCTTTATTCCCCCGGAGAGTTTGCGGAGCAAGTGTCCGAGCACGTAGACCTCATTGAAAGTCTCTTTGATGTACGCCCCACCGTGCTTTGGAATACAGGTATGCTCTACTCCAACTCCATTGCCGCTCAAGCGTACGACATGGGAATGGAGGGAATTATGGCCGATGGAAATCGGCAAATGATCAACAACCTCCACACCAACGATTTGCAATGTGCGCCACTCATTGCCACGACAAAAACCATCGTGCGCAATCGGAGGCTCTCAAATGATCTTGCCATCAATCGCGTGGATCCCGCTTGGTCCGAGTATCCGCTCTCTCCGTACACCTTTGCCAGCTGGCTGCACCAACAGCGGGGTCAAGTGGTGAGTCTTTCCATGGACTACGAAACCCTCGGCGAGCGCCAGCCTGATTCCACGGGCGTATTTGAGTTCTGGCGTACGCTTATCCCGGCTGTTTTGTTCAACGAAGATTATTTTGTCACACCCGGTGAGGCCGTGCGCAGTTTTCACTCCACTGGCACTATCGACTGCCCACAGCCCATCAGCTGCTCAACGTTCGGCACCACATCTCAGTGGAATGCCAATGTGATGCAACAGGAAGCCATCAAGAAAATTTATGATCTGGAGGAGCAGGTAAAGGCCAGTTGCGACCGCGACATGATCCACGTATGGCGCAAGCTCCAAAGTGCCGATCACTTCCACTACATGGAAAAGAGCAATGGCTTCACTCCCTACCCGTCTCCCTACGACGCCTACATATACTACATGAACGCCCTCGCGGATCTACAGGTACGCGTCAAACAGGAGGCTGACATGCTCCGTGCCATGGAGTCGAAAAACCTCGCATGAGCCCCTCCCTCCCACAGAACCCGAGTAACGCGGCAAATTTAAAGGCCCTCATCCCTCAAGCCGCTGCCTTTGCCGAAAAAGCCCATGCCCGTCAATTCCGCAAGGGGCCCGGCAAGGTGCCCTACTTCACCCACCCTCAAGCCGTCGCTCAACTCGTCGCCAAGCATTCCTCCGACCCCGAGCTCGTCATCGCCGCCTACCTGCACGACACGATAGAAGACTGCCACATCACTTTTGAGCAACTCGAGTCCCAATTCGGCAAGCGTGTCGCTCAACTCGTCCGCTCCCTCACGAACGATGAAGAACTCATCGCCTCCGAAGGCAAGGTTCCCTACATGCGCGACAAGCTGTCTCACCTCTCATCGGATGCTCTTCTTGTCAAACTCTGCGACACCCTGCACAATACCTCGCAATCCACCTCCTTGCACCAGGTAAACAATTATCTGAAAATCATCCGTGTTCTCGGCAATAGAAAGGATCTCTCTGACGTTCATCGAGAACTCATCAGCAGCATTCGCTATACAGCCGCAGCCCGCCATTCCGCCGGAGCTTTGACTATCTCAAAAAACGAGTACTGATGAAATCTTGCATTCCCCGATAATTCATCCGTTCACGGAAGGTCGTGGGAATTTTTTCATGGGAATCTGATGGTTAGCCCTAAGCCGTCAAAAAATTCTACCCAGCAGAACACTCTACTTAGTCCGAGGCTCTAGAAAGAACCAAAATAGATCTTGACAATTTTCTGAAATTTCAGAAAATTGACTCATGGAAATCAGTGAAGCGCAAGAAAAATTTGTACGCCGATGGGGAGAAATGGGCGTGCGATGGGGGATAGGGAGGAGTACAGCGTTGATTCACGGATTGCTGTACGTAGTGGGAGAAGCGATGACGGCGGAGGAGATGAGTGAAGCGCTGGGGATAGCACGATCGAACATATCGACCGGTTTGAAAGAACTGGAGGGCTACGGACTTGTTTACAAGGAATCACGCAGCGGGGACA
>CANQSS010000115.1 GCA_947626545.1 uncultured Akkermansia sp. | reverse complement strand
TTACTCTAGCATACTTTGAACTTCTTGGCACCCTTTTTTGTGCCAAGAACCTGTTGCATTTAATTTTGCAATCCACAGCAGGCTCCGGGGCTGATTTTTTGTATTGACATTTCCACCGTCCGATGTTCTAATATCCCCGAGGATGTAACGTATCCTTGCATAATAAGAATTTCGCCCGCCGGGGGTTGCCGCCCATAACCGGCGGGCGTTTTTTTGCAATTTCTCCGCGCGACGTGTGCCAAATGAGTTCGCCCTGAAAGGAGAGGTTGACAATTTCGATCGTTTGTTGTATGCTTTCAACCGTAGGGAGTCAGTATCCCTTTCAATCATGTTGTAAACCGCCCGTGGGAGAAATCCTGCGGGCGGCTTTTTTGATGTATGATTGCCGAGTTCGCGCGCGTTGCGCGGGGGAGGCGGTGGCGCCTGGCGACGTCTATGGACGGGGACGATTTGTTAATTTGCTCTGTCGATTAACTTCTCTCAAGTGTGGTTGTCCTGTTGTCCATCTCTTCAAACTTTCTGACATTTTTCCCGGATTCTCTCCATTTTCAGGAGCAATTTTTCCTCACGTGACCCTAGGGCAACCGCATTAGAAAATGCGGTTGCCTATGTACGATTTACGATTTACGATTTACGATTTGGATTATAGCGCGCCTTTGGCGCGGGAATTTGGCGGAGGGATATGGTGGGACTGTGCGCGGGAATTTGGCGTCTCTTTCGTGGTTGCTTCTCTTGTTGGATTGTGGTACAATCCGCCTGTTCCCCGGTGCAAGTAGGGGAGCAAACCAAGTAGAAACAACATGAACAACAAGGTAACCCGCCGCATGCAGGCTGCGTGCTGGTGGTGCTTTGCGCACCCATGGCACGCGGAACAACTGGTCTATCTCGCACTCCTTGCCTGGTACCTGTTGTAGCGTGCGCCGCTCCCGCCCCGGTGCTTCTTCGGAAGCTCCGGTGTGCGGGAGCAAAAAAAGTGTTGACTCTAGCTGCATTTTCTGCTTGAATGGCTCCGGGTTAAAATTTGTTCATGTGTTTTAACTTGGTTTTTGACGCCCGCCGGAGCTGCACCCTCTTGGCGGGCGCCTTCTTTATGGCAGCGAAATGACCACTCGAAGGCGGTGGCGGCTGACGCCGCCTATGTACGAGGTACGACGGAGGCGGCTGACGCCGCCCATGTACGATTTTCGATGTACGAGGTACAACACGCACGACGGCCCCGTTGAGGGCGCACGCGTTAGCGGGCGGTAAGTGCGTATGGACAGCGCGAAGGCGCTGCCCCGCAGGGGCGAAAACTGGCGACGGCTGTAAGCCAGTTTGGCCAAAAGCGTAGCTTTTGCCCCGCAGGGGTGAGGAGTCGTGAGGCGACTCCGAAGCAACCATGCCGATGGGGCGGCGGTGAGTCAACACGCACGACGGCTGTAAGTGCGTATGGACAGCGCGGATGCGCTGCCCGGAGGGCGAACCGGCAGGGTGGTGCCGGTGAGTCAATTTACGATTTGAGAAGTTCCCGCGCTTGCGCGCAAGTTCGGCGGAGCAGATGCGAGCGAAATGTGATGAAGCTGTACACGGGCATAATTAGAAAGGTGCGGGGATGCGGAGCAGGAGCGCGGAGAAACTTCCAAAACATTGCGTGTTATCAGTTAGAATGATTCGTAGATATGCGATGCCAGCTTGCAGATTTCTTTTCACCGTATTTTATCCATGAAATGCATGAGGAATGGGTTGAATGAGCCCTGAGAAGATTTTCTTGGGACGGATGTGGGACAAATGTGGGGGATGAAGAAAAAAACGGGGGACTGGCACATTTTAGGCTTGCAAAGTGCGCGCAAAAGGTGCAGACTGTGTCACCGCAACGCGCGAGACGCATTCCAAACTTACGAATTATGAGAAAGTACGAAGCACTGATCGTCCTAAACATGAAGGGAGCTGAGACGCTCGATGAGCTGACGGCGGCCATAAGCGAGAAGCTCAAAGAGGCCGGAGCGAACGTAACGGAAGTCACGAATGTGGGGCGTAGGGAGTTCGCCTACGAATCCAACCACATGAAGAGCGGTCAGTACATGCTGTTTGCCTTCGAGGCGGAGCCGCAGACGATTCGTGCGGCGCGCGAGGCACTTGCAATCGATGAGCGCGTGCATTATCAGTATTACCGAGTCAAGTAAGATTGCGCCGTTCGAAGAATGGTAAAAACGTCAGCGATCGCACCTCTCAAGTGCGGTCGCTTCTTGTTTCCCGTGGCTAAGCTAAAAGAGTTGCGGGTATGATTTGAGTGCCAAGCGATGCGAAAGTTCGCGGATCGTGGCGCTGTCTTCTGCTTGCAAAGCTTGTTGCGCCATAGTGCGGCATTCCTCATAGTTGAGATGTCGTATGGCAATACGCACGATGGGTAGCAGGTGTGTGCCGACAGATATCTCTGTGGCCCCAAGCCCAACCAGCAATGGAACCAAGCTGATATCGCCCCCCATTTCGCCGCAGATCGAAGTCGGGATACCCGTCTGCATGGTACGCGCCATGAGCCGAACGACGCCCGGGTGGGTTACTCGGAAGATGGAGGCGACACGGTGATTCACACGATCTACCGCGATGGTATATTGAGTAAGATCGTTGGTGCCAATGGAGAAAAAATCCACATATTTGGCAAGCACATCGGCCATCATGGCCGCGCCAGGTACCTCAATCATGATACCCACACGCATCTTCTCATCAAAGGGGATTTTGCTCTGACGCAATTCCTCTCTGCACTCATCCATCAGTTTGAGCGCAGCGCGAACCTCTGTGATGCCGGAAACCATGGGGAACATGATACCCACTCGTCCATGCGCCGAAGCGCGTAATACAGCGCGCAACTGTTGTTTGAAAATATTCTCGCGACTGAGAGAGACACGGATGCCTCGCCAGCCCAATGCCGGGTTATCTTCCTTTTCCGGACTGGGTTCAAAGGGTAATTTATCGCCGCCGGCATCCAATGTGCGGAAAATGACCTCATGCGGAGTACAGGCTTCCACCAAGCGGCGATAGTGCTCGTACTGCGCTTCTTCATCAGGCATGCCTTGGGCATCGACTCCCAGTAAGAAAAACTCCGTGCGATACAGGCCCACGCCCTCTGCCCCGCTTTCGCGGATAGATTTGAACTCATGAGCGAACTCCACATTTGCCGCAAGCCGAATATGCCGTCCATCCAGCGTATCGGTCGGTAAATCCCGCATCTGTACGAGCTCACTGTAGGCTTTTTCACGCTCAGCGCGAAGAGCATTGTAATGTTTCTGCGTCTCAGCAGAGGGATTGAGGATGAGTATGCCATTATAGCCATCCAAAATTGCTGGACTGCCGGTGCGCGAATCCATCACCAAACGCGGCACAGCCACCACCGCCGGCAACCCGAGCGAGCGCGCCAAAATTGCGGTATGCGACATTGTGGAACCCGTCTCCGTGACGAAGCCAAGCACGCGACTCTTGTCCAAATCCGCCGTATCCCCAGGGGTCAGCTCATATGCGGCCAGGATGCTATTTCCAGACGGCTCGGGATGGGTTTGCGTGGGGGTAGATGACGGTTTCAGATTGCGTAGAACGCGCTGCAATACATCGCGAATATCCAGCACACGCGAGCGCAAGTATGGGTCATCCACCGCGCGCATCACTTCCATGAAGTTTTGCACCACGGCATAATATACCGACTCGATATTCTGAAGCCGAGCCGGCAGCTCTTTATTCAGCCGACTGAGTACAGTACTGTCGCGCAGAAAGAGCAGGTGCGCATCAAAGATAGCTGCCTCGGAAGCGCCGGAAATACGCTCCACACGCTGTTTGAGTTCTTCAATTTCAGCCTCGGTGCGAACGAGAGCCGCTTCAAAACGCTCCCACTCAGAAGGAATGTCTTTTAATTCTATCGGCCACATGGGTGGCGCGGCGCAATCCCTCGCCTCCACACGCAGCATACCCATCGCTATGCCGGGCGAAACAGGCAATCCCGTCAACCGTTGTTCTTTTTCCTCGGACATCGTGGAGAGAGGGAAGATACATGGAACACGCCTCTGAACCGGCAGACTCCTCACCTGCCCCGGTCAGGCGCCTTCAAGCTCATTAGTTCTCACCAAATTTCTCAGCAATGAGCTGCTCAAGCGCAGCCAAAGCTTCCGCCTCATCTGAGCCATCTGCCGTCACCGTTATCTCTGCTCCACACCCCACCGCCAACATCATGAGGCCCATGATGCTTTTGCCATCCACTCGCTCTTCATTCTTCTCTACAGTCACGTCGGACTTGAATCGACTCGCCACCCGCACAAACTGCGCTGCCGGGCGGGCGTGGATGCCAAGTTTATTCAGTATCGTGATTTTTTTGGTGATCATAGCGGCTTTTTTGTGTGTACGCTCGTTGTCCGCGCTATTCTACGCGTTTTTTTCTCTTTTAGCGAGCTTTTTTCACAATCATCCTGTCATTTGACACATCCGTCCCAAGAAAATGTATTTCATGGACGGGAAGCATGATAATGGCAGGATTTGGCGATTTTTGGGCAAAT
>CANQSS010000114.1 GCA_947626545.1 uncultured Akkermansia sp. | reverse complement strand
GTCTATGAAAAAGAGCTCCACTCAGTAGCCTACAGCGCCGTTTGTCGCTTCCTCGAAATGTGGGATCCGGAGCGTTGTAAGGATGTTTTCTCTGAAAATGGACTGGATATTAAAGATTTCGCAGCAGGCAATGGTGTGTTCCGCCTCCGTGGAAGCGGTAAAGATGTCCATGAGGAGTCAGAGATACGAGAGTGGTGGAATACCGAGGGCGCTCAAAAATGGCAAGGAAAATCTCAAGACAGCGCGGAGGGTTTTTGTTTGATTACGGGGAAGGTTGCGCCCATAGCAAGGTTACATGAACCGGCAATTAAAGGGGTAAGCAATGCCCAAATTACCGGAGCAAAAATTGTTTCCTATAACTGCTCCTCATTTACCTCGTATGGGAAAGAGGACGGAGAAAATGCTCCGGTTTCAGAAAAAGCTGCCCATGAATATGCCTGCGCCCTCAATTATCTACTTAACCAGGATTTGCAGAGAACGCATATAGGTGATGCAACTGTGGTTTTCTGGACGGATGCCCCGAAGGAAAAGGCTGAAAAGTATAATTACTTTGCGGCAGCAGGGATGGATCCCTCGCGCTTTGCTAATCGCGCGCAGGATTCTGCGCTTGTTCAGTCAGTTCGTGAGTGGCTCAAAAAAGTTGCAGGCGGAAAGATGCCCGGTACAGATGAGGAAATCAATGAGTGGCAAAACACACGTTTTTTCATCCTTGGACTGTCACCAAATTCATCCCGTCTCTCCATCCGGTTTTTTTACGAATCCACCTTGGCAGAGTGGGTGGAACACCTGACTTCCCATTTTGCCGCCTTGCAACTGGTGAGACGCCCGAAATTCAATGATCCGGAAGTTATCACTCCCTATATGATTCTGTGCGAAACTGCGCGCGAGGCGAAAGAAATTGCTCCGCTTGCCGCAGGTGCTTTAATGCGTTCCATCCTCACAGGTCTGCCGTACCCGGATAGTATTGCTACAAGTATCATGCGACGGATGCGTATAGACGGTTATGTCAATTATGTACGTTGCGCTTTTCTTAAAGCTTGGCTCACCCGCAAGAAAACTTCACACAATCTACAACCTATGCTAGACGAAAACAACACCCAACCTGGGTACCTCCTCGGACGCCTCTTTGCTGTTTTGGTAAAGACGCAAAAGGATGTAGCCCCTGATCTCAATCGTACCATCCAGGATGCGTACTACGGGAGTGCTTCCGCATCACCCGGCAGTGTCTTTCCACGCCTTCTGCGCTTGCACAAGCACCATTTGAGCAATCTCGAGGTTCCTATCCGTATGAGGTACGATAAACTTGAGCAAAGCATATGCGACAAGATCAATGCTTTCCCCGCTCATCTGAATACGGAGCAACAAGGACTTTTTGCCCTTGGCTGCTACCATCAAACTCAAGCTCTATACCAACAAAAAAAATCAACCCCAACTGATACCGACAATGAAAAAAATTGATTTCATCCTGCTATTTGATGCAACTGATGCTAACCCTAATGGTGATCCTGATGGCGGTAATATGCCACGCATCGATCCGGAAACAGGGCATGGTATTGTCACGGACGTGTGCCTGAAGCGTAAGATTCGTAACTATGTGCAGCTTGTGAAGCAAGAACAAGTAGGCTACGATATCTATGTAAAGGAAAAGGCTGTGCTTAATTTGCAACATAATAAGGCATATAAAGCGCTTAGTTCTCAAGGAAAGACTCCGACCGTTGATGAAGCACGTTCGTGGATGTGTCAAAACTTTTACGACATACGTGCTTTTGGTGCTGTAATGACCACAGGTGTAAATTGTGGACAGGTTCGTGGCCCCATCCAGCTATCTTTTTCCCGCTCTATAGACCCAATTACCCAATTAGAGCATACCATTACACGGTGCGCTGTAACAGAGGTGAAGAAAGCTGAAAAAGAACGCACAATGGGGCGCAAGTACACTGTGCCGTATGGCTTGTACATGGCAAAAGGAACGATTAATCCTTTCTTAGCCAGTTGCAAGGATAAGGATGGGAATGAAAAAGGTACAGGCTTCGATGAGAACGATCTTGAACTCTTCAAGGAAGCGCTGGTGCACATGTTCGAGTTCGATGCTTCGGCGGCGCGTCCGGCCGGATCCATGGTAATGCGTAAAGTCATCCTCTTCCATCACGACAGTGAGTTAGGCTCCTCTCCGTCGCACAAACTATACGAACTGTTAAAGGTCACCAAAAAGCCGGGAGTAGAAGTACCTCGCAATTACGCAGATTACGATGTACAGCTTGCAAAGGAGCAACTCCCGTCGGGAGTAACTGTCGAAGAGCTTTAAGCTGTCAAATGCCGGACACGGAGATACCCATCTCGGCGTTGCAGCATTACGTGTACTGCCCGCGGCAGTGCGCGCTCATCCATATCGAACGTGTGTGGGCAGAGAACGCTCTCACCACATTCGGGAGCATGGAGCATGCGCGCGTCGATTCCGGGGAAAACACATTGCGGGACGGCGTGCGTACGATTCGTTCGCTGCACTTGGTCAACAAGCGTTTGGGCATATGGGGTGTGGCGGATGCCGTAGAGTACACGGTGGAGGAACCCCGACGCATAACCCCCGTAGAATACAAGCACGGTCGCCCGAAGTTGCACCCGGCGGACGAGGTGCAACTCTGTGCGCAGGCGTTATGTCTGGAAGAGATGCACGACGTGCGCGTGGAAGAGGCTTTTCTCTATTATCGTGGCACACGGAAAAGGCACAGGGTGCAACTCTCCTCTGAGTTGCGTTCCACGACGGAGCAGGTGATCGCCGAGACGCG
Organism: uncultured Akkermansia sp.; assembly: GCA_947626545.1. Taxonomy (GTDB): domain Bacteria; phylum Verrucomicrobiota; class Verrucomicrobiia; order Verrucomicrobiales; family Akkermansiaceae; genus Akkermansia. Next base: position 1,787 of record CANQSS010000114.1, on the reverse strand, counting down.
CAATCTCCTTGAAAGTGGCGAATTGCCAACGGCGGAACGCTGCGATGGCTGCGATGCCTGTTCGTTGGTGGATGTTTGCTTGCCCGCCACGCGTCGGCGAAGTGTGGTAGCGTACAACGAAGCTGGATTCACTGCCTTACTCAATAGTCCATGAGAAAACATCTTAACACACTCTACATTACAACCGAGGATACGTGGCTTGCGCTTGATGGCGAGACTGTATCCGTGCGGATGCCAGGCCGTAGCGCCGTGCGTATTCCCCTAGTCAATTTGGAGGCTATTCAAACGTTTGGGTGGAATATCATGGCGACGCCTCAGCTCATGGCACACTGCGCTGAATGCGGTGTACATCTGTCCTTCTGTTCGCCGCACGGACGCTTCCTCTGCCGCATTTCCGGTTACTCACCGGGCAATGTCCTGCTGCGCCGGGCTCAATACCGTTTGGCGGACGATCCGTATGCTTCGATACTTATCTCCCGCGAAATGGTAGCTGCTAAAATACTGAACGCACGTACTGTGTTGCAGCGTGTGTGCAGGGATTACAACGAAAGAGCTATAGTTTTACAGGAATACGGCAACACTTTGGCAAGCTATGTGCGTCAGGCACGACGGGCGACTACCGCAGAACAGCTCTTAGGCATCGAAGGTGCAGCTGCAGAGTGCTATTTTTCTGCTTTCCCGCACTTCCTCCTTTCCGATGAATGGAGTTTCCAATCGCGCAATCGCCGTCCTCCGCGAGATCCTGTCAATTCCTTGCTTTCCTTTGCATACACGCTTCTGGCTGCTGATTGCAAATCTGCATTAGAGGCAGTTGGATTAGACCATGCTGTGGGCCTTTATCATAAAGATCGCCCCGGACGTCCAGGGTTAGCCTTGGATCTCATGGAGGAATTCCGCGCCCCGCTTGCAGACCGCACTGTACTCACACTTCTCAACCGCAAACAACTCTCTGCACGTGATTTTATTCACGAGGAAGGCGGATTTGTGCGTCTGACAGATGAGGCACGTAAACTTGTCCTCACATCATGGCAAGAACGTAAGAAGGACGAAATGATGCATCCCTATCTTCAAGAAAAGGTAACTATCGGTATGCTCCCTCACATACAGGCTCGCCTTCTTGCTCAGCATATCCGTGGTGCTTTGGACGCCTATCCCCCCATACTGTGGAAATAGATTATGCTCTACCTCATCAGTTACGATGTATCTACGGAAAGCCAAGCTGGTCGCCGCCGTTTGAGACGTGTCGCTAAGGTGTGTGAAGATTACGGCGTGCGGGTGCAAAACTCCGTTTTCGAGTGCGTGCTTGATTATGTTACCTTCGTTCGTGTCAAAAGTGAACTCTCCGGTATCATTGATCCCGAGCAGGATAGTTTACGTTTTTATCCCTTGGGTAAAAGAGGACGTGAAAAAGTCGTGCATTTAGGTGTGGAGCGTGGTATAGACGTAGAGTCTCCTCTCATCCTATGAGAGGATAGTTTTCGCTTTCGCCGCGAACGTGGTGAAGTCATGGTAATACTGCGGGGTTCGCGCTGCTGTGACCTTTCCCATGTCATGAAGATTGACAGATTTGTGTGTTTACATTGAAATTGTTTATATTCAGTGTGTAAAATACAGTTGTCCAGTAAAACTCGAGAAATGCTACATACAGGTGAGGAATGCTTTTTTTATTTCTCATACACGAAATAGACTCGTGAATACCCCATTTCGCGAAAAAAAGTTCCTTCACTTTTACTCTAAGTTGCTGTACAATCCCCCTGTCGCCTCCTCACGGAGGCGTGAGTTGAAAC
>CANQSS010000113.1 GCA_947626545.1 uncultured Akkermansia sp. | reverse complement strand
AAATACATGGGCATCGAACGTTCAACCTTTGTGTTGGACGAGCACCTGAACATCGTCAAAGAATGGCGCAAAGTGAAGGTGAAGGGTCACGTTGACGAAGTGATCAAGTTTCTCACTGCCTAGAAACGCTTCAAAGGGTTTTGAATTTGAGACGAATCATTTTGAATGAGAGGCTTGTTAGGTCGAACATTTTTATGATAAAAGGAAGCGTATGGACACCTTAGATCGTGAATTATTTCGTGCTGTATCTGCGGGGAATGTGAAGGAGGTACGAGAAGCCTTGAGGCAAGGAGCCCACGTAGATGCGAGGGATGAAGACATGATGACTCCTCTGCTTCGCGTTGCACAAGCGGATGTGTCGGTCGAAAGCGAAAGCGCGAAATGGATTGAAATCGGAGAGGAATTGTTGCGTGCCGGGGCCGATTTGGAGGCTCGTGACGGTGAAATGATGACTCCCCTTTTAGCCGCAACGCAATTCTCGTCCATTTCTATGATGCGTTGGCTTCTTGAAAAGGGTGCGGATGTAAACGCAGTTGATGAGAATAACTATTCTGCATTGCATTTTGCCGCTTTTAATTCACCGGAGCCGGAACGAACGGAGGTTCTCTTGAAATATGGGGCTCCTTTAAACTTAAGAGGTATAGAGGAGCAGGATACGGCCCTCGACATAGCTTATGATGACGTCGAGGCATCACCATCGAAGATGGGAGAGAGGACAATCTATCTGCTCCGTAAGCACGGGGCTATCAGTGGCTATTACATGGAACCAGCTGATACACAGGAAGATACACCGGATGAATGCTTGCTGACAGCAATCGACGAAGATGACACCGAAAAATTGATGAATGCATTGGAGGAGGGAGCCGATGTGAATGCACTCAGCGATTCGCGATGCACAGTGACGGCGCTCATGAAGGCAGCGCGATTCGGAAGGCTGGCTATGGTGAAAGAATTGCTTGATCGCGGGGCAGACCCAACTCTACATGATAGCGATGGAGACGATGCGCTCTACCACTCCATTGAAAGTGACAATCCCGAGATCATTCGAATGCTTATGAAAAGGTACACCGGAAATTTGCGTGAGCGCGAGAACCTCGTGAATGTAGCTGCGGCAAACGGTTGTGAAGAAGCTCTGCTTGTTCTTCTTCAAGCTAGTATTTCCCCAAATTTCCTCAATCAATATGGCGAGACTCCTCTCGATGTAGCACGGCGATGCAACACACCCGGAGCAGGGTACGAAAAAGTCATAAGTCTCCTCCTGCAACACGGCGCGATGACAGCATCTCAGCTTAAGAATAGCGAAGGATGTTCACATAAATAAAAAGGTGAACTTCACCAAAAGAACACATTGGGCGCACTAAAATTGCGTGGGGAAAGATGAGGAAGAGGTCTGCGGCGATACGTTGCAAGGATGAGGTGAGGCCAAAGCGACTGCGTTTTTACGAGCTCGTCGCTCCTGGGGTTATACAAAAGAAAGACGCGCAGCCGCACGTTAGGGACAGGCTATCCCATCGCGCAGCATCCCCCGTCCGGAGACAGACTAGTAGATACGCTGCTGAATGTCAAGCCCGATTTTAAGGAGGGAGGTTGGAGATCACATCCGTCCCAAGAAAAAGCGATCCCAACACGCAATTCATTTACGATTTACGATTTACGATTTGGGAAATTCGCGCGCCTGCGGCGCGGGCGCGCGAAGCCAAATCGGGAGGTAAATCGTGAAGGCGACGATCGGACGTAGTTACAAAGGAGCGGGAAGGCGGAGCCTGACCATTTACAATTTACAACACGCACGATGGCCCCGATGAGGGCGCACGCGCAGCGGGCGGTAAGTGCGTATGGACAGCGCGGATGCGCTGCCCGAAGGGCTCACCGGCAGTGTGGTGCCAGTGAGTCAATGTACAATTTTTTGGGGGGAAGTGAGCGCGCCGCAAATGCAACCCCGGCGATGGGGAGGGTGCGTTGGTTTTTCAGCCTAATTACAATTCCCCTCTCCAACAACCCTATAGTTCATTTCTTGCTTTTTTTATGCTCCTTCCTTATGATGCCAAAGGTGATTGCGTCCATTCCTGCCGTTGGAATTTCCCTGTCGCGTACCCCTCTCAACCGCACAACATCTTTCACACTCAAGAATATTGTATTTCCCTCACCCTTGGTTACACCCTCCACAGGTATCTGCCACGTCTTGCTACCCCTCGTAATTTTCAGGATAATCGAATCGCCCTCACGCCAACGCAATTCCCTCTTGATGGTTTCCAGCATCTTCTCGTTTATCACTGCTCCCGTCTCGAACTTATCCAACGCATTATGCACCATCCATGTCCTCACCTGCATTTGCGCCGTTGGCATATTATTCATGCTCGGATCAGCAAAACCGCTCCTGTTTTGTATCACTTCCTCGTCCATTGCCGTTTTCACAGCTTTCCACTCGATCGAATCGACGATGTTATCCTTGCGTGATAATAGGTTGTGCACATGCTTAACGGGAACGGCGAGGTAGAACGTGGACATGGAATCCACAATACCTGCTACGTTCACCCCTATCACCTCGTCCGTGTGTGTATTCACAAGCGGGCCGCCACTGTTTCCCTTTGATATCTTCGCGTCATGAGTTATCCTCTGGTCGGTCACCTTTGTCACGGCTCCTTTGGTGATGTTTGGCACCAAATTCTCCAGTACGTCGGCGGAGTCGGTGTATCCACCCACAATTTTTGAAGAATCAGAAATGGCCACATCCAAGGATCCGGGAAAGCCAATGGCTATCACGTCATCTAGTACTTGACCCGCCTCTCGTGAAAGAGGAAGTGAGGGCGGCAGGTCATTTCCATCTACTTGCACAAGGAACAGATCATTTTCTACATCCATCCGCACCGGGTGAGCCTTGCACAGCTTCGCAGACTTTCCATCCGGCGAGGTCACGAAAACCGCGACATCATTAGCGCCCGACACCACATGAGCGTTGGTGATAAGTTCCCCACGATTTCCGACGAAGAAACCGGTCCCGGTCTTGATGCCTTCGCTAGTAGCGGCTAGCACTCGCACGACGGAGCGCATCATAGAGCGCACTCTCTCTGTCTCGTCTGCTGAGATATTTTCGTGGTTGGATTCAGGCTGTTGCGGAGATTCAGCACCGCTATTTTCCTGAGCCGGAGAGTTTCCCAATAGACAGCATGCCGCTATGAGAAGACAAAAATATACACTTTTAGCACTGCGCGTCTTCATGACTGGACGCAATCAATCTAACACCCTGAATCTATGAATTGCAAGAACAAATGCAACAATATGACAGAAAGAGGTGAGAGGGCACGGCAAACACATCCGTCCCACTTTAGCAGTTTTTTGATTCAGCGAAGGTTGGAAAATTTTGTTGAGTTCAAGCTTCTTGAGGTGGTAAGATGTGGGGCATGAACACGATAACCTTGAACAATGGGGCGGAGATACCGCAGCTAGGGTACGGTGTATTCCAAGTGAGGCCGGACGAATGCAAGAACTGCGTGCTGGAGGCAATTGCCGCAGGGTACCGCATGATTGACACAGCGCAAGCGTATTTCAATGAGGAGGGCGTGGGTGCCGCAGTGCAGGAAAGCGGCGTGCCCCGTGAACAAATCTTCTTGACGACGAAGGTGTGGATTTCCAATGCTGGAGAGGAGAGGGCGGCGGCATCCATCGACGAGTCACTGCGTAAGTTGCGTACGGATTACATCGACTTGCTGCTCATCCATCAAGCATACGGAGATTACTACGGCACTTACCGTGCGATGGAAAAGGCGCTAGTCGCAGGGAAGGTACGCGCCATCGGAGTATCGAACTTTCAAATTGGACGTTTTGTGGATTTGGCGCTGCATGTGGAAGTGCCTCCGGCGGTCAATCAGTTGGAAGCCCATGTGTTCAGTCAACAGCGTAGCATGGAGTCAGTCATGAGCGACTTTGACACCAAACTCATGGCATGGAGCCCGCTAGGGCAGGGGCGCAATGGCCTTTTCTCCCACCCGGCTCTGGCTTCTATCGGCGACAGGCACGGCAAATCCCCTGCCCAAGTAGCTCTGCGTTTCCTGCTGCAGCGCGGTTTTATCATCATCCCCAAGACAACTCATCCGCAGCGTATGCGTGAAAACGCGGATATCTTCGATTTCTCCCTCAGTGAACAGGAAATGAATGAACTCGCCCAACTCAACGAAAAGGATACCGGTAACGTCAACTTTGATGATCCCTCCTTCATCCGCTACCTCATCGAGACCTATGGGTAAATAGGATGTACGATGTACGATTTACGATGTGCGATTTGGAAGTTCTCGCGCATTACGCGCGAGTGTGGCGAAGCAGGCGAGGGGACAGAATCGTGAAGCGACGATCGGGGGTGGTTACAAAGCGGCGGGAAGGCAGGGGGCAGACGGGGTCTGTCTATGTACGATGGACGATGTACGATTGCCGAATTCGCGCGCGTTGCGCGGGAAAACCTCCTGTGTGAGACCGTGCTGGGTTCACGGCTTTGCTCAATCATCAATGGTTTAAACTTTTTGTTGGCTTACCTTCTTCATCCATGGGAAGCGCATGAGGAATGGGTTGAATGAGTCCAGAGAAGATTTTATTGGGGCACGTGTGATCACAACGTAATGCCTCAAAAGAAAAAGTCACCGAAGTCCGATGCCTCAAAATAAACGGTCACCCAAGAGCATAGCATTTTCA
>CANQSS010000112.1 GCA_947626545.1 uncultured Akkermansia sp. | reverse complement strand
GAATGCAAGGCTGAAGTGCCGATTTTTTCTCTTATCCCTTCATAGTCTGTCTCAGCGAATTTGCCGGAGACCCGGAAATTGAGCGTAGCGACGGTGAAAGGACGATAAAACAACGTCTTTTCCTCCAATGCCGTGATCTTTCCAACGCCGTCAGCCATCGTGCTTTCATCGTCCTGGGAAAAATGGCGCATGTGATCCATAGACACATTGATGGAAAAATCCTGTGGAGGCTCCTCACCGTGCTTCTCGCGATATTCATTTTTCGCATCCTCGACAAGGGGCCCCGATGAGACGGAGAACTCGCGTTCCAGAGGAGAAATATACTCAGCTACCATCGACAGACTCCACGTATAGCGCAGCGGCATTCGTAGGGCAGACGGCAAAGCTGCGGCCTCCACGCATTCGGCGTAGAATGTGGCGCCGTGCTCCTCCATAAGTTGGATGACCCCACTCTCCGGATTATCTCCGACGCGACGAATCAGCTCTAACTCCAAGCGCTCATCATGTTCATAGTAGAAGAACATACCTGCGCATTCGCAACGTTTCCTCTCCTTATCGACAATCTTTGAGAGAATGAGTAGATGGGGCAATCCCCTGCATGAGAAAAGGAGATAGGGCTCTTCCCGAACCTTAGACCCTATACCGTTGATGCGAATGGAAAGTAGTTCTCCTCTGGTAACCGCGTACGGAACGACCATGTGGAACAGCTTGAAATCCTCGCATCCTCCCAGGAGGAATCGAAACCGTGTACGGAATTTGCTCATTCCCAACGGCAGGAACTGCTCGATGTAAGCATCATTCGTCAGCCAACCATCTGCGCTTTTGACAAGAGTCGGAGAAAAAAGGTAAAGTCCGTCGGAACCCTCCAGAAGGGCTGAGTAATAAACATCGTGCTCAGGAAACAAATCGTTACATGCCTCGCATTGCTCACTCGTAAGCGCATCCAGCGAGATAGTGTCAGAGACGATCGAATGAAAGCAGAGGCAGCATGGCCGTCCATCACAAAAGGCCGTATAATGCGGACCTTTCGGAGCTTTTTCCCGTGCAAGAGGCATGATCCGTCGAAACCCACACTTTCTCAACGCCGGCAATATTTCGCGAGAGTACAGGGTAAGCACCCCGTGAAAAAGATCAGGGTTGGATTCAATCTTCTCTACTTCTTCAGTGAGGTGAATGAGATGGTCACCTGAGTTTTTTAGACTATCGTTCATTTTATAATTTAGAGGTAAGTTGTTGGTAATTGAGTTCAGAGAAAGTACTGCGCCGTAAAAAGGCATTCAAGGCGCCACCGAGGATAACCAGCTCCACAGAACCGTCAGGATTGACCGCGCGGAGATCAGAAGACTCCGGACGGTAAAAGCCATACACCTCCTCATCATCTTCGTCGTAGTGGAAGAAGGAATCGGGGAGCTTGGTGAGTGCCATCGTAGCGTCTGAGACGGGGAGACTGATGCCGAAGCCGCGATCCCCGAAGTCGAAGTACTGCTTCTTGATCAGGGCCAAAGGCTTTCCGCCGGGGATTGACACCTGGATATCGTAAGTCCCGGCAAGACCGTAGTTCACGTTGAGAAATTCGATGAATTGCTTGGGGGATTCCTTGTAGCGGTTAGCCTCTTCCACGATGGCCTTGAGTATATCAAAGGTCATACCACGCACGAAAGTGCAGAGTTGAAGGATCTCCTCCTTAAGCTCCGGATAGACGAGATTATCATCGCAGTACTGGTTGACAATCTTGCGAGACAACGTGCCATAGCGGAAGTGGTAAAAAATACGTCCCGGACGGCTGAACACATAGGGATTGATATAGGATGTGTCATTACAACTCATGACAAAGAGCTTGCGTGACTCAAACACCCCGTCGAGAATATCCAGCAAGCCACTCTGCGAGGCTGCTTGATCATCTCTGTATGAATAAACCTTGTCAAACTCATCAAAAAGGATCATGCAAGGCACGTCAACACTGTGCAGGAAAGCTGCAAGTTCCGAGGTATTAAATCCCTTGTTGATGATAATCGTGGCGAAACCGAATTCCCTGGCCAAACGCACGGAAATCATTTTCCCCGTGAGAGTCTTTCCGCTTCCCTTGATCCCGGAAAGCAGCACGCCAAGATTTTTACCCTTGCGGTCCATGAATGTTTGAATGATACGCTCCACCGTGGCGCCGTAATCACCATAGACCTTCGATCCCGGGTGGAAATCATCGATACGCTTGAGGAAAAATTGCTCGGCTCGTTTGTCGAAATCCAGCACGTAAGTACCCACAGGAAGCCGATCCGTGACAGAGAGCGTACTTGACTCTGAAACACGAATGATGTTGTCGTCTTTGATGTATTGTGACATGACTGTTAGATAATGTTTGATTGTTTGACAGATGAGCGCTCAAGAACAGAGAGAGCTGCATACCGGAAAGGAGGAGAAGCGAGGTAATGCAGAGGCGGATCTCAAAGCGCCGGTCAAACCGGTTTCCTTAGAGAGTCCGGTTTAGCCAATAAACCGCCAACCCCTGCACGTCATATGTCCTATCGAGCATTTCATGATCGTATGGTTCGTTTGCGGTTTTGATAAATGAGCGGAAAGTCACATCTGATGTGACGGCGCGCGTAAATTATCACGTTTTTTTCGACTTGACAAGCCCGATTTCAAATTTTTTTTACCTTTTTTTCGTCGTATTGCCTCAAAAATAAAGTCACCGGGAGCGCTGCTTCACTTCACGCACGCCAACACCGCTGCACGCAACCGCATAGTTCTCTCCATGAGTCAAGCAATTTAGGAAGAAATTAGTCATGGAAGAGGAGAAGAAAATAGAGAAAATGTCGCTCCGTAATAACGGAATCCTTCACGAGTAATACAAAGTTTGTCACCCCTTTGCTCCATAAGATGACGGTTGAGTACGAACCGAATTTGATGATAAAAATATTCTTCAGCATCGCATCCCAAAATCTCAGACAAACGGGAAAGAGAAAAAGATCCACAGTAGGCGGCAATTGAAATGTATTTTGCTGCTAATTCTTTCGGAGGCAATAAATAAGTTTCTCCCTTTTCGTAGGAGACCTCATCTAAGGAAAAATTATCAGAATTCTTCCCGAAATTGTAACTGATTCCCATGGAGCTCATGCTCTGGGCAGCTATACCAAATCCTTTGTAGGAACTTGCTGAAAGCATGCGATGTCTCAGGTATGACGAACATCCGAGATCCTCCTTATATTTGGAAAATGTATTCTGCCCAAATTGGGAAAAGTATCCTAGTTCAATTAATTTCTCGTAGTAACGAGAATATGAGAAAAAATTCTTATCGAGTGAGACTCGCGGTTTCTGTCTGAGCATATTCGTACGTAACTCATACAAAGTTACCTGGTCAGGGCTTAAAGTTGCTATAGTAGATAAATCAAAATCTATGCTACCCTCAGATTGACCATTCAGCCCATACATTAAATCTAAATTAATTTTCTCCACTCCACACGAACGAATGAATTCCATTTTCTCTTTCATCGTTTCAATGGCTACATCATTTCGTTTGTATGAACGCAAAACGGCTCTATCTGAAGTTTGGAGACCCAATGAAATACGCCGAATCCCGCTATGAACTATTTCCTTGAGTTTGTGTTCAGTTACAGATTGAAACGTACCCTCTATGCTAGGCTCAAAATCGTCACACAATCGGAATCTCTCCTTTGTGCGTGCGAACAAATTCATCAGAAGGGTAAAAACATGATCGGACAGTGCCATGGGCGTCCCTCCCCCCACATCAAAACCGTATAGTTGTTGGTGGTCATTATGTTTGGAAATAAATGCCTTAATATCTTTGTCTAAAGTGTACAAATATTTGATTTGCTCCCCTTCCTCCGGGATACGCTTTCTGGTATATTCACAAAAAGAACACAATTGAGCACAAAAAGGGATATGTACATAAAAAGCACAGCATGAGTCAGTAAAAGGTAATTCTCCTGCAATTCTGTACTTTTTCCAATCGGTTGGGTGCAGTGGGTAAGATGTATTGAATAGAGGATTATGTAGTCTCTTTTTCCATATTTGTTCCACTTCTGACATAATTTATATATCTTTATTATTAAATATTTGTTTCGGAGATTAGAAAACTCCCATAAATGAGTAGTTCGATAAACTAGCGACCACTTTTCGACACTTGGGAAGCTCATTTAAGCCTCACTTTTTGTGTACATCCGACGTGTAGCTTTCTTATATCGCACGGTAACCTAGGATGTCAATCAATTTTTTTCACGATTTTGTAGCGTAGTCGCCGCGAGCTGCTCCGGAGCGGAAAAATCGCGCAAAAAATTCGCCGCCATCCGGGACTTGGCAGATTCCCGGTACATCTCAGAACTCCGGTAACCCAACGCCGAGTGAGGCCGTTCTTTGTTGTAATATTCCAACCATTCCGCCGTCATCCCCATAGCCTCTTCTAGGTTCCTGGGGATCACGCTGCAGGAAGAACTCCTGCTTGTGTGTTCTCCAAAGGCGCTCCATGATGATGGATCTAAAGAAGCCCCTGCATACGTTGATGATTCGAAAAAATCTGAGCAATGCTTCCTCAAATTCTGATTACTTATCGTATGTTGTCATGGCTGTTTTTTCATGCTCCCCAGATCACAAATTAAGCATAGAGTAACTTATAGCTTAAGTACAGAGTAAATAATCCTGCTATTTCCATCTTCCCTTTCCTTTTATTTGTCATTCAGGTCTTTATGGATTTATTTTGCTATACCGCTACTTCGACCCTATCTCGTTTTCTCGAGATAAGTTTTGGCTCTGTCCTACCACAGTGTTGATTTTTTTCACAGAACTAGAATAAAGCAATAAAACAATGACCGAAAAAAACATGACCAAACTCTTGCAAGACATCATAA
>CANQSS010000111.1 GCA_947626545.1 uncultured Akkermansia sp. | reverse complement strand
CAGCAGTATTCTCACCACCGCACAAAAAAAATTTTACTTCCCCCCTTAATTATGGTTGACTTCGTACATAGGCGGCGTTAGCCGCCACCGCCTCCGCCGCTTTCTAACTACGCCCGATGGTTGCTCCTTCATTCCTCCATCGCACCTGCTTCGCCACCCTCGCGCCGCACGGCGCGCGAACTCCCCAAATCGTACATCGTACATCGTACCTCGTACATAGGGCAAACGCATTGCCAAATGCGTTTGCCCCGGTGGTTTATCCTTGTTTTTTCTCTCACTTGTGGTAGCATCTCCCCTGTGCCGTTCGGGTTCGGGTGGTCGCTGCGACGGGAGCTCCGGCTCCGTGCCGTCGTAGAGGAAAGTCCGGACATCACAAGGCAACGCGCCTCGCGAAAGCGAGGGAGTGTCGGGTCAATCCCGACACGACGGAAAGCGCCGCAGAAAACAAACCGCCCGGCTTCCGGGTAAGGGTGAAAAGGTGGGGTAAGAGCCCACCGCCCCGAAGGTAACGACGGGGGCATGGCAAGCCCCGCGCGATGCAAGACAAACAGGGGGAAGGTCGCCTGCCTGCTTCAACTCCCCCGGGTATTAGTTGCACCCCGTTCACGCGGGGCACGCGATAGCGCGAGAAAAATGACCACACACTCCGAAAGGACGGACAGAATCCGGCTTATAGAGCCCGAACGGCACACCACATGTTCCTCACCCCGAGGAATTTCCTAACCTGCTCAAAAACTCCCTCCCGCTCCGCCACACTCGCGCGCAAGCGCGGGAACTCCCCAAATCGTACATCGTAAATCGTACATAGGCTCCGCTAGGCGCCACCGCCTCCGCCGCTTTCCCTTTAAATCCGCGCGTCGTTCCTCAATTCCTCTCCCGATCTGGCTCCGCCACACTCGCGCGCAAGCGCGGGAACTCCCCAAATCGTACATCGTACATCGTACATCGTACATCGTACATCGTACATCGTACATAGGCAGGCCCTGTCTGCCACCGTCGTACATCGTACATAGGCAGACGCATTTCCTAATGCGTTTGCCCCGCTCCTTGCTTGCCGGTGTAAAGCTCGGTCTTGAACACTCTGAGGAGCTTTCCGTTTAGCTGACAAAGAAGAAGCCGGAGTTGACATGTGCCAGGGAGTCGAGCTCCCTTAAGAGTCAAACTCCGGCTCCTGAGGCAACTATAGGGGAGACAGCGCAAGGATAAAAGCAGACCTTACACGTTGAAGCATGATGGGTTGAGGAGGAAGTCGCGGAGGGGGAGGATGAGGATACCGAAGGGGTCGTAGTGAGCGGCGGGGGCGTCGCGGGTGATGAGGACTTTTTTGAAGGAATCGCTGACGGCAAGCAGGGGGCGTTCCTCCTGTTCGCGTTTTTCGCGGGTGGGAATGGAAAGAGCGGACTGGATGTAGAGGCGTGAATCGCCGAGGTTGGCCACAAAATCAACCTCCACTTTCTTTTGCTCGCGCGAAGCCTTGCCCCTGTCCTTGTCCACTTCCACGGATCCGACATCCACGCTGTAGCCCCGGATGAGCAGCTCGTTGTAAATCACGTTTTCCATGATGTGAGACTCCTCCGTCTGGCGGAAATTGATGCACGCATTGCGCAGCCCCATGTCCACAAAATAATACTTGTAGGGGGAATCGATGTAACGGTTTCCGCGGATATCGAAACGTTCGGCGCGTTGGATGAGGAATGCCTCCTGCAGGAGATCGAGAAATTGCTTAATCGTAGGCGCTGACAGATTGACGTGCTTGATACTCGCGAAGCAGTTTGCCAGCTTGCGAGGGTTGAGCAGGCAGCTGATGTTCGACGCCAGGATGTTCATTAATTCGTCAAGCTCTTCCGTCTTGCGAAGTCGGTTGCGCTCTATCATGTCCCGCAGGTAGGTCTCACGGAAGAGAGAGCGCAGGTATTGCATCTTCTTCCGTGGCTCGTCGATAGAGAGGGTGAGAGGCATGCCGCCGTAGAGGATGTACTCCTTCCAAGCTTCCTCCCAGTAGCAATCCTTCACCGAATAAAACTCGGCAAAACTCAGCGGATGCACGCGCAACTCGTCGCCGCGTCCACGAAACTCCGTCACCACGTCACTCGACAGAAAACGCGAGTTGCTCCCCGTCACATAGAGGTCGAGATTGCGCACACGCAGCAAGCCATTGAGCACACTTTCGAAGTCTTCCATCATCTGCACTTCGTCCAGCAGCAGATAGTGCATCTCCCCGTCACGTACCTGCGCTTTCACGTACCGGTAGCACTCCTCCGGATCGCGGTACTTCCGCTCCGCAAAATTATCCAGAGCCAAGCTGATGATGTGGTCCTCCCGCACCCCCGACTCCAGCAAGTGGCGACGAAACAACTCGAAAAGGAGGTATGATTTGCCGCAGCGCCGGACGCCGCTCACAATTTTGATCAGCCCGTTTCCCTGTCTGGAAACAAGTTGGTCAATATACTCTTCTCGATTAACTTCCATAGATTTACCGTTTTCTATTTTACATCTCGCAGGAATTCCTGAATTGTGTAAAATAGAATATACACAAGAGCCTCCCTTTTGGCAAGACAAACCCGCGGCGTAGCCGCCGAATTCCCCAAATCGTACCTCGTACATCGTACATCGTACATAGGCGCCGCCAGGCGGCGCCTTGGCTTGTCACAGCTGAAACATCATCTGACCGGAATCAGACGGGAGGGGAAAAGGGATTACACTTATGATAGACCAAGGATTGACATGGGAATGACTCCCTCCGGCATGCCGTATATTATGAAACTTATTTCGGATGCCAAGGATGAAGTGAACATCACTTGATGCAATGAATCCATTGTATTTTTCGAGAGTTGCGGCGCATGCATCTGCATCTGACGATCGGGCACGTCGAACGTTGCGAAAGAGAGAAGAAATCTCCCAATCCAGAACCATAAGATCCATTGTCTCGCCGTCATCGTCCGTGAACTGGCAATAGAACTGGCGAGGGATCCGTTTAAAAGTGACATTGGTGTTCAGGTTGCTTTGAAGAAAAGAAAAAAGTTGCCCTTGTTCATAGAAGTTTTCTATAATTTCTCTTTCTTTTTGCGAAAAGTCAACGGTCTGAGTCTTTGCATGAAATTGTTGAATTGCCTTTGGCTTAAACAAGCAGAGGGAGAATTTATTTTCCTCAACAGCTTGCATGATATCCCGCTTCCTAGTGTAGATAGGGATATTCCTCTCCTCAAAAAAACGCCGTCGCAGGTTCCAGTCGACTTTTTTGCCACCTCCTAAAGGCTCGACGTTGCCAATACTTTCGGCGATAACGTGGTAGCTTTCAGGACGCTTATCATTTGATGGCTCCTTTTTGTATATTTCGCAGCTGATGAAGTTGTATTTGTGGTAGTCCGGCAGGGAGAGGACGCGTTTTGGAAGAGGATAAAGGCGTATCCATCGGCCGTCAAGCGTCATTCCGGCAGTACACACCAGTTCCACGTACTTTTCGGAAAAACAAGGCTCCGTTTGGGCAAGAATCAGCAGGCGAACAGGAGTTGGCATGGGGGAGAGGGTTTGGAATCGGTCAGCTCCGTCGCGTGGAAACGAGAGATTTGCTCGAGTCGCTCGGCGAGAAGTCGCCTGTGGCACTGACGAATGTTGGCTTCAAAGCACATGAGAGCAATCCGTCCTCCTTTTTCCATCTGCTCGACGAGGCGCTGCAACACAGGCTCCATGCCGGGAAGGTCATGCTGCCGGTATTCATCAAAGAGTTGATCATAATCCTCCTGAGTTTCCAATTTCCTCCGACGATTGCTTGCTATACCAAGTTCAGGCAGATGCTGATATCGGAAATCCATAGCATGGCAAAGATCCGTCAACTGGTATTTGGAGAATCCCTGTTTATGACTGAAGGGGACCCTGCGCACATCGCAGAGGGTCGTCACGCCATTTTTCAGCAACCTTTCAAAAAAACTTTCGATACTCTGCCCCTCGTATCCTATCGTAAACAATGCTCCTTCCTTTGCGCATTTCGGCCTGTTTTCCTCAATACACCGCAGTGCCTCGGCATCTCCTGCAAGGAGCTGAGTCGCCCATTTGCTGTTGATAGCATAGAAGGGGTACTCCTTATACACACGTAAGGCCAGTTCTTCATCCGTTGCCCCGGCAGTTTCTTGAGCTATTTGGGCGATGCGACGTTGGTCAGCCCAAGGCAGATCCGGTAAGGGCAAGGACGCATTGAGTACGTAACGTCCATTCTCTCTGTAAATGTAGGACGCCTCACTCAGCTTCTCAAAATCGTAGTCAGCAGTGAAGGAAAAGCAACCCCTGTGGTGCGGATAAAAGTCATAGGTGCTTACCATGCCGGCCTTTTTCTCCTTCTCAGCCAGAAAAAACAACCTTTTCTGCAGACCAAGTTTAGTGACCCCTTCGCTCTGCGTAGCCATTACCCAAAGCAGAATATTCTGTTTCCTTGTCACCCGCATACGCCGCATTCTATCAGCCGCGCACCCTGTTTGCAAGCGCGTTTTTACCGCTTTGTTGTCAGGAATGCTCCACCTCTTCCTCACCAAGTTCGTATCCGCCCCAAGGCAAACGCATTTGAGGAGAAGTCAATCAACGGAGAAAATGCTCTTATTGACTGATATTACGTTTATACGCGTCAAAAATCATGACGACAAGAGGTCATCGTGATGATGACTCTAAAGGGACCTCAGCATACATTAATGATCCGAAAAAATCTGCGCAACGCGCACATTATGAATAAATCGTACATCGTACTTCGTACATAGGCGGCACCAGCCGCCACACTCGCGCGCAAGCGCGCGAACTCCCCAAATCGTACATCGAAAATCGTACTTCGTACATAGGCGCCGCCAGGCGCCACCGCCTCCGCCGCTTTCCCTTTAAATCCGCGCGTCGTTCCTCAATTCCCCTCCCGATCTGGCTCCGCCAAACTCGCGCGCAAGCGCGGGAACTCCTCAAATCGTACACGGTTAATTAGGGGTGTTAAAATACGCGGGACTGAGGTAGAATAACCGCAGTTGCGGAAGGAGGGA
>CANQSS010000110.1 GCA_947626545.1 uncultured Akkermansia sp. | reverse complement strand
TGCCTTTGAAAAATAAACACAGGGAGCATCATCGGAAATTGCCTTGTTGACTTGGGAATCAAGGTAGGTGAAGTTGGCAATTTGATTATACTTGGACTTCTCATGAATACCATGCTGCTCAAGATATTTCTTGGGGAAGATGTGGTGTACCTCACCCTGCATTCTGATGAGCTCGTCAACTTTGTAGTAATTGGTGAACATTCCATTGTCCGATTCGCATATCTGGGCAGCGAGAAAGACATTCAGGTAGGGACTGTTGATGGCGGACGTTTCGAGCCTCTGGACCAATCCCGTTGTCCAGAAGGTTTCCGACAGCTCTGCTGCCTCAGTTTCCTTGAAGACTTCAATGAAGCCCTTCTCCTTGATCCGACGGATATCAGCCTCCATGGCTGTTTCCGGAGAGCTGATATAGCGACTGGTCAGCGTGGAGAGTACATACCACTTGGCAACGTAAAACTTGATCTTATCCTTGGGTATAGATGCATCCTCGCGCAAGAGGAGGTAGAGCGTGTAGGCGAAATTGAGCGTCATCTTGGAGTTGTTCAGCCGCTTATAGCGAAATCCTGCCACTTTGATGGCAGATAAAAACTCTTTGAAATAATACTCGGTCATGAAGGTCTTGACTCCTTCGCCCAACTTCCTGAATGACTCCTCCGCAATTACCTCCTCGTACTCCCGCGTTCTGAAGTTGCGTCCGCCCAACAAACTGACCAAATCCTTCATCTTGGCTCGATGGAATTGGTACATGAACGCGATGCGCAGAATGTCGCCGTACTCCGGTTCAAAGATGGAACTCTGGTCATCCTTCATCCATTCCAGTTTTGGGGCGAATTCGGATGCCATGAACTCCTCGTCATTCTTCATCTCGTCATACCACTGGGATTCTTTGGCAAGATGCGAGAAGTAGTCAATGGCTTTTCGCAGGATGTTGCCGTTGAACGTCGTATTCGCCGCAATCTTGGACATGACGAAGTCCGCCTGATTCAATTCTGTGCCCTTGCTGTTGATGCGAATGAAGATTTCTGTCACCTCATCAATAGTCAAGTCCTTCTTGAGGTTGATGACGCCCATTTGCCGATGAAGAATATTCCGTAATTTTGTGATAGTCGCACTGATTTCCTCGGGTTTAACCTCAGGATTCTTCTCCTTATAGTTGTTGATAAACGTCCATGTGTCAAAAGAGGAACTAAAAACGTCTGCTATATCATGAATCCAACGTGGATCTTTCCGGATGGCGCTATCCTGCACCTTGAAGAACTCCTCCTCCGTCTCCTCCTTGGCAAGTGGGTTAAACGAGATGATGATACGCTTCTTCTTAAACGCCTTGTTGAGGATTTCCTTCCCGGCAATAGCCGTCATCAGGGCTGTCACGCGCTGCTGCCCGTCAATCATGATCTTCTTTCCTTCCGACGTCGTCCCATCCTTCAACTTCATGTTGGGATTCTGGGAAATAATCAAATAGCCGGCAGGATACCCCTTGTACAGCGAGTCAACGAGGTCTCGGACCTGCACGGCCTGCCATACAAAAGGACGCTGAATCTCCGGTATAGCGATTTCTCCGGAGTTAATATCCCCGAGGATGTTTTCCAGCGACCTGTTCTGCACATCGTATTTCTCACTCATGATTGTAGAAGGCTGTACCTGTTTGACTGTCGGACAGAATGATACCATAACCGTTCTCCCTAGTAAAGCTTGCGTAACCGCATTAATCACTGCGATTCCTTCGGTGCTTTCTCATCTTTTTCCCCTCCGCGACTTCCTCCTCAAACCGTCATGCTTTGGTGGATGAAGCCTACTTTTATCCTTGACTTGCTCCGGGACTTTCCTCAGAGTTGCCTCAGGAGTCGGAGTTTGACTCGTAGAGGTACTAGTTGCCTTGGCACGCGTCAACTCTGACCCCTTCTTGGTCAGATAAACGGAAATCGTTTGATTCTCCTTGTACGAATCCGCTAGCCGTGCCAAAACATCATCAAGCGCGGCTCCCACCTCCTTCAAGCCACCGAATGAATCGGGTGCATAGCTCGCGGCGAGGTTCGATGCTTTCCGTCTGTCACCCGCGCTTGTTTCTTTCCCGTCCTGGAGTGGTTTTGTGGAGACATTCCACAAAAAGATACGAAGAGCGAAAACATTTCTTCGTAATAATAGTCTCCAAAAGAGCCTCCATGAGGGAAGCCTATCTTGGCAGTCAATGAGACAAGGAAAGAGAACTAAAGGGCCTTGCTCCCCATTCTTCGATCAATCTCAGAAAATACGACTCTTGCTGTCATTGTGCCCTTGAAGTAGGTCGTGGAATGTGGTAGAATGCCCGCATGGTGAGGATACCTGCCACAACTTCAACTGATAGTTCGGTGTCAACTCTTGATAACCTCCTCAGAGGCTTCTCGCAAGATTCCGTTGATGTTTGGTTGCGTCAGCTCTTTGGTTCATATGATGCAAGTATGCGTTCGGAGCTTGCGTTAGGCAGCAATAAAAACGAGAAGGAGTATTTCGACAAGGCTGTTTTGATGGGATTTATAAAGGATTTGCCCAAGGAGCCGCATGTGACTACAAATTGTCCTGTTATCGTTGTTAGCGTGAGCATGAGGCACGACCTCGCGGGGCGTGATTCCCGCGTGGCCCAGTTTAATTTGGCTAAACGCATCATTAAGAATGCCGTGGAAGGTCCCCATCCCGGGATTCATGGTCTACCCTCGCAAGGTCTCTTTTTCTTTCATGATAATCATGGACATTTCCGCTTAAGTTTAGTTTCCGGAAATATAGAGAAGAAGCGATTTGTTTTCAACTCAGCCAAACGTCAGTCATTCTTTGTTAATGAGAGTGGAAGCAATCCCACTATTCGTCGTCGTTTCAATACAAAAATCAAGACGCTGGCAGATCTCAAGGAGGTGTTCTCTGTAGAGGCTCTCACCAAGACTTTCTACAAATCTCTGTTTGATTGGTACATATGGGCTACGGAAAAGGACAAGACGATTACTTTCCCCAATGATTTGTCCATAGAATCAGATGACCGGGACTATCTGGAACCTGCTGTCATTCGCTTACTTACCCGTTTAATGTTCATCTGGTTCATTAAGCAGAAAGGTCTTGTGCCGGATGAACTGTTCGATGTCAATAAGCTGGGAGCCTATATCAAAGAGTTTGACGCTTACTCCAAGGAACAGGATAACTACTATCGCGTGGTCCTCCAGAACCTTTTCTTTGCCACCCTCAATTGCAAGCCTGAGAAGCGAAAGTTTAAACGCATCTACAGGGGGATGTCCCATGAGCGAGGCATTGCTACCTGCTATCGTTATGTGGATGAAATGCCGGATGAATCGGCATTCAAGGAGCTCATGTCCAAGGTTCCTTTCTTGAATTGCGCCTTGTTTGATTGCCTCGATAAGAAAGAGCGAGAGCAGGACGGAGGACGCGAGTTGTATCTTGACGGTTTCAGCGACCGCAAGGAACGCCGGGCACATATTCACAATGCCTTTTTCTTCGATAAACATCAGGGGCTTATCCCTCTTTTCAATCAGTATGAGTTTACAGTAGATGAAAACAGCACAACAGATACGGATGTTGCCCTCGACCCGGAATTGCTCGGTAAAGTCTTCGAGAATCTGCTCGGCTCATACAATCCGGAGACGAAAGAAACAGCCCGAAAGGCCACAGGGTCATTCTACACCCCGCGAGAAATCGTCAATTACATGGTCAGGGAGTCACTGAAGAGCTATTTGCACCGCAAGTGCCCCTTTGCAGATGATGTTCGTCTGGGCGATCTATTTGATGAGTCCAAGACCGACCCAATGACGTGCTTCAGTCCGGACCAGAAAGAGAAGCTACTGGATGCTATTTATACCTGTAAGATTCTCGACCCGGCTTGCGGTTCCGGCGCATTCCCCATGGGTGTACTACACACCATGGTACGAATCCTCGATCGCTTGGATAAAAATAATCTGATTTTGCGTAAGCGCTTGTTGGATCAGTACAAAGCCGACAGGACGATAATTATTGCCGGACTGACGGAGGCAGAGCAGCAAGAGCGCGTGGAAATGCTCGATAAACAGTTCCGAGAAAATATATCGTTTCCCGACTACGCACGTAAGCTCTACTTGATTGAAAACTGTATCTACGGCATCGATATTCAGCCCATCGCCACGCAAATATCGAAGCTGCGCTTCTTTATTTCGCTGCTATGTGATCAGCTCCGCATGGCTTGGAATCCGGAGGCGGATAACCATGGACTCCTCTCACTCCCGAATCTTGAGACCAAGTTTGTATGCGCCGATTCCTTGTTGTCCCTCCCCAAGCTGTCTGGCGATAGCCTAGCCATGAGTACGGCTAACATTCAGGAACTCAAACAAAAATTGGAGAGCAATCGACATCTGGTTTTTACCGCACGCACCATAGAGACGAAGAATAAATACAAGGCGCGAGAACGCGAAATTCGGGACGAAATCCGAGACTCCATTAGACAATCTCTTTCAACCCCTGATAATAAATTGATAGCTACGCTGGAAGCCCAGCTTCCCCCCCTGTACAAGCAGCTGGCAGATGTGACTGATCCGAAGATGGAATTACGCGAGGATTCCGAGCGTGTAGACTTATTTTCCCCATCTCAACCTGTCATCCGGGAAATTGACGTCAACGAGGTTCCCCGCGCCCAAATCAAAGCACGTATCGCCAATATTGAAAGAGCAATTGAAACGGAAAAATCAAAAGCGCTGCAATCTGGATCTACTGAGCTAGATCGACTGGCTCTAGCTGTCTCCGGCTGGGATCCCTATGACCAGAACGCATGTTCAGACTTCTTCGATGCCTCATGGATGTTCAATATCGATGATGGCTTTGATATTGTCATCGGTAATCCTCCTTACATTCAGCTTCAGAAGAACCAGGGAGCGTACGCGAAAAGGTATGAGAACTGTAACTATAAAACTTTTACTCCTAAAGGGGATATATATTGTCTTTTCTATGAACAGGGCTGGAATTTTCTAAGGGGGAAAGGACTTTTATGTTATATTACATCAAATAAATGGATGCGCGCTGGTTACGGAGCTTCTCTCAGGGACTTCCTCGGGACTAGGACAAATCCACTTGCGATTGTTGATTGCAGCGGGTACCAAGTATTTAAGGAGGCTACCGTCGATACGAATATTTTACTGTTTTCAAAGGAGAGCAACATGGGGCAAACGGAAGGTGTTATCTTGCCTAGGGAAGGTGTAGAAAATTTGAGCGATTATGTGCAGCA
>CANQSS010000109.1 GCA_947626545.1 uncultured Akkermansia sp. | reverse complement strand
CATAAGCGGAGCTATGACGACTTTTTTGGGAATAAAACAAAAATTCGCCCAACTTAATTATCATAGTTGACTTAGGCAGCGTCAGCTGCCACCGCCTCGTACATAGGCAGGCCCCGCCTGCCGAGGGCCGTCGTGCGTGTTGTAAATCGTACATAGGCGCCCCCGCCCCCGCTGCTTTCTAACTAAGCCCGTACGTTGCTCCACAATTCCGCTTCGCATCTGCTCTGCCTCCCCGCGCCGCACGGCGCGCGAATTCCCCAAATCGTACATCGTCCATCGTACGTCGTACATAGGCGCTGCCAAGCGCCACCGTCGTCCATCGTACCTCGTACATGGGCAGACTCCGTCTTGCCACCGTCGTACATAGGCAAACGCATTTCTAATGCGTTTGCCTTGTCATCCTTGTCTGTTTAGCTGATTCTTGGCTGTGTTTTCGATAGATTTGATGGTCTCGAGATAATCTTTTTCGACGGGGGAAAGGTGCTGTGCCTGGTACTTTCGGTATTCCTGTTTCGCTTTGTTGATGGCAGCTGCGTGGGAAATATGCCCTGAATCCGTCAGCAAAGCATTCCCCGTCGATGCGAGGACTTTATCCAAATGCTCCACGAAATCGCTCATGTGCATCGGTCTGTGGCGCATAGCCTGCACTTCGGCAAAGTCAAAATAACCGGCAACCATCCTGTTGAGTATCTTCAGTTCGTCTTCTGTCAGATAGTTTTTTGCTATCACGACGTCCTTCATGGTCGGAAAATCTCCGCTGAATGTCGTCAGTCCCATGAAAGCTTTTTCAGCATCCGCCCGCTCATAGATCACCTCCGCAGCCGTGTGCCCATGTGTCGCGTAGTGCAATTTGTTTTGCACCATCTTGAAGAAGGCAACCGATTCCGCGCTCTTGGGGTCATAATCCACACTCGTCGCGTAGAGATCGAGCACTTGGCGGTACATCACTTTCTCGGATGAGCGTATATCCCGGATGCGCTCCAGAAGTTCACTCCAATAGTCGCCGCCCCCTAATTCCTTCAGCCTTGCGTCGTCCATTGCAAAGCCCTTGATGATGTACTCCTTCAACCTCTCGGTCGCCCAACGGCGGAAATGTGTGGCCACCTTGCTTCTCACTCGGTAGCCCAAGGATATAACCATGTCGAGATTGTAGTGCGACACATTGTATTTCTTACCATCAGCGGCAGTTGTTCGGAATTTCCGAACAACTGACTCCTCGCTCAATTCTCCCTCCTCAAAAATGTTTTTAATATGTTCACTGACAGAGGATTTGCTCGTCTGGTACAGTTCGCAGAGCTGCGCTTGAGTCAGCCATACCGTCTCATCCGCAAAACGCACATCAATCTTCGTGTCTCCCCCATCCGTTTGGTAAATGACAATTTCCCCTTGCGGTTTATCTGAATTGAACTCTTCTTTCATCATGGCGACTTGTTCGAATTGCTGATGCGGCGCGTCCCCCGCTTCCTCCACTTGACACATGGAATATACTCCTCAGCACAAGGCATGGCAAGCTCTAATCAGGGTAAAAACATTTGAGGGAAGTCAATCAACAGACCAAATGCCCTTATTGACTGATATCCATGTTTATACGCATCAAAAGTCATGACAACCAGCGGTCATCATGATGATGGTACTAGAGGGATCTCAGCATCCATTAATGATCCGAGAAATTTGCGCAACGCGCACATTATTAATAAATCGTACATCGTACCTCGTAAATCGTACATAGGCAAACGCATTTCCTAATGCGTTTGCCCTGGTCCCCCGCTTCCTCCACTTGACACATGGAATATACTCCTCAGCACAAGGCATGGCAAGCCCTAATAGTCCGCGCAACGCGCGCGAACTTTGCAAATCGCAAATATAAAAAGCTACCCGCCGAGTTAAGCGCTGCAACGCCCCGGCGGGTAGTGAAAAATGAAAGAAGCAATAGTCTTTCGATGACTTTATCGGAACATGAGCCAGTGAAAAAGTCAAGACAAAAAATAGCCCCGACTCCTGCCCCTTAGGGCAAACGCATTTGACGAGAAGTTAACCAACAAGTGGATGCCCTTATTGACTGAAATTACCGCCTATTCGCATCAAAAATCATGGCAACAAACGCTCTTCGCCACCCTCGCGCGCTTCGCGCGGGGACTCCCCAGATCGTCCATCGTCCATCGTACGTCGTACATAGGCGCTGCCAAGCGCCTCCATCGTTGGCCATTTTCTGCGGAGCAGCTACGGGAAATGGCTTGCGTTATTCCGAGATAGGTGCTAGATTGTGCACGAACGTATGAAAGCGCTCACGAAAAAGCAGAAAGCTACAACTGCCGGGCTTGCCCGAGGCAGGCGGCGTTCCGCTGCAGCCGTGACGCCGACAAAAAATCAGGGACGAAAAGATCGCGCATGCGGTGTCGTGTCTCCGCTTGATGAATGGCAGCACTTGTCGCATGTTGATGCCGACGCCATTGTCCACATGGTTCAAACCCCGCTTCGGGTCAATCAAGCCATGCGGGAGGCAAAGGCGCGCCATGCCACGATACCTCAGCTGGGCAAATAAGCCTATGAGACCCGTTTTTGCATACTACGGCTTTACACCTGTTAGTTTGGATGACTTTGCCTGCGGTGTGCCGGAATTAGATGACTTCTTGCGCAGAGACGCCGCCCGCTTCGTTGAGCAAGGCTTGAGCGCAGTCAAGCTGCTCATTGATGAAGACTGCAAGAAAGCAATCGGCTTTTACGCAATCTCACCTGCAACCGTCCAAATAAAGTGGCTCTCACTGGCGCAACAAAACCACTTTCATGTTTCTTTTCCCATACCGGCGTGGTTGATAGGTCGTTTAGCTGTTGATAGAGCTTGCCAGAGGCGTCATTTTGGAGAAGTCCTGCTGTGTGATGCAGTTTTGAACATTCAGAAAAGAGCGCATCAGGGGGCAGGAGCACTCATCATTGTTGACGCAAAAGATGCGACCGTTAAACACTTCTACGAGAAATACGGTTTTACGGCATTATCTACCCAAAGGAACTTGAAATTGGCACGCCCTGTCGCCGAGGTCGAGAATTGACCAAAACCACGAGGCGAAATTCCCGCGCAAAGCGCGCTATAATTCAAATTGACTCACCGGCACCTCCCTACCGGTTCGCCCTGCGGGCAAAGGCTGTGCCTTTGTCCATCCGCACTTACCGCCCGCTAACGCGTGCGCCCTCAACGGGGCCGTCGTGCGTGTTGTACGTCGTGCATAGGCGCCGCTAGGCGCCACCGGGCAGGCCCCGCCTGCCACCGCTTCCCGTCGCTTTCTAACTACGTTCGTACGTTGCTCCATAATTCCGCCCCCGTTTCTGCTCCGCCAAATTCGCGGCGTAGCCGCCGAACTCTCCCAAATCGTCCATCGTCCATCGTACTTCGTACATAGGCAGACTCCGTCTGCCTCCGCCTCCGTCGTAAATGTCTTGCGTTTCACTCGCACAGCTGCTCTAAAATTCGCGGCAACTCTTCAACGGCCCACAGGGGCACATCCAGCAGCGTGTACCCGTCCCCGTGTTCATCCTCCACTTTCTCTGTAGAAAACGGGGCCATCGAACAACGCACGGCGAAATGATTCCCGTGCCGTTTGTGGTAGCTTTTTAAGCTTTTCGCACGCAAGTTGCGCTCGGCTTTCACCTCCACGGGCAGCACATAGGCTCCTACCGTTACCAGAAAATCGACCTCCGCCTGAGCCTGTGCAGCCTTCCAATAATACAGCTCAGGAACGCCTGAAGCCAGGAGCTGCTGCAACACGTACTGCTCTGTCAACGCCCCCTTGTACTGCCCGAACACTTCATTCTTCTTTAGCAACACACGGCGATCCAGCCGGCACTGCGCGGCAAGCAGTCCCACATCCGTGCTGTACACCTTGAACGCATGATCCGCATAACCGCCCAGCGGCATCTCCCCTACGCGCACACGCGGCACCATGTGAATGAGGCCCGCATCTTTGAGCCATTGCAGCGGCTGGCGTGTTTGCCGCAGGGGCATACCGCCACCCTCCATGCTATGGGGCTGGAATTGGCTGTTCTCTTGGGCGAGCTGGAGGGGTATGAAGTCCCAGACGTGCGCAATGCGGCGCGATTCTGTCGCCGTGGCGTGTTTTCCAAAATCATTGCGATAATCGCTCAGCACCTCAGATTGGTAAGCCCGGACAGCCGTGTAATCCTTCGTTTCTGCGAAAAGCGCGACCGCCTCGGGCATACCTCCCACGTAATAGTACACGCGCAGCATATCCTCCAGCGGCGAGCACATGCGGTTCAGCGAATCCCAGCGGTGTTGCTGGATCGCCTCCACATACATTTCCATCCCCATAGCCAGCAAAAACTCCGTGAAACTCATCGGGTACATCTCCAGCCGATTCACCTTACCAACCGGAAACCCCGTGCCACCGGCCGTCGAAAGCCCCAGCAGGGAGCCTGCCGCGATGATGTGTTGCTCGCGCGCCTCTTCGCAAAAATACTTGAGGGAGGCAATGACCGGCGGGCACTCCTGAATCTCATCTAGGATAATGAGACTCTCTCCGGGCTCCAGCCGACAACCGGTGAATAAGCGGATGTCATTCAGCAACCGTTCCACCTGCGTATCCCTCATGAACGAGTTGCGCATATCCGAATCCTGATCGAAGCGAATATAGGCCACCTCCCTGTAATTCTTCCGCCCGAACTCCTGCATCAGCCACGTCTTCCCCACCTGACGAGCCCCCAGCAGGAGCATCGGCTTTCTTCGCCTATCCCCCTTCCATGCCTCTAATTCCTTGAGTTTTTCCCGGTACATTTCGCCGCATTTTATTCTCGTTCGGATATTATTTCATCTCTTACATTTATTGTCAATGCATTTCTTTCTGTAAAATGCAATTTAATGAAGGAACTTTCGTCCTTTTTGTGCAATTTAGTAAAGGAACTTTGAGATTTTTTATGCAATTTAATGAAGGAAAACTCCAAATCATACATAGGCGGTATTTCGCCTCCTCCTCCCCGCGCAACTCGCGCGAACATCCCAAATTGACTCACCGGCACCCCATTGCCGGTTCGCCCTGCGGGCAAAGGCTGCGCCTTTGTCCATCCGCACTTACCGCCCGCTGCGCGTGCGCCCTCAACGGGGCCGTCGTGCGTGTTGTACATCGTACATAGGCGCCGCTAGGCGCCACACTCGTCGCTTTCTAACTACGTCCGTACGTTGCTCCATAATTCCGCCCCCGTTTCTGCTCCGCCAAACTCGCGCGCAAGCGCGGGAATTTTTCAAATCGTACATCGTACATCGTCCATCGTACACTATTAACCCGAGGTGGTATAATCTGAGAAGTGAGAGGGAAAACCTCAACGGGATT
>CANQSS010000108.1 GCA_947626545.1 uncultured Akkermansia sp. | reverse complement strand
TCACTATTTTACCCCTCTCTTCGCATGACCTCAACTATTTCTGTCATATGTCGCATTTGTTCTTGCAATTCACAGCTTTTGGCGAGAATGTATATGAGTGATGAATATGGCATTCAGGATTCCGAGGAGGGTATCTATTGGCTGAAGAGAGCGGCAGAGGCGGGGAACGCTGAGGCAAAGGGAGTTCTAGGCGTCATGTGCCTCAAAGGGGAAGGAGTAGAGAAGGATGAGCAGAAAGGCTTGTCACTGGTGCGAGAGGCAGCGGAAGCCGGGGACGCGGAGGCGCAGAGAAATCTCGCCGTTGTGTACTTGAATGGGGTCATTGTGGAAAAGGATGCAAAGAAGGCAATCGAATGGTTTACGAAAGCGACCGAACAAGGAGATGCAGCGGCGAGGGGGAGCCTCGGAGTCATGTACCTCAAAGGGGAGGGCGTAGAGAAGGATGAGGAGAAGGGGATGGCGCTTGTGCGGGATGCAGCGGAGGCGGGGGACGCCAGAGCAAGGAGGCAGCTTGGTTTCATGTACCTTCAAGGGGATAGCGTAGGGAAGGATGAGAAAAAGGGATTGTCACTTTTACAGGATGCAGCGGCGGCAGGAGACGCGGAAGCGAGGGGATACCTTGGCGCCATGTATATCAATGGAGAAGGCGAGGCGAAGGATGAAGAGAAAGGCTTGTCGCTTGTTCGGGAGGCAGCGGAAGCAGGAGACGCGCAATCACAGAGGAACCTTGCTATTATGTACAGGGACGGAGACATTGTGGAAAAGGATGCAGAAAAGGCAGTCGAATGGTTTACAAAGGCAGCTGAGCGGGATCACGTGGAAGCGATGATGCTTTTGGCTGACATGTATATGAGTGATGAATATGGGATTCAGGATTCCGAGAAGGGTATCTATTGGCTGAAGAGAGCGGCAGAGGCGGGGAACGCTGAGGCAAAGGGAGTTCTAGGCGTCATGTACCTCAAAGGGGAAGGCGTGGCGGAGGATGAGGAGAAAGGCTTGTCGCTGGTTCGGGAGGCAGCAGCGGCAGGGGACGCAGAAGCTCAGAGAAATCTCGCTGTTATGTACAGGAACGGAGACATTGTGGAAAAGGATGCAGAAAAGGCAGTTGAATGGTTGACGAGAGCAGCTGAGCAGGATCATGCAGAAGCGATGATGCTTTTGACGAACATGTATATGAACGATAAATACGGGATTCAGGATCCCGAGAAGGGTATCTATTGGCTGAAGAGAGCGGCAGAGACCGGAGACGCGGAAGCAAGGGGAAATCTTGGCGCCATGTATATCAATGGAGAAGGCGTAGAGAAGGATGAGGAGAAAGGTTTGTCGCTGGTTCGGGAGGCAGCGGAAGCAGGAGACGCGCACTCACAGAGGAATCTCGCTGTTATGTACAGGAACGGAGACATTGTGGAAAAGGATGCAGAAAAGGCAGTTGAATGGTTGACGAAAGCGACCGAACAGGATCACGTGGAAGCGATGATGCTTTTGGCGAGAATGTATTTAGACGATGAATACGGAATGAGGAAGCCTGAGAAGGCAGCGTATTGGCTGAGGAAAGCCGCTGAGCAGGGAGATGCAGGAGCTCAATACTGTTTAGGGTTGCTTTACCTGAAGGGGATAGGAGTGGCGAAGGACAAGTTTGAGGCTTCTCAGTGGTTTGAAAAAGCGGCGGCGGCCGGATATCAGGAAGCGAAAGAAGCATTAAAAATCATCGATGGACAATAAGTAACTCCACAAAAATGGGAAACACACAGACCATGAAAACAATTCTTATTTCCTTTCTCTTCTTCTCCCTCATAGGTCTGACGACAGGAGAGGATTTGCAGGAATTGCCGCTGCCTGAGCTGGAACAGCAGGCGGAGGCAGGAGGAGCGGAGGCGCAGGCCGAGTTGGCGCACAGGTATGCGTACGGGGAAGGAGTGCCGCAGGACTATGAGAAGTGCTATAAGCTGGCTGTTCTGACGGCAGAGAAGCAATAAGCGAAGACTGGATCTCCAATGGTGACTTGATTAATTCTCTTGAGGGAAAGTTCAGTGAAAATGCCGAATTCAATCATCTGGGGTGTTATGGGGCAACATTGGCGCAAAAAATGAATGAAAAATATAATGTAAATGCCCATGGAGCAAGTGGAACGACAAACTATGATCCTGCCGGAGGAGGTGGAAGACCCGAGCGACTTCCTGAGGGCATAGATAGTCATTACTATGCCAAATACATCCAATAATGTGAGAAATTCAAACCATGACAATTCATAGAACAATCCGTCGAATTATTTTAGGCATGGGACTATCACTCCTGTCTCTCTTGGCATTAAATTCACCGGTGAGGGCCGCTGTCGGGAAGGATGTGGGGGGAGGCGTATACGAATTCGATTTCGGCGTACTTAGCCTAGGAAGAACCTCCGTTGAAGAATGTCCGAAGGGAGAGCGACTCTATCCGCTGATTCGTTGCTTTGATACTTTCTCTATTTCCCCGAGTTCTACTTGGATTGGGAATCGTGTCCTTTGTCTAAACGTTCTGGCCTTTGAAAAGGGAGAAAACCCGATTGATGTTTTGAAAAAAGCGAAGGATTTCCCTAAGGAATCTATCTATTATTTCATGAAATCGGATCCTTACACCAAAGTACATCATGAGATTTTGGATGATATAGAAACACCATGTGATATAGTTTTTCGTCAAGAAGACAAAAGCGGGTATCGGAGACTGCTCCCGGGAGCAAGCATGGTACCGGCTCCACCTTTGTATGCCTTGGGAAGTATGCAATCAATTGATGAGTACATGGCAAAGACAAAAGCAGAAAAAAGTATAGTCTACTATTACAAAGCAGGCAAACTACATATAAACCATTGGGTTGTCGTAACTCCCTATTTATCATCGGTCAAAGAAAAAATCGGGGAAGTATGGAGACCGGTTGCCTATACGATAAGAACTCAATTTCCCGAAAAAGGATTGTCCCGTGAGCTTCGTGAATTTTACGAAAAGTTTGAATATCACGTAACGAAATATACGCCAACGGAATTGAAAAACTATCGAATGCATAAGGGACTGTACCCTGTTATAGATTTGGATTCGGAGAAAGAAAGTGCTGTAATTCTTTACGCTGCTTCCCGTGGTACATATCCTGAAGATCATCCGGGTTTCAAATGTTCGGTGCAATTTCGGGGCAAGGAGGAAAGCGAGGGCTTCTTTACTCCGGACACCGCAGAAAAAATATCGAAAGCTCGTCAGTCCGGCGAACCGCCTGTCATATACCTTGTCGGTCGATACGACGCAAAACAGAAGGTATTTATCGCAGAGAAATGGATGGAGGAGGCACAGATTATCTCAGACATCAAAGCTCTTCAACAAACTGACAAAAACTCGGAATCTCATTCACAACAGGGTGAAAATGTCAACCATGAGGAAGTGCGCTCTGACATAGAAAACGCAACGGGTGAAAGATAGAAGGAGATGCTCAACTCAAGCTACAAAGTCAACCGCGACCTGCTTACCAAGATGAGTTCCATCCGCAACACGGACGGCGGTCTCGTGGTGCAGCGTAATTACACGTACGACAAGCTGGGACGTCCGGTCACGCGGCAGACGCTCCGCAGTGGCGGCGCCATGAATGAGACGTTTGATGACAACGACCGCTCTGAAAGCCCACGAGGGCTCGGAGTGGGATTAGACAAAAGCGCAGCTTTTGCCCCGAAGGGTGAAAACTGCCGACGGCTGGAAGGCAGGTTAGCCAAAAGCGACCGCTTTTGCCCCAAAGGGGTAAGGAGTCGTAGGGGCGACTCCGAAGCAAGCGTCGATGGGGCGATGCCGAGTCAAGACGCCCGACGGCCCCGTACAGGGCGCACGCGAAGCGGGCGGGCAGGGCGGTTAGACAAAAGCGCAGCTTTTGCCCCAAAGGGGCGAGGCGTCGATGGGGCGACGCCGAGTCAATCCGTTCAATGGAGCCGCGAGTATCACGACGCCGAGACGGGTTTGGTATATTACAACTACCGCTACTATAATCCACTTGATGGCAGGTGGACAAAGAGGGATCCTGTATTTGGTGATTCCCAGTACGTCTATTGTAAAAATTGCATGACTAGGTTGATAGATGTCGACGGATTGATTCCAACCAATACAATAGATGGAGCGATGGAAGAAGCGATAATGAGTGGCAATATTCGGCTTTTAGAAGAACTACTCGGGCTTGCAGGATCAACTCTTTCCGCACAGAGAGCAAGAAAGGCAGCTAAAGCCTTAGCTAAACTAAAAGCAGAAAAAGCGCGATACGGAAATTGTACGAAGGAGCAGCATCATCAGCTTCATTCTCAAGTTGGAGAAAAATGTAAAAGACCCAAATTTTCGTGCAAAAATTGTGATGATTGTAAGATAATTAGGGAAAATATAGGTAAAGCGAGCGAGTGTATAGAAGCGCGCAAGGCTATCAACAATATATGTTTTAATGGAGGAGATGCAGCCCACATAGCCCAAGTAGTCAAAACAGAAGCGGCTATGGCAAATTGCAAAAATTTAGCAAAACAACTGAATTGCCAATAAATTATGTTTGAGAACCTTTCCAAGAACCCAGGAGTTATAGACATTACACATGCTTTTGCCGATGTAGGGCATCCGGGGGATAAAGCCCTGACCTTCCCCGTTCCGAACGAATGGTATGAGTGTGATATAGAGTATTTCTATTCGTGGAAGCACAGCAACTGGACTGAATTGAGGTGGAATAGGTTGCGTCGAGAGGCATCATCTTTAAACTTTTTCTCCCCTGTCGGCTTATTGTATGCGCTTCCGGCCTACTTACTCATGATTTATGTAACTGAGTCTGTGAAAAGGGAAATCAGGCGAATATGGGAGGAATTGTACGCCGGAAAGGTTTGTCCTATCGATGATTTCATTCCCGATGTCAACGATTTCTGGTGTGTTGACCAGATCTTGTTGAGACTGGCAGCTTCCGGGAAGAAGAAACGCCCGGCTTTAACGCATGAACAAGTCATGGCTCTTGAATCCTATTTCCTTTCGGAAATAAGTTGCATGATGGGCAAGGAAAAAGGAGATATATTCGATGAGACGTACGATCATTATATAAGCAAAGTACGGAGAAATTATCGAATTGAACCTTCACAAGAAACTCGGCATGCTGCTTGTTGTAAAGGCCTGGATTTTCCACCGGAAATGATGCAGTTGCCGTCGCCATTGGCAGAATATCTTTCCCAATATACACGGATGCGGGTTGCCGGAGGAGAATTTAAAGAATTGTTGTCACTATGGGATGCCGCTCAATTTGTATATTCACCACGACAAGAAGACTTTATCAATCACCTCGACCCGAACAAGGCAGGAGTGAGTTCACGCGTGCGTGTGTGAATTGCAAGAACAAATGCGACATATGACAGAAATAGTTGAGGTCATGCGAAGAGAGGGGTAAAATAGTGACG
>CANQSS010000107.1 GCA_947626545.1 uncultured Akkermansia sp. | reverse complement strand
TGCTGGATGCCGGGGCGGATATCCATGCAGTGGACGAGGATGGACGAACCGCACTTATGCGGGCGGTGCGACGGGGACACGTGGCGGCTGTCAAGCTGCTGCTGGAGGCTGGTGCAGATGTCCATGCTGCGACCCGGAATGGGTGGACTGTGCTTATGGGAGCAGCGGAAAAGGGATACGAGAAAGTTGTAAAACTCCTGCTGGATGCCGGGGCGGATATCCATGCAGTGGACGAGGATGGACGAACCGCACTTATGCGGGCGGTGCGACGGGGAAACGTGGCGGCTGCCAAGCTGCTGCTGGATGCCGGGGCGGATATCCATGCAGTGGACGAGAAGGGAAATACTGCGCTTATGCCGGCGGCGCGGTGGGGACACGTGGAAATTGTCAAACTTCTGCTGAAGGCCGGTGCAGATGTCCATGCCACGGACAAGGATGGAAATACCGCGTTTATGTGGGCGGCGGGGTGGAATCACGAGGTGATTGTCAAACTTCTGCTGAAGGCCGGGGCGGATGCCCATGCTGCGGACAAGGATGGACGAACGGCGCTTATGCAGGCGGCGCGGGAGGGGCATTTGGAGATTGTCAAACTGCTGCTGGAGGTCGGTGTAGATGTCCATGCCGCGGACAAGGATGGGCGAACGGCGCTTATGAAGGCGGCGCAGGAGGGGCATTTGGAGATTGTCAAACTGCTGTTGGAGGTTGGTGCAGATGTCCATGCCATGGACAAGAAGGGGAGGACTGCGCTTACGTGGGCGGCGCAGAGAGGACACGTGGAGGTCGTGAAACTCCTGTTGGATGCCGGTGCGGATGTCAATGTTGTGACCAAGGGTGGGGAGACTCCGGTTACGGTGGCGGTTCATGAGGGGTATTTGGAGATTGTGAAACTTCTGCTAGAGGGAGGAGCTGATGTCAATGCTGCCGACGAGGATGGACGAACTGCGATTATGGGGGCAGAGGGAAAGGGATACGAGGAGGTTGTAAAACTCCTGCTGGGGGCCGGGGCGGATTTCCCTGATGCGGACAAGGAGAGGACATAAGGCAACGGCCTTGAGGCAACTGCAAAGCAAGCGCAGTTGCGTGCCTGCAACGGGCTTGCAGCCACATTCCGTTCCATGAAAAACGACCCATTTTGGCAGAACGGAATTTTGAAAGCCGCTCAACCCAGAATCAAAGAGATAGAA
The DNA here is from genome assembly GCA_947626545.1 of uncultured Akkermansia sp. Lineage (GTDB taxonomy): Bacteria > Verrucomicrobiota > Verrucomicrobiia > Verrucomicrobiales > Akkermansiaceae > Akkermansia. The sequence continues at coordinate 4,253 of CANQSS010000107.1, read as the reverse complement.
AAAGCTCGTGCAGCAACACGCTCGGCTCAATCCTATTGAGCTTAATAGCAAATCAGAAGAACGATTGAAGGAGCTCTACGAATGCTCCCACAAAAGCCTTGCAAATCCTGGTGGAAACGCTATGCTGTCGGAGGGCCGTTCATCTTGATGTATGATGCACCCACCTCTCCTCCTTCTCGTTAAAACAATACCAAACACCTCTACCCCTCCCCCCACACATGATAATCGAAAGGAAAAGTCTAAATGAAGCTCTCTTCCAGAAAGTCTCGGCTTCCAAAACGTCCGTGGAAGAAGTCCGGACGCTCATTAGCGCAGGTGCGAATGTCAATGCTGTGGACGAGGATGGAAAGACTGCGCTTATGGCGGCGGCGCAGCGTGGATACGAGGAGATTGTCAAGCTGCTGCTGGAAGCTGGGGCGGATGTCCATGCTGCGGACGGGGATGGGAAGACCGCGCTCATGTGGGCGGCGCGTATGGGACACGAGGAGATTTTCAAACTCCTGCTGGAAGTAGGGGCGGATGTCCATGTGGCGGATAAGGATGGAAATACCGCGCTTATGTGGGCGGCGTGGTGGGGGAACGAGGAGACTGTCAAACTCCTGCTGGAGGCTGGGGCGGATGTCCATGCTGCGGACATGTATGGAAACACCGCGCTTATGGTGGCGGCGCAGAGAGGATGCGTGGAGGTTGTGAAACTCTTGCTGGAGGCTGGGGCGGATGTCCATGCTGCGGACGTGTTTGGGCAGACTGCGCTTATGGTGGCTGCGTATGGGGGACACGTGGAGGTCGTGAAACTCCTGCTGAAGGCCGGGGCGGATGCCCATGCTGTGGACAAGGATGGGCGAACGACGCTTATGAAGGCGGCGCAGGAGGGCCATGTGGAGGTTGTGAAACTTATGCTGGAAGCCGGGGCGGATGTCCATGCCACGGATAAGGATCGGCGAACGGCGCTTATGGTGGCAGCGCAAGAGGAACACAGGGAGATTGTCAGACTATTGGTGGAGGCAGGTGCACATTTCCCTGATGCGGACGAGGAGAGGACATAGGGCAACCGCTTTGCAGTTGCCTCAACGCGGTTGCTGTTTCTCGGACAAATGCGATTGCCACAGATCTTCGGGATCCATCCAGAGGTAAGAACGGTGGGAGTCCACGAGTCTGCCGTTGGAATATAAATTGATGCGCCATGTGAGCACATCTCCCCTTTGGGCGCGCTGAGGTCCATTGAAGGTAAAAACGGTCTTGCGCATGCCGCGTGAGAAACGGGGCTTAGTCAGTTCTACGGCGCTGGTCAGCACTTTAGATGCCGTGGCTGCTTGGGTATAGAGCATCTCCACGCGTGCAGGGGTGGAGGGCTGAGCATCATACCAGAGCACGTAGTAGTAATCTCCCAGTCGGGCGGTACGTTCTTTATTAGAGTTTGCCCCGTAGAGCACATATTGGGCATTAGCTCGTTTAGAACTGAGCTGCCAGTCCATACCGGGCAGTTTAGTCTCCTTGAGCGGCAAGTCAGATACGGTTACAATGGAAGACGTTGTGGAGCAACTGGAAAGAAAACTAGTGACTGCGAGAACACCAAGTAATATGCACCTGCGCAAGCGAATTTTTCCTAGGTTGCTGAGCATGGCGTATTAAGATTCTTTTTTATCGTCGTTTCCCTTCAAAAAGGACCAGTCGGCCAGACTCGGGAAGGGGATTTCTACCGTGCCCATGCGTGCGCGCAGCAGGAACCATAGTTTACGGAAGTTGCCAACACTGTAGCGGCGCTCGAACACGCGGTACTCGTCCGCCTGCATCTTTTCCAGAATGGTATGGTAAATGAGGCTCATAGCCTGGGCGGGAATAAGGGCGTTGCGATCATCGACGCTGAGAGCTTGGTAGGCCTCTTCGGCGTCTCCGAAAAACTTTTCTGCCAAGGCGGCTTCGTAGGTCAATAGCTGGCGCATGCGGTAAGTGTAACGCTGCTCACGTATGTCTTCCAGTGTTACTTGGAAGAGAGCCATATCATCTGCCGGCAGATAGACACGACCGTACTTGTGACAATCTTCCGCCACGTCTCGCAGGATATTGACGAGCTGCAAAGCGTAGCCGAGGGCAATCGCGTAATCGCGAGCGGCATCGCTTGCTCCCATCACTGTGGCTGCAGTAATCCCTACGCAAGATGCTACCTTGTAGGCGTATGCGAGTAGATCCTCTCGAGTTTGCGGCTGCTCTTGCTTGATATCCCCGCGGCATCCTTCAATGAGACGGAGCATAGGAGCAGGATCCAGTTGCATTTCACGTACAAGCTCCTGCACCTCATCCTCGATACCGGGCGAGGCCGTTACAGCGCAGGTCACAATTTGAGTCCAGCGGTCCAAGGCGGCATGACGTTCGGGATCGGTCATTACCGGCTCATCTACAATATCATCAATAATGCGGCAGAAGGCGTAAAACTGTGCCATGTGGCGACGACGATCTTCGGGCAAATCCACCAGCGTGAAAGCGAGGTTGGATTTGGCATTGCGGGTGATGGTGTCAGATTCGGAAGGTTCGCTCATGTGTGTCGTCAATGAATGATACCCCAGTGACTCGTGAAGGGCCATAGAGAGATAGCCGCCGGTCCCAGTATGTTGAATTGATGCACCGGCCCCCAGTAACGTGAGTCCAGAGAGTTTGTGGTGTTGTCGCCAAGAGCCAGATACTCACGAAGGTTGGGAAGAGAGGGGATGGAATTGCTCAAGTGGATCTCTTTACTGCTCAGCAGGTAGCCTGTCGGGGCCAGACGGGGTTCCAATGGCATGTAACCGTACGGTTTGTACGGAGGACGTCCAGCGCTCACGCGAGTGATTCCTTCCTCTTGAGCGGGAGATCCGTTGATAATGAGCCGGGGGGGGAGAATGCGCACGGAATCGCCAGGAAGGGCACAGAGTCGTTTGATGTAGTGGGTACCGTGGCTCTGTTCGCTCAGCGTGGCGCTGCCGTTCGTATTGATGCCGCGCGTGTCGAACACAAAGGTTTCCCCGCGTTTCGGCCTGCGAAAGTGGTAGGCCATTCTGTTCACCAGAACCATATCCCCGGCATCTACTCTGGCTTTCATGATGGTTTCTCCCGCCCGATAGGGCACATAGTAGGGTCCGTGCGGAGTATCAATACGCTTGCCTTGAGCGCGCAGATAGTCGATCACCGTACCCGAGGCTGCCGGTATGGCGACCGTGTGCTTTCCGGCATCATCGAAGGAGAGAATTGTGCGGGTGAAGAGCACCAAATAGCGCTCGTCATGGATGCTCTTAATTTGCATGGGGCGGTCCGCAGTGATATCCACGTATGAGCTGCCCAGTGTGACAGTGTCCCACATGCGTTTGGCTATGCCGGGTATCTCATCGATAGGATGCACCACAATGCCGTTCAGACTGGGCCACATGGAATTGGTGGGAATGCGGAACGGCTGCACAAAGTAAGTTCGAATACCCAGAAAGACTACTGTAATTACAAAAATCGACTCGATTAACTCTACAAACAGTCCGCGTCGGAATCCCGGCAACTGTGCATAATTTTCCTCTACCTTTTGCACTGCTTGCAGCGCATCTTGTTTGCTCCAGCGTAGCAGGGCCGAGCCCAGTTCTTGCTCTATGTCCTGCATGGCTTTTTTGTGCTCTGCAGGCACGGCGGAACCATTCTGTCGCATATAACGCAGCAGCATTGCTCGCGCCTCAAGCGCGCGCCTGCGCCACATAGGCGTGAACCACGCCAAGCAAGTATCCACGATAGCATTGGTAAGACGAAGCAGCAAACGCATAAACCCGGATGCCATTCTACATGCCGTTGCCCCTTAGGAAAAGTCAAAAAAGCGTCTGTATCCACATCTCGCGTTACCTCGCATTGCCTCAAAAATAAAGTCACCGAAGGGTCGCCAAAAACGGGAAAAGAGAATTTCCTGAAAGCTTGATGCCTCAGAAATAAAGGGTTAATATCAAACATATGCCATTTAAGATGAGTAAACGAGCAAGAATAGAGTTACTTTCTGTGTGGAGAGAAAAATACACCTCGGTGACCTCTCGATACAGGAAAGCAAGAATCATCGATTACGTCATGCAATCTGCTGGTTATAAGAACCGCAAGACTGTCATTCGTCTGTTGAGCAGCAAGAAAGCATCACCCAACAAGAAGAAAAAAGGGAGACGAAGAATTATAGGCCGCAAAGACACACGTGTCCCAAGAAAATAATGAGGGAGGGTAAGAGAAGACAAAAAAAAGGAAGGTTGATTTGTTTCCTC
>CANQSS010000106.1 GCA_947626545.1 uncultured Akkermansia sp. | reverse complement strand
CACGATGTGGTCAAGAGTGGGAAGGCTCGTTATATCGGCGCGTGTACGATGTTTGCCTGGGAGCTGGAGCGTCTCAACAACATCGCCGAGCGGAACGGATGGACAAAATTTGTCTCTATGCAATGCCAGTACAACCTTATCTACCGCGAAGAAGAACGCGAAATTTTACCCCTCTGTCGTGATCGTAAAATGGCCGTTGTGGCGTGGAGTCCTCTGGCAGGTGGGCGTTGTGCGCGTCCATGGGGGACGCAAACGGCGCGTACTGCCATTGATGCAGTGTCGCCGATGGTGTGGGGAGGTACCATGGAGCAGGATAAGCCTGTAGTCGATGCGCTGGAGCAGGTTGCCGGGAAAAACGGACACAGCATGGCACAAGTCGCTCTGGCATGGATGCTCGGCAAACCCGACATTACGGCGCCTATTGTTGGCTCCACATCTGCCAAACACATTGAGGAAGCTGTTGCGGCGCTGGACCTCTCTCTCAGTCCGGAGGAAGTTGCCGCGCTGGAAGCACCCTATGTTCCGCACGTTAAAACCGGTGCTTATTGATTTTGGCTCTGGCATGAAAGATTTGTCCTCAAGAAGGTTGATCGTATGGAAAAGGATGAGCTAGGGCAAAGTTTAGCAGATTACTTTCTTTCAATCAACAATAGGAGGATTCCACGATGATAAAAGAAGTTGTGCTTGTCACAGGTGCGGGACAGCTCAGCATGGCGATTGCTCGGCGCGTCGGTTTCGGTAAAAAAATCATTCTTGGCGACAAAAAGAAAGATCATGCAGATGCCATCGCCAAAATCATGAATGACGCGGGCTTTGATGTTGTCCCTATGGAAATGGATCTGTCCAGCCGTGGGTCCATCCTGACGTTGATTGCCGAGGGACAGAAGTATGGCGAGATCAAGATGCTTGTCAATGGGGCGGGCGTATCTCCCAGCCAAGCCTCCATCGAAGCTATTTTGAAGGTCGATCTCTACGGAACGGCGGTACTGCTTGAAGAAGTCGGGAAAGTCATAACGGAGGGCGGTACAGGTGTGACGATCTCCAGCCAGAGCGGATGGCGTATGCCCGCACTCACAGCAGAGCAGGACGAGCAGCTTGCCACAACGCCCACAGAGGAATTGCTGTCACTCCCCATGCTCCAACCTGAAAATATTCGCGATACGCTCCATGCCTATCAAATGGCCAAACGTTGCAACGAAAAGCGCGTCATGGCGGAATCCGTCAAATGGGGCGATCGCGGCGCGAGGATCAATGACATTGCTCCCGGAATCATTGTGACACCCCTCGCCATTGACGAATTTAACGGTCCACGTGGAGATTTCTATAAAAATATGTTTGCCAAATGCCCCGCCGGACGCCCCGGTACGGCGGACGAGGTAGCAAATGTGGCTGAACTTTTAATGGGTCCTGCAGGCGCGTTTATTACCGGTTCCACGATTCTGGTCGACGGCGGGGCAACGGCAAGCTATTATTATGGCCCGTTGAAACCGGAACAATGAATGAGCAGAAGGAAGAAAATACTATAGAATATGTAACGCTCTCAAACGGTGAGAGAATGCTGATTTATGGCTACGATGTCTATGAGGTCACGCGAGGATGAGTGCGAGCGGTGTGTCATGGACGCGCCGGAGTGGGCTAACCGCTTCATCGACACCGCACAGAGCTATTCCAACGTGGAACGGGAGGACAGCGCCATCCGGAAGTCCGGCGTAAAGCACGAGGACATTTTTCTCACCAGCAAGGTTTTGGGGGAACATTATGGATTTTGAGAGATTTTGAAAGAGGGCTGGGATAAATTCACTTCCTTGTCGTGAAAAAAACTTGCCCTCAAGTGAGTTGAGGGTATAGAAAGGGAGAAGCTATGACAAAGAAGACGTTGATCGTATCGGGACATCCGGATTTGGCTGATGATTCATTGGCGAACAAGGTGATCATTGATGAATTGCTCAAGCTGTTGCCGGGAGCGGAGGCGGATCTGCTGGATCGCCTGTACCCGGATTACAGGATTGACAGAGCTGCGGAGCAGGAGAAACTGCTCGCCACGGATGTGATTATTCTGCAATTCCCGCTCTTTTGGTACCACATACCTTCGTTGCTGGAGAGGTGGATGGAGCAGAGCTTCAAACACGGTTTTTCACACGGCAGCAAGGGAGACAAGTTGAAAGGAAAGAAGGTTGTCGTGTCGTTCACGGCGGGAGCCCCGGAAGAGGTGTACACCGGAGAGACGGACTTCTCCCACCTGGTGATTCCGGCGGTGAAAGCCATGTGTCGGTTGACACAGATGGAATACGTGGGGTATGTCTTCACCGGCGGCGTGTCCTATGCGGATCGCGCAACCAAATCGGAGGGAATTGTGGAACGCGCACGTGAGCACGCGAGGAAAGTGGCTGCCATGGTGGAAGCCATCTAATCGCGGCACAGCCCCTTTCCTCCGTCTTCCTTACGTTTACCGTGAGAAGGAGATTCAGCAAGAGAAATAAAAAGGGTATGAAAAGCAAATTGTTGAGTGCTGTCCTTTTGATGGGGCTGCTTCAGCCGGTTGCACGTGCTGAGCAGGACGGTCTTTATGATGTCCATCAGCATTATGTCCCCGAATGCTACAGGCAGGCGCTTTTGTCGCATGCCGACGCGAAGGGAACAGAATCAGACGGTCTCCCCACGCCTGATTGGGATGTAGAGAAGCATCTGAAATGGATGGATGCCATGAACATCAAAGTGGCATTCCTTTCCTTAGCGAGTCCTCATCCCTATTGGGGCGACAAGAGAGAAACGGTTGAATTGGTCAGAAAAATCAATGACGAGGGGGCAAAAATTGCACAAAATTACCCGGAACGGTTGAAACTGTTGGCAACCTTGCCATTGCCTGATGTTGACCGCTCCATCGAGGAAATCGCCCATGCCTACGATGATTTGAAAGTCGTCGGGATTAAGTTGCCCACGAACGTTGATGGCGTTTACTTGGGCGATGAAAAATTCACTCCCGTTTTTGAAGAACTCAATAAAAGAAAAGCGGTTGTCGTTTTGCACCCCGTGCAGAGTCCCAATCTGCCCGATAGCTCCATCAAGGATTTACCGCCGGCGATAGCGATGTACCTCATGGAGACGACGTATGCCGTTTTGAATTTAATCTATTCATCGACGCCGGAGCGTTACCCCGATATCAAGTTTATCATACCCCACGGTGGTTCACTTTTACCCGCGCTTGCGGATCGATTGGAAGGGTTCCAAAAATTGGCGCAGGCGAAAAGCAAGAAGCAACTGGGCGACGTGAGGAAGACCCTGGGCAAATTTTACTACGATTTGGCAGGGTTTGCTGTCCCGAATCAGCTGTATGGCTTGCTGAACATGACGGATGAATCCCACCTTCTGTACGGCAGTGACTATCCTTATGCTTACCCGAACTTTATCTCAAGCCAGAAGGACAAACTGGATCGTACCGACCTTCTGAATCAGGACAAACGGAAGGCAATCTACCGTTCCAATGCTCAATCACTCTTCAACCTGAAAGAAAAATGAAAATCTCCACCAATATACTCACAGCCGGCTTCATGGCGTTCATGATGACCATCCCAACCCTATCAGCTCAAGATAAAAATATGTCCAGAAGCGAAATTGCCAACCAAAATTTGGAAACTTTATTCCATATCAAACTCGAAGACAACAAGGGGTCCGACAAAGACCTCATGGATATCCTGCAGAAATACATTTTCGGTGATGTGTTCAAGGTCGGGAAACTGGATATCAAGACGAGGGAACTCCTGACCGTGACGACGCTCACCGTGCTGCAGACGCTGCCGCAGCTGAAAGCCCATATCGGTGGCGCCTTGAATGCAGGAAACAGTCCCATTGAAATCAGAGAGACCATCTATCAATGCGCGCCCTTCATCGGGTTTCCACGAACACTCAATGCAATCAATGTCTTCAACGAAGTCATCAAAGAGAGAGGTCTGGAAAAAGAATTAAAATCGACGGCCACGACCGTCGAGGAGGACAGGTACGAGAAGGGGCTTGCCATTCAGAACCCGATCTACGGTGACGAAATCAGGGAAAATATGAGGAATTTGCCCGATGGCATGGGCGATGAGGTCGCTAGATTCTTGACGGAAGTATGCTTCGGAGATTTTTACACGCGAGAGGGGCTCGATTTGAAGACAAGAGAACTCCTGACCATTGCCATCCTGACGACCAAAGGAAGCGTGACTGCTCTGAAGAGCCACGTCATCGGCAATCTCAAGGTCGGAAATACCATTGAGGACGTAACGGCTTCCGTGATACAGATTATGCCTTATATTGGCTTTGCTGATAGTTTTAGCGCTCTCAAGGTCATTCAGGATGTCATCAAAGAAACACCGAACCCAGGAAGTGACTCAACGCCCCGGCAAGAGGATAAGTGAAGCCGATTTGAAAAAAACATCGATCAAAAATCTATGAGTAAAACATTAGTAGCTTATTTTTCAGTAGGTGGAACGACGGCGAGAGCGGCGAAAAGCCTAGCGGATGCCTCAGACGCCGATCTGTATGAAATCAGACCAGCAAAGCCTTATACCCAAGCGGACTTAAATTGGATGGATAAAAAATCCCGCAGCTCTGTGGAGATGAATGACAAATCCAGCCGTCCCGCCTTGGCTGACAAGGACGCTGATATCAGTGCATACGATACGATCCTGCTTGGCTTCCCCATTTGGTGGTATACCGCACCCCGTATTATCAATTCATTTTTGGAAAGCTACGATTTCTCCGGGAAAAAGATCGTTCTGTTTGTCACCTCCGGCGGAAGTGGACTCGGGAACACGGCAAATGATTTGGCAGGAAGTTGCCCCAATGCGGTCATTCTTGACGGCATGGTCTTAAACGGACCTCTCTCTGCCGATGCTCTAAAGAAGTGGGTGAAGACGCTATGAAGATTATCGTACTAGAAGGGAGTCCCAACAAAAAGGGGTCATCCAATATGCTGGCGGAGCAATTCGTCCGGGGAGCAACGGAGGCGGGACATAGCGTCCAGGTAATCAACGCTGCTCACGCCAATATCCACCCATGCACCGGCTGCATCCATTGCGGGTATGAGGGACCTTGCGTTCAGAAAGATGACGTAGTCGAAATCCGACAGGAAATACTGGATGCGGATATGATGGTTTTTGTGACGCCTCTCTACTATTACGGTATGAGTTCGCAGCTTAAAATGCTGATTGATCGTTTCTGTGCATTTAACAGCAGTATTCAAAGCAAACATATGAAGTCTGCGCTTTTGTCTGTGGCATGGAACGATGACACGTGGACCTTTGAGGCTCTGGAAGCGCACTATCACACCCTCGTGCGGTATCTGAACCTGAAAGATCAGGGTATGGTGCTGGGCAAGGGATGTGGTACGCCATCTATGACGCAGCACTCCCAATATCCACAAATGGCGTATGAACTCGGCAAAAAATTATAAAACAACGCAAATGATCATGAAGAAACTACTCACCCTGATTATCGGACTTATGAGCGCATTGACAATGACCCAGGCAGAGACCACACCGAATAACCCGCTTGCCGGAAAGAAGGTGCTGATCGCGTATTACTCGCGTGCCGGACAAAATTACGTGTCCGG
>CANQSS010000105.1 GCA_947626545.1 uncultured Akkermansia sp. | reverse complement strand
TGTATTTTTGAGGTAACCGATCCTAACCCATTGTACCATTCTTTCTTTTCGGCGTCCTGAATTATGAGGTAACGCGGATATTGCGCAGATGAGATTTTGAAGTTGACTCCACAGAGTCAGTATGGTATAGTTAGGAGAAAACCCGTTGTACTGGTTGATAATTTTGAAGTTGACTCCACAGAGTCAGTATGGTATACCGTTGTTAGATTGCGGGCTCGTTCCGCCCTATTTTGAAGTTGACTCCACAGAGTCAGTATGGTATAGGTAGAGCATCGCGGATTGCCGGTCAAAGCAGATTTTGAAGTTGACTCCACAGAGTCAGTATGGTATAAAAGACCTGATAACGATCGATACCATCATGACATTTTGAAGTTGACTCCACAGAGTCAGTATGGTATAACGCGCTGGCGGAGGAGCTGAACGTGCTCTGATTTTGAAGTTGACTCCACAGAGTCAGTATGGTATAGCCGCAGGAAAACATGCCGACGGAGCAACTTTATTTTGAAGTTGACTCCACAGAGTCAGTATGGTATATCTCCGATTGAGTGCGTGAGGGCGGAACACGCATTTTGAAGTTGACTCCACAGAGTCAGTATGGTATAACGTCCGCGCCAAGGACCAGAGCACCAAGAACATTTTGAAGTTGACTCCACAGAGTCAGTATGGTATACTTCCCTCGGCTTCCAGCAGGCCGGATTCTTTATTTTGAAGTTGACTCCACAGAGTCAGTATGGTATAAAATTCAAGGCGAGCCATAAATTCATCCGCTGATTTTGAAGTTGACTCCACAGAGTCAGTATGGTATACAAAAGGTCTTCGAGCTCTCCACCGACCCTCAATTTTGAAGTTGACTCCACAGAGTCAGTATGGTATACTGGACGCTCAAGGGGCAGCCGATCACGGACTGATTTTGAAGTTGACTCCACAGAGTCAGTATGGTATACGGAGCCTTCCAAAAAGCTTGTAATGAGTTGATTGGAAGGCTCCCCTTTTTCACGAATCGGGAAAATGACGGGGAGGATCTTACCAAAATAAGATGAATTCAGGAAAGGGTCGCGGAGACGGAATCACCCCTTCGCCGAGGAGGACGACCTGTTGCTCCCAGACAGATCGATCCATGGGGATGAGACGGATATCACCCTCAGGAACCTGGAGGGCGACACGTTGCATATATCGAATGATGCGATCAATCTCGTGATCCTCTCCTTCAAAAATGTAGAGGCTGTATTGAACACGTTTGCCACCGAGTGCTTCAAACTCCTTGCGCAGGAGAGTTTGGTGCTTCGTCTCCGGCACATCATAGGCAAGCATCACGAGCATGGAGGAGGAAAGGGCGGAAATGAGCGGGAAAATCAGTGAGAATGGCGCGAGCAAAGGACTCTACGACGAGGCGAATGATGGTTCGCAAGCGGAAGCGCCTGTCGTTGTACATCCAAAAGGATTCCATCATCTCGGCGAAGCGCCCGGCCATCAGTTTGGAATCGTGCATTTCGTCCAGGTGGCGCATCACGGTAAGCTCCACACAGCAGCGGAAGGGTTCGATAAGATCACAGACAAGGCTGGGACGGCTGCGGCGCAGGCGATGAATAATGGCTATACCCGGTTCGATGCCATTGGCGATACACTGCCACTCGATAGCGTGGTAGAGGAAGCCGTAGCCGTAATTGAGAGCAACGTTGAGGGGTGCCTGGGCACGGCGGTGTTCACGCGTGAAGAGATCCTGCGAGGCCTCCTTGAAATACATCGCCCAAAAGAAGCGAGCCCATTTAGCCTCCAGTCGTAGGATACGATTGTACGAATTGGCAGCAAGTTTGGGCAGCGGAGGAAGCGACGGATTCAGGGAACGAATGAGGCTATGTTGATTCTCCACCTTTGCCGAAATAAGAGCGGAGGCATACGCCGTACTGCGGGCGGGTTTGAGATTGCAGATGCGGAAGGTGACCTCCGGGTTCACATAACGCGTGCGCGGCTGCACTGAGGAGGTCTGCCATTTGCCCGTCTTCGTATCCCATCGAGCCAGTACCAGCGGGCACTGCAAGGAAAGAGCTGTCAGCGCAGCCTGACTCCACTTCATCTGCGAGGACAGGCATTGCACAGAACCCAGTACCTGCAATGCGACCCGATTCTGCCCACAACAAAGCATCCCCTCTGAAATGTGCATCTCACCACCCTCTCCAGCTAAGATGAGGTGGTGAATCATGCGGGAGGCTGAAGATTAAGTTGCTTTGCCTTTTCTTCCGGAGAAGGCAGACCCAGCAGACTAGCCGATTTATCCGCAGCCTTAGCGGTTTCAGCCATTCGATCCTTTCTTTCCACGCACTTAATTTCGATGCCAAAATCACTCTTAATCGCAGAAATACTCCCCCAAGACTCAACCTCTGGCGGGAAATCCTCAGCATTCAAACGGGGATTCTTTTCACGAAGTTTTTGTACCGCTTTCTTATCCTCTCTAAAGTTTAACCTGAACATCATTCCTTTTCGCAGAATCCCAACCTTTACAGCGTGAGGCGGTAGAACACCGCAAATGAGCGAGCACAGATCTTTTGCCTTCTCTTTACGAAGAAGTTCCAAAAGGAACTGAGGGGCATCCTTTGTACCGCGCCAAGGCAACCCCATACGCTTAAGCCCATTTAACGTAGACTTGGTGGGGATGAGACGGCGAAAATACTCCCACTTCTTCTTCTTTGCATTCCACCCGAGCCAAATCTCTAGCCTATCATTGGAAGAGACCAAGCGACGAGCTTGGAATATTCTTCCTTGCTGCACTGCAGCGCTCCACCCCAATGGAGAAGTGAAAGAACCTTTGCCATTGTATTTGCGGATGCTTTTTACAGGAACACCATTGGTGAGGCAAAGAGGTTTGAAATCGGGAACCTCATTTTTTGTCGCTGGCTGACAATCCGTCAACCACTTTTCAATTGCTTTTTCAGAAGGAATCAGATGTAGGGAGAGTTGCTCGTTCTTTGCCTTGGCAAATTCCGTAGCTTTCACAAGCGCCCCATGGATATCCGAAGCTTTCATTTTAGACGGATCAACCGCAGTGCGCTGGCTCGTGCTGCTATCCGCCTCCACACGCCAGAAAGTACCATCTCCCAGAGACCTGGATTTACTCCTGCTCTGCAATTTGAAGACGGGCGACTGTGTCTCCTCCAACTTACTTAACTCGGCAAAATCCGGCAAAGGAAGACTACTCGGGTCTACCATATAGAAAGTAGAGTACACTTTAGCCTTCTGCTCTCTTTCTTGTGCACAGTATTCCTCCCTGTAAAAGACACCGCCATATCTAGCATCATTCAACCCCTCGGCAGGCGGAATACAAGTCATCACGGCAGCATCCTTGCGGTGATGGTTGTTATCCATGCGATTCTTCACAAAATCATCTCCAGGAAGCGCCTTTCGCGCGGCTGCAGTATAAACTCCACTGACGTTGCCGATACGTTGGCGCATGGCCTCCGGATCATTTTCAATGCCCATCCACACGGCAGTCAACCGGCGCAGCTCGCGGGCAAGCTGGGCGGTTCGGGTCATGTTATTAAACTCCGGGAAGGTCTTGGAAACGGCATCCTCATCCGGGAAGGCAAAAAGAGAACGCTTCATTTTTCCCCAATGGAATTTCTGAGACTTCTTAAGCATCTCCTCCCAACTTAGCCAACGAGCCGAAGGATGCGCTGCCGCTGCTTCCTTGGGGGTACGTTTTCTCATTTCATCATTGACTTCTTTTGTTGTCAGTACAAGGTTTTCCGCCATATAAAGTCCTCCTCTTGCATCCGGGAAAAGATGTGCCAACTGCAAGTCGGAAGTCATAGGATCGGTTCCCAACTCCTCTCCGGTAAAGGGACAAAGAGCTGGTGTCGTTTTTGTGCCTCCCTGTTCCGTAAATAAGCGGAGACGCAGGGCAGCAGCATGCGAGAGGCCACTCTCTTCTTTGTCGAGGCCAAAAGTTGTGATCAACTTCTCGCGGCGATCTCGATTCTCTTTCTGCTTTTTCTCAATCTCCGCTTTTTGATCTTTGTTGCGAGCGGGATCCTTGATACACTCGATGATGCAATAGTCCGGCACCGTCTTTCCATCCAATTTATCGGCAATTTCCTTGGTGAAAATGCGCTGCAGCAGACCTTCAGTGGCAAACTTGCCTCCATTTTTTGCCCGTGCAACGCGGTTCGGCTTACGGAGAGTGCCAAGAAGCGTCTGCACTTGGGGATAAAGTCCCAGCCCGCCGTTGTCTATCCTCTTCAGTTCGTCGTAGTAACCACTCTCCTTTTTCCATGCCTCAATAGCCAGCGGTTCCAAGTTCTGCCCATCGTTTGTAGCCAAGGCGTACAGCTCCCGCGCAGCCTCCGGAGAGAAATTGGCGCGCCCCTTGCGCACTTTGACAGGAGGCGCCACAATATCTTTCAGATGCGTGATTTGGGCAGCATTCCAATCATCTTTGAGCACAAATTTCATGGGCTTTATCGCTGTCTCCATCGCCTTTTTCGCTTCTTTCCATGAGGGCTTGCTCCCGTTCATAATGTGATCCACTAGTGCCCGCACTCCTTGCACGGGCAGCAACTGTCTCTCTGCCGGCAACTTGCCGCTCTGCAAGTTAAAGCGATGGTTGGACAAGAAGTTCACCAAATTCCATCGTCGGATAACTGGATCTCCCCTCAACCCGCATTTGGCGCCACCAACCGTCTTAAGTATATCCGAGGTCGCGAAGGGGCAGTCCTTCACCTTTTTCTCATAGTGCTCTTTCGCCTCATCCGGCGTCTTGCGATTGAAGTGAAAAATGGCCTTCCTCTTATTCGCTCGCGTATCACAGGGCAGGAAAAAAGCCTGTACGAACCCCTCGTAGTCATCAATCAAATCCTTGTGGCGCTCAAGAATCGTGCGCAAATGAGTCTCCACATGGCTGCGCGGAAAATTGAAACCTCTAGCCCGGCGGGTATTGAGTTTCCCGTTCTTGTAATCCCGGAGCATCTTTTCGATCCCCTCCTCCTTTCCCTTTTGCAAGCGTGTTGCTATGTCACGTTGCCACTCCTGGACCTCCTCGTCAGACAGCTCTTCCTTCCGCCCCTGCAGCTCCGGCAGCATTCCACGTAAATAATCGGCTGTGGTCTGATCCAAAAATTGGGAAGCCAGCCACTTTCTCGCATCCGTCAGCTTGTCGCTTTCTCCCCAGGGATATTCCCCCTTCTCCATCGACATGGCGAAATAGTCAAAACCGCGAAGCATCACACATGACCGGATGCAAAGTGACAGCGCCTCTCGCGATGCAAGTTTCCCATGAATTGCGCGCCAACGCAGAATAAAAGGATCACTACGCGAAGCGACATCATCCGACACCCATGGCAACCCATGGGTCAAGAAGAGTTTCTTCAAACGACTCATTCGCGTACGACGATTTTTGCGGGCGTGCCGTGCAGCCCGCAGTTGACGCCTCCCCGCCAGAGCTTTCGCTTCCGGTAGATCTACAATGAGCGTACGGCTGTACAACCACTCCCTCCCCTTCCTGACGGTTATTCCTATTCCCTCAATACCGATATCTAACCCAAGCACGACGGTGTCCGGTGCAAAGAAGGGATGATCTGCCCATCGAGAAACTACCTGCTCGAAATCCATAATGCTGAGGTTATACCAGACTCCAACTCGTCACACAAGTAAAAAAAGAGGAATTTGGGTCTCCGGCAAATTCGCTGAGACAGATAATGAAGGGATAAAATAAAATCGGCACTTCAGTCTTGCATTCTCT
>CANQSS010000104.1 GCA_947626545.1 uncultured Akkermansia sp. | reverse complement strand
TTGCCCAAAAATCGCCAACTCCTGCTATCATCATGCTTCCCGCCCATGAGATACATTTTCTTGGGACGGATGTGGTTCCCATCCTCAAGATCATCGATGAACAGATTAATAAAATCTACGCAAAGATGCCGTGGGGATACAACGTTCCGTATTATCTGGCAGCATCGATGAGGTGCCATCCGAATTACTCCTCTTTCCTGATGGATAAAGCGTCGATTTCTGTGGAAAGTATCAGCGAAATCCTCGCGATGATTCCCGATGACAAACGCTCCAATTATGATAAGGAACTCATCCAAGACCTGTATTTGAAGTACCAGAAAAATGAAGTTAATGACAATACTCTGTTAGATGAGCTTCGCCGTGCCGTACAGGGCAGACCTATTTTAATCTTGGCTCCCGGCAAAAGCTTGACTAGGGAGACGGGAAAAATCAAAGATTATATTGAACAAGAAAAGCCGTACATCATCAGCATCAACTTCCGTCCGGCGAATATTCGAGTGGATAAGGTATTTATCAGTAACGCCCGCCGATTTTCGGAACAAAGCGATTTGAGCAATGTCATTGTGACTTCCAATATCCGGACGAACGACGTGCCCAAGTTGAACTATGGTTCCTACCTGAACAACTCGGATATGGCGGACAACGCAGCATTGATGCTTCTGAAAGTATTGATGAAGATCGGCGTCAATTCGGTGAGCTTCGCGGGTCTGGATGGTTTCGCTTCGGATAATGACAACTATTATGCCCCGGAGATGATCAACAATGCACGATTGGGAGAGGAAACGGATCGCCGTAATGACATCATGGTCGAGATGCTCCATAAGTTCCCCATCCGCATTCAATTTGTAACTGCGTCGCGCTATGAAAATTAAAGCAGTTATTTGGGATGTTGACGGCACGTTGCTGAACACGCAAGAGGGTTTAACGGCAGCATATCTCTATGCAATCGAACAGTGTCACCTACCCTCCAAGACGGATGAGGAGCTAAGCTCATTCATTGGACCCACGCCGCAGACAATTTTCATGACTCGCTTCGGTCTGAATGAGGAGAACGCACAACACGCTGCAAATATTTTCCGCGAACGTTATAAGTCGCACGACCTCTTTAAGGCGTCTCTGTACCCTGGTGTGGAGGATGTGCTCTCAGACTTGTATAAGGCGGGCATTCAGCAGGCGATAGCCACCAATAAGCGCCAAGACTATGCGACAGAGATTTGCAAGCACTTCGGAATAGATGACTACTGCGATCCTATCGTCGGCGCAGACAACGAAAACAAGCTGACAAAGGCTGACCTCATCAAGAAATGTTTAGAAGAGCTGGAAATTTCTGATCTCTCCTCCGTGGTGATGATTGGTGATACTGAGGGCGACAAACAAGCCGCCCAAGCCGCAGGTGTCCAATTCCTCGGTGTCAACTACGGCTTCGGATTTCATAACATTCCCGGCTATGCCAACTCGCCGGAGGAAATCTGTGGCATAATAGAACAGATATGAAGAATATTATTAAAGAATCTCAGTTTTTCGAACTGGCAACCTAATGCAGCTCACAGACACACTTCGCCACAACAATGGTGCACAGGCTTTCTCGAGATGGGCTCGTGCTTCAGAAGAGTACCATCTCATTTTTTACTAACAAATAAAATATGAATCGTACTATCTATTATCGCTTTAATGGGAAAAGCAAAATACAGTCCACAGGTACACCCCAAGCCTGGGTCAATATTCGCCAAATAAAGTCAAAGAAATTATTCTTCGTAATCATATTAACACTAAAGAACTTGAAAAGGCCTTATTCCCTGTTCCTAAGCATGTCATCTTTATTTCCCATCTTCATGAAGATGTAGATTATGCACGGCAAATAAGAAACGAGATTCAAACTTCAGTTGATGACAGATTCCAATGTTTTATTGATTCAGATGTGTGGGGTAACGTATACACGGTGATTAAGGATCTTGCGAAGAGAAAAAAAGAGAAGATTTCTTTTGAAGAACATGATGCTATCTCAAAAAACATGTACATGATTCTCTCATTGGCTCTTCAACGAGTGATTAGTGAATGCTTCCTTTTCGTTTTTGTCCCTCCAGCTGTATATGACGAAAAACATCCCAATATTTTCGACACATATTCCCCTTGGGTTTGCCAAGAATTGTTTTCATCCTCGCTTTTCCCTTCGGGAGAAATTCTCATGGAAAATATGACAAAAAGTAGTAAGATTAAAAGTCCCGAAATTCAATTTACCTACGATGCTCCCTTAAAACATCTGACCCGTACCACACTTGATGAATTCATAACTTTTCTTGAACAACGTCTGTCTCTTTAAACTAGTGCCCATTTTTCGACACATTGGAAGCCTATTTAAGCCCCCCTTTTTGTGTACATCAGGCGTGTGGCTTCCTTATATCATCTGGTAACTTCGGATGTCAATCCATTTTGGCGCGATTTTGTAGCGTAGGTGCTGCGGCCCGAGCGGAGCGAGGGCGCGCGGCGCGTAGCGCCGCGCCGGAGCGGAAAAATCGCGCCAAAAATTCGCCGTCATCGGGGGACTCGGCAGACTCCTGGTACATCTCAGGGCTCAACCCAACGCCGAGTGAAGACGTTCTCTGTTATAGTATTCGAACCATTCCGCCGTCATCTCCATATCTTCTTCCAGTCTTTCACCAAACCCGGACTAATGCCATATTCCGAGGCTATCTAAACATGAGTCTTTGCTCCGCTCAGAGCTTCCACTCTCCCTTGAACTCAGCGCTGTAACGCCCCTTGTGTATGTTTTCGTTTTGCATATGCGTGTGTTGCTTGAATTACACACACGCCTGTTGTGTTGTACAAGCTAAAGGAGGCTTAACCCACTGTCTTAAATTCCAGCACCATTATAGTCAAGGGAAGTCTGTACAGCGACACTAATGTTCCCACCTCATGTGCTGAGCTTGAAAGAAATTGACGGTTCAATATCAACGAGTGTTGAGTTTCACACCTCCGCTAATTTCAATCCATTTACCTATTTCTTCCTCTTGGAGATTAAACATTGTGCTTTGGATTTTTTCTAACAAGGAGTCTTTATCCCCCTCGATACATTCAAGCAACCATCTGTGGACATATACATAAAAATAAGACTTCTTGACATATGTTTCTGACTTCGGTATAGGAAGAGCATCGTAATTTTCTGTTTTTTTCTCATTCAGAAGTATCTCAATTCCCTCATTGGCTTTTATCATACCCTCACTGATTTCTTCGCTACATTTTTTATCATCTCCTTCGTATAAAACGCCATTAATAACAATATATGAGTTATCCCACTTTTCAGTTGATGAGTTATTGCGGATGAAAAATAACTTATAAATTGCCGAACAAAAATATGTCGCATAACAAGCAATATCAGATATACTTGTCCCCTCATGAGTTTTACCGTTTTTCCTATTGTCAAGGTTTTTTTTATCAAGAAAATCTATTATATCCTTCATATAAACGTGGTATTCAGGGTACGACTTCCACAAAGCCACATACTCGACACCGCGAGTTACCCAAGCTTGATACGCTTTCCGAGCAGGATGTGCATCCGTAAGAGAGAAAACTATTTTCTTTAACAAAGAATATATGTCATCATCCGTTAGGTAGGGGATAAATGAGCCAGCATTGCAAGAATTGGCTTTATTTTCTACCAAGTGCTTATAATCAATTAATTCACATATGGCGTTCCTGTCGGTCTCACTCGTTTCCTTCTCGTCGCTCGCCGTGCGATTTTCGCCCGATTCACATATGGTCTCCCTGTCAGTCTTACTCGTTCCCTGTTTCCCGTATTCACGCCTGTACCACTCTGTAGCCATATGTTCTACAGCGATTATTAACTGACTTTCAAGAAATTTAAATTTATGGTGGTTGAATAACCAATAGTTATTGTGTACCTTTGCCTGTTTAAGTGACTGGATTTCTGTCAAGGCTTGTTTCTTATAGACGATTCTATATCTTCCAGAACCTATGTTTGTTATTCTGATGGCGGATATTAACCTGTGAATATTAGGCAAACAAGCAGAAATGCCTGTAGCCCAACTATCTCGTAGTGTATAATCGATCTTATCCGCATCTATAACATGTCCATTTAAAAGACGTATAAAGCTGTTTATAATATCTCTAGCATCCCTGTCTTTAGTCGCCTCAGTTGTCGCATCGATATTATAGGTTAACCCAATTATCATACGACACACTAGCAAGGGATCAGCGCAAATCTCCTTACTCAAAATTCTCTCCAAAAAACCGTGTTTATGTATGCATAACCACGCACCGACATACTCATGATTCTTCGCGCGTCCACCACCTTGAGAGGCTTCCTTTAGTTCGTCACAAAACAGAGATTTGGTGCCTTCAGAAACATATTCACTCGGTAGATCTTTTACGGCTCGTACTATGTCTTCCAGCAATTCGTCACCGAGATTCCCCGCTTCATTGGGGGAGGGTGCGGAATAATAACCTTCGAAAGTATGCGAAAAAGGAGCATGTCCACAGTCATGCAATAGACACGCAATTAGATACGACTCTATTAAAATCTCGTACTTATCAATTTTATCCAGATTTGGGAAACTTGTGAGTATATTTCCCTCAGATATCCCTTTAAGCGTATCCTTGATCCCGTCCCGGTCAGGGGACTTGTCGATGGTATTCACGATTTCCATGCCAACATGGAACACCCCTAAAGAATGTATGAATCTGTTGTGCGTGGCCGATGGAAAGAGAGAGGATACAAGAGTTTGTTCAATCCTCCTCAATCTTTGAAAAAGCGGGGTATCTATGATCTGTGAACAGAACACTTTCGGTACACGAAACTGACCATGGACAGCATCCATGAAGACCTTTCCATCTTGTGCGGCCCTAGCTATAGATATGTCCTTCGTTTCAGATTCCATATCCACCCTCCGTTAAAGATTAAATACACAACTCCGCTGCAAAAAGCCTCAGCAAATCACCGCATCTTTTCTTTGACCACATCTGCCGGGGGATGAGCGAGCTGCAACTTCCGAAGTTGACCTACTGGACATTTCCGTTTTTTGACGGCAAACGCCTTCGAGGGCCTCGGCAATCCCAGGTGGAAGCCATTTGCGAGAGAAGTCGGCCTCGTATTTCAGAGCTGTCTGCGTTTCTTCTTCGGAATTATTCAACCGAATAGTATCTCCTTTAACAGAAAAAACCTTTGGGTAGGTAGTCTCTGCCTCTAGTACCCTAGGATAGCTTACTTCTGCCAATACGTCAGAATGTTTGCACATGACTCTTCCTGCAATTTGTCTTAAAGTTTCTATCGTGATTTCTTTCTTGCCAGATAGTGCGAAAATATTGAGGATTAATACTTCAGTAGGTAACCGGTAACACATAAGATAGGCGAATGGTTCAGTTTTAGTTTTGTTTTTTACAACTTACTTTCGTAATGTGATGAGATGAGGAAAAACTTCGAGGTGTTTGATATATTTTTGCACTCTCATATGCAATTGTGATAGTGGGCGACTTTTGCCCATAAATCTTAACCCACCACGATCAAACAGAGGAAGGTGCTTTATCAGAAAGAAGCCCTTTTAAAGTAACAACCAGCCACAACTCTCTTTCCATTTACTCTGTTGTAGCTTTCTTAACTCGAGCCTTCTTTGAGGATAGACAATGGAATCAAACCGATTAAAATGGAATTTCATAAACAGAGTGGAGGGTTTCATTTCGGAATGAAAGAGAACGGCACTACCGATACTCCAAGGACAATATACACCCTAATTTTGCATGAAAGCAAGAAAAAAAATGATAGTATGCCAAATTTTTGTGGATTGCAAAATTAAATTGGACTTGGAAAAGTTCTTCGACAAGGTGAACCACGATGTGCTCATGGCGCACTTGAAGAGGAAGATATCGGATAAGCGGCTGCTCTACTACATCCGCCAGATGCTCAAGGCGGGGGTGATAGACGAGA
>CANQSS010000103.1 GCA_947626545.1 uncultured Akkermansia sp. | reverse complement strand
AATGCTATGCTCTTGGGTGACCGTTTATTTTGAGGCATCGGACTTCGGTGACTTTTTCTTTTGAGGCATTACGGTCCATCGTCCATCGTCCATAGGCAAACGCATTTCCTAATGCGTTTGCCCCGTGCCTCAACGTCAAGAATTACCCCACCATGGAATTCTGAATCATGCCCACTGAGGAAACTTAGTGTCTTCGTGCAATTTTTGATCCAAAAATTCGCATTTCCCGGCAGATTTTGCTTTTCAGTGAGGGCGAGGTGACATATACTTGCGCCGCGCGCAGAGCAAGCAACACCCCTGTGCGCATAGGAATACCATGAAAATCGTCCTCGCATACTCCGGTGGCCTTGACACATCCGTCCTCCTGGTGTGGCTCAAGGAGAAGTACAATGCCGAAATCATCGCTTTCTGCGCCGATGTGGGCCAGGCGGAAGAACTGGACGGCATCGAGGCGAAAGCTCTTGCCACGGGCGCAAGCAAGTGCATCGTGGGCGACCTGAAAGCAGATTTCGCCGCTAATTACATTTACCCGATGTTCCGCGCCAATGCGCTCTACGAAGGGCGCTACCTGCTGGGCACCTCTATCGCACGCCCCTGCATTTCCAAAGCCATGGTGGATATCGCCCTGGCAGAAGGGGCGGATGCCATTGCCCACGGCGCGACAGGCAAGGGGAACGATCAGGTGCGCTTCGAGCTCTCCGTGAATGCCCTTGCCCCGCAGCTGCAAGTAATCGCTCCCTGGCGCATGAAGGAATGGCGCGAGCAGTTCCCGGGACGCACGGAGCTCATTCAGTACGCCGAGAGCCACGGCATCCCCATCCGCCAGAGCGTGAAAAAGCCCTACTCCATGGATCGCAATCTGCTGCACATCTCGTACGAGGCAGGCATTCTGGAAGACACGTGGTACGACGCCACCAAGCCGGAGGATCGTCCCATGTACGTGCTGTCCAACGCACCGGAGGACGCGCCGGACAAGCCACAGTACCTGCAATGTCTCTTTGAGAAAGGCGACCTCATCGGTCTGCAAACCGAGGGGCTGGACGAGCTGTGCGCCGAGCTGGGCGTGAAACCGACCGGCGAAAAGGACGGCTACACCCTGCTTGACCCGCTGGGCGTCATGCTCGTGCTGAACCACCTCGGCGGGCTGCACGGCATCGGGCGCGTGGACATCGTAGAGAATCGCTTTGTGGGCATGAAGAGCCGGGGCATTTATGAGACGCCCGGCGGCACCATCCTGCTGGCGGCTCACCGCGACATCGAGACTATCACCGTGGATCGCGAGGCGCAGAAGGTGCGCGACTCTCTCATCCCGGATTACTCTGCCATGGTGTACAACGGTTTTTGGTTTGCGCCGGAGCGCGAAGCCATCCAGGCTCTCGTCGACAAGACACAGGAAACGGTCAACGGCGAGGTGCGCCTCAAGCTCTACAAGGGCAACGTGCTATACGCCGGTCGCCGCAGTCCGAATTCTCTGTACAGCTACGCCATTGCCACCATGGAAGGCGACTACACGGACGAAGACTACAACCAGGACGACGCCACGGGCTTCATCCACCTTAACGGACTGCGCCTCAAGCAATTCGCCCGCGTCAACAAAAAATAACCGACACAAACGGCAACACCTTTCCCCGCGCCGCCACCGCCTCCCCGCGCCGCGCGGCGCGCGAACTCCCCAAATCGCACATCGTACCTCGTACATGAGCAGCCGTGCGGCTGCTTTGTGCTTGACAAAGATGGTGGCACCTGCTATAAGGAGGGCGCTATGGCACGCGACGCCTATGTCGCTTCTCTCGCGGGAGAGTAGTGGTACGGAGGACGGGACGCGCCTTATTGACGGAAGCATGAGGAAGATGTTTAATAGCCTGCGAGAGCTGTTCCGAGTACCGCGCGTCACTCCGGCGAGTGAATATGCGGAGCGGTTCCGCGCAGCTCGTGCCGAAGCGGTGAGGCGTGCGGTTGGGCTTGTGTCGCGAGGGAATGTGCAGTTGGCTGGCGGTAATTACGTGTGCTACTCCACAGCTTCCAAAAGTAACGTTGCTATCGGCAAGTCTAAAGAGGTTTTGTGATTTGCTATGACTAGGTGTGATGCATCCGAGGAGCCGAAGGATGAGAAGGATAAAACTTGGTTTCGCAGGTGCTGGCGGGAGTACGATGAAAGCTTTGGAGAAGCAGAGGCCTCGGTGAAACTGTGTGAGCAGCTGTCCGGGGCGACGAATATCGATGTGATCGATCTATTACGGCAATCCGGCCGGTTGGCAACAGGTGCAATTAAGGCTTCTGCGGAGAGCAGAGAGCTGCTGCAACGCGCTTCTGCACTGGCGAGAGATGCAGTGAAGATGGCAAGTATACAAGCTTCACAGATTGCCGCACATCGCGCAAGCCAGATACGTGGCATATATGGTGGACAAGACGAATTGATACTTAGGGAACTGATGCCGAAGTATTCTGATGAGTACGTCCCGGCTGTTGACTACTTGCTGGATTTGGGTAGGAGAATTCAAGAGAACGGTACATGTTGCATTGCTGACGATGAGTATCGGTTGATCCGGGACAAACTCCATTCTGCAGTTGATTTCGTGCGCGAATATGAAATCAAAGCTCAGGAAATAGACAACCGCTTACGCGCCGAACGGCATGAATTAAGAAATAATACATGGGGTGCCCTCTTGTGGGCATTTGCCGGACTACTATTAGGATTTGCGTTAGATTGGCTGTTCAGCTGCATCACTTCGATGTGAAAACTCTATGTCTGGAGAACAAAACAGACCTGTTTTTATTACAAGGAAGCCGGATGATCAATTCACTTCGAGTTATCCGCAGGTGGATGCCTCCGTTGATGAGTATATTCAAAGCAGGGGGGAATATCCCATTCCGGCAATCAATGAGCTTCGTTATGCTGTTCGCCACTTGATTGACGCCGTCCTTGCTCCTGATAAAAACAAGCAGAAAGAAAGCTGGGAGAGGGCTCTGAGGCACGTTGACCGCGCCAGGTATGATATTCCCGAATACGAATGCAGCAGCCTCAGATTGCGGGTTGAAGCGATGTTGGGTACGGATGCGTATAAACGATATCATCATATAGTCGTTAAGTGCATCCCAAACTATTACCGACACATGATCGCTTTTTACGAAACGTACGAGGAGCTCAAGACATTCCCTGCCCTCGATAAAAACAGTAGCGTGTACGAGCAACGGTGTAATCGCATGATTAGTACGGCACAGGAATTTCTGGATGATATCATCAAAGCAGAGCCTTTGATTTGTGCTGCCATGGAGAGAGAGGATCGACGTAAACGCAATTTCAAAATATGGAAGATATCCATTTTCATTGGTATGGCTTTTTTGAAGCTCATCGCCTCCCATCTCATCTTCTAGAACCTTCTACTTGCTAGGCCTCCCCGCGCAACGCGCACGAACTTCCCCAAATTGCACATCGTACATCGTCCATCGTAAATCGTACATAGGCAGGCCCCGCCTGCCACCGCCGCTTTCTAACTACGTCCGATGGTTGCTTCTCCATTCCTCCATCGCACCCGCTTCGCCGCACTCGCGCGCAAGTGCGGGAATTCCCCAAATCGTACATCGAAAATCGTACATCGTACATAGGCGGCGTCAGCCGCCACCGCCTCCCCGCGCAACGCGCACGAACTTCCCCAAATTGCACATCGTACATCGTCCATCGTAAATCGTACATAGGCTGGCCCCGCCTGCCACCGCTGCTTTCTAACTACGTCCGATGGTTGCTTCTCCATTCCTCCATCGCACCCGCTTCGCCGCACTCGCGCGCAAGTGCGGGAATTCCCCAAATCGTACATCGAAAATCGTACATCGTACATAGGCGGCGTCAGCCGCCACCGCCTCCCCGCGCAACGCGCACGAACTTCCCCAAATTGCACATCGTACATAGGCACCGCCGGGTGCCACTGGGTGCTGTTAGGCGCCGTCTGTTTTATCCTTCCCGCTCAAGCGTTGGCACCAGACGAGAAGCAGCGCAAGATCAGCGGGGGTGATGCCGGGAATCCGGGAAGCCTGACCAATGGTAGCGGGACGCACGCGCTGGAGCCGCTGACGCGCCTCGGTTTTGAGGGCAGGGATTGTTTCGTAATCGAGGTCGGCGGGGATTCTTTTGTGCTCCTGCCGCTGCAAGCGCAGAGCCGAAGCGCGCATGCGGTCGATGTGTCCGGCATAGGTGATTTCTGTAGCGACGGCGTCCCATGCCTCCGCATCATCGGCATGGGGAAGCGAGATTTCCGCGGGCAGTAAATCCGGGGAATTGCCGGGGCGTCGGAGCCAGAGTTCCAGCGAAACGCCCTCACACTTTGTGTTGCGGCAATAATCCATGCACTCCCGGATGCGGGCGCGGCGAGCCTCGGTCTCTGCCGCGCACTGCTCATCCACCAGCCTCACGCGCGCCGCGAGGGCTGTGAGTCGCAAATCCGCATTATCCTGCCGCAGCAAAAGCCGCATCTCCGCGCGGCTGGTGAACATGCGGTAAGGCTCATCCGTGCCGCGCGTGACGAGATCATCGATCATCACGCCGATGTACGCCTCATCACGCCGCAGGATGAGCGACTCCTCCCCGCGCAGGGAAAGCACGGCATTCGCGCCGGCGAGCAGTCCCTGCCCCGCCGCTTCCTCATACCCACTGGTGCCGTTGATCTGCCCGGCAAAGTAGAGCCCGCGAACGCGCTTGGTCTCCAGACTCGGCAGCAATTCCGTGGGCGGCACAAAGTCGTACTCCACCGCATAGCCGGGGCGGATCAGCTGCGCCTTTTCCAGTCCGGGTATGCTGTGCACGATAAGCTGCTGCACATCGAAAGGCAGACTCGTCGAAAGGCCGTTGAGATAATACTCATCCGTGCTGCGCCCCTCCGGCTCAATGAATATCTGGTGGCGTGTCTTATCCGCGAAGCGCACGACTTTGTCCTCAATGCTCGGGCAGTAGCGCGGACCAACGCCGTGGATAATCCCGGAAAAGAGCGGACTGCGGTCGAGATTCGCGCGAATGACGTCGTGGGTGCCTTCGTGGGTATACGTGATGGCGCAGGGAAGCTGCTGCGGTTCCTCCCCATCGGCGAGGAAGTTGAGCGTGCAGTGCGGTTCAGACTCCCGATGCAGCACGCGATGGGAAATTCGTGAAAAAAACGGCGGAGGAATATCGCCCGGCTGCAGTTCCAGTCCCGAAAAATCAATCGTGCTGCCGAGAATGCGCGGCGACGTACCGGTCTTGAAACGCAGCAGAGGAAAGCCCAACCTCTCCAGCGACTCCGAGACGCCGCTGGGGGCACAGCCGAGCCGCCCGCCCGGCAGGTGATCTGTCCCCACATGCAGCAAACCGCGCATAAACGTTCCGCTGCAGAGCACCACGCGCCGCGCGGCAATACGCACCCCCCAGTTGGTGACCACCCCGGCAATCTGCCCATCCTGTGCCACGATCTCCGCCGCCTCCCCCTGCAGCAGCTCCAGCCCCGGGGTAGACTCCAGCAGCCACTTCATGCGGGCCCGGTATGCCAGTTTGTCACATTGGGCGCGGGGAGCGCGTACGCTTGGCCCCTTGGAAGCATTAAGCATACGCCATTGGAGAGCGGTCGCATCCGTATTCAAGGCCATGGCGCCGCCGAGGGCATCGATTTCGCGCACGATATGCCCCTTGGCGAGACCGCCGATGGCAGGATTGCAACTCATCTGCCCGATGGTATCCAGATTCTGCGTCAGGAGCGCAACTTTTCCGCCACCCATGCGCACCGCTGCCAGCGCCGCCTCAATCCCTGCGTGACCGCCGCCCACCACCAGCACGTCGTACTCCCCGCCCTGGCACGCATTTTTCATACTGCTGTGAGCATCACAATCAATTTGTGCAACACATCCCGCGAATCCAACTGGGTGGAGACCAACTGCCGATCGGCCCGGGCGCAGGCGAAGAGATGCTGCCGCGCTTTCGCAAGGGTGAGCTTATTCAGACTCCGCGCCGCTTGGAAAAGACCATAACAACTGATGTTCCCATCTTTCTTGCGCGGGAGCACCTTCTGCGCCTCCTGCGGCAACTTGCTGAGAGAAGCCTCAAAACCCCG
>CANQSS010000102.1 GCA_947626545.1 uncultured Akkermansia sp. | reverse complement strand
TTTTCTGAGGAAACAAATCAACCTTCCTTTTTTTGTCTTCTCTTACCCTCCCTCATTATTTTCTTGGGACACGTGTGAATGCGACTGCGTGCATGAAAAATTAGAGGTTGCTTTCCAAACAAGCCCATGTTACACTAGGCGCGCTACTCACAGATGACACTTTTACCCTACCAGCTCGCTAAGCGCGTGCTCTTCTTTTTGCCACCGGAGGCAGTGCATGAACCAACATTGATGATGCTTCGCGTGGCGGAGCGGTTGCGTGTGTTGCAGCTGCTCTGCGGCAAGCCCGTGAATGACCCGGTGGAGGTCATGGGACTCAAATTCCCGAATCGTGTAGGATTGGCTGCCGGCATGGATAAGCAGGGAACTTCTGTGGATGCTTTTGGCGCGCTCGGCTTTGGATTTGTCGAGGTAGGCACACTCACTCCCCGCCCGCAGCGCGGCAACCCCTCTCCACGCCTCTTCCGCTGCGTCCCCCAACGCGCTATCATCAACCACATGGGCATTAATAACCCCGGTGTGGATCGCGCCGTGGAAAATCTGTCCGCCGTCCGCCATTTTCAAGGCATTCTGGGCGTGAACATCAGTAAGAATAAGGTGACGCCAAATGATGAGGCTCGCATTGACTACTTGGCTTGCCTGCGGGCAGTTTGGGATGTGGCAGACTACGTGGCCATCAACTTCTCTTGCCCAAACGTACCCAACCTCTGCGAGCTGGCGAAGGCTGAAACTGCCGCCGACTTGCTTGCCGCGATCAAAAGTGAGCAGTCCAATTTGCAGCAAGAAACAGGCAAATTCGTGCCAGTCGTCATGAAGGTATCGCCGGACATGAGCGAGCAGCAGATTCGAGAGTTGGCACACGTGTTTTTGGACTGCCAGCTCGACGGTCTTATCTGCACCAATACCACCACCTCACGCATCGGGGTAGAAAATCACCCTGCTGCACAGCAAAAGGGCGGACTTTCCGGCGCCCCACTTTTCAACCGTGCTAATGAGACACTGGAGGCCTTTGCCCAAGAGCTCCGCGGCGCTATCCCCATCATCGGCGTGGGCGGCATTATGACGCCGGAGGACGCCTTGGCCAAAATACGTGCGGGAGCGTCGCTCGTGCAGCTCTACTCCGGCTTCGTGTACCAAGGCCCATCCCTCATCCGTGGTTGCGCGAACGCATTGAAGAGGCATTTTGCCGGGCTGAAGTGAGGCTGAGCTGATTGTTCGGCGACGGGACGCGTGATTTGTCGCAACCGTAGCTTTCAAATAGGCAACTGCACTTTCCGGTGTAATTTTCTCGAATCAGTCTTCAGGACATACACATTTAAGAGAAGTTCATCAGCAGAGAAAAACCCTCATTGACTAGTATTATCCGTTTACACGCATCAAAAAAATCTGCGCAACGCGTACGAACTTCTCAATCGTACATCGAAAGTTGACTCACTGGCACCCCATTGCCAGCTCGCCCTGCGGGCAGCGCATCCGCGCTGTCCATACGCAGTTACAGCCGTCGTGCGTGTTGTAAATCGTACGTGGCAAACGCATTTTCTAATGCGTTTGCCATGGGTTGCCCTGGATCAGTCTTGACGTGGATGGATAGAGATGTTATTATGCCTGCGTGAAACATCTTATCTACACACTGCTTTTTGGAGCTGCGGTTGTCGGCGGTGTCGCCCCTGTGTTCGCCCAGGCTGATAATGAGACGGTGAAACCTGCGAAAGAGTCAGCGACGGACAGCGATGCTCCGAAACCCAAGAAGAAAGCGAAGGGCAAGCTCAATCCTGTGGTGGAGGCACTTTCTGAGATGGACTGTTTCAATGGTGAACCGAATCCTAGGGCGAAATTCTACATCTACCTGCAGTCGGCGAGCTGGTGTGGTCCCTGCAAAGCGGAAATGCCGAAAATTGTGGCCATGTATCCCGAGCTGAAAAAGGCCAAGGTCGAAGTCATACTCGTCGGCTACGATAGGACGAGAGAGCTTGCTCAAAAATATCTGGAGACTTTCGAGGCTCCCTTTCCAGGCGTCATGAGAGAGGAGGGTAAAAATTTGCCCGGTTGTGAACTTTCTCCTGGCATCCCATATGCCATCATGGTCAACTCCAAGGGAAAGGTAGTGCAATCCGGTCACGCCGCCAGAATTTTCCAAAATTGGAAGGAACTGATCAAAGCAAAACCACAAGGAAAAAAGAGCGCGGAATAAGAATCTTCCGTGGTCTAATTACTTCTTTTCAAAACCTCCTAGGCACTTATGAGAAAAATAATTCGTACCATGCTTCTCTGCACGTTGGCTGTGGGCTTCTTTGGTCACTACCTTGTTGCGCAAACCGGCGGAGAAGAGGACTCCACAACTGAGCAAACTGAAACCGAAAATCGGGTTGGTAAAGCTCTCAAGGATCTGAGAACTTTCAACGGCAAGCCGAACACCAATGCTAAATTTTACATCTACCTGCAATCGGCGAGCTGGTGTGGTCCCTGCAAAGCTGAAATGCCGGACATTGTGAAAGAGTACAAGAAGATTAAGAAGGCAGGCGGAGAAATCATCTTGCTGGGCTGGGACAAAACGCCGGATGACGCCAAAAATTACCTCAAAAAGTTTCGGGCCAAGTTCCCCGGGGTGATGGTCGATATGGGAAAAAAGCTCCCGGGCTTCAAGCGTGCCAACGGCATCCCCAACGCCACCTTTATCAGACCAGACGGTTCACTTATAAGAACGGGTCACGGCTCCATCATTATGGAGTGGGAAGATACTGTCAAGGAGTAGTCCTGCGGCTCTTTTCTCACCGGAACTGTTCGCTTCAGGAAAATCCCGCCGTGTGTTTCCGTCTCGCTTCGGGACGGGGAATGTCTTACGGACAGGAACGACGGGTTGATCATTCTTCGGTGCACGTTGCTTCACGCGTGCCTTGCATGAGGCACACGGCAGACGCATTTGAGAGAAGTTCATCAGCAGAGAAAAGCTCTTGTTTGCCAGTATTATCGTCTATACTATCAAGAAATCTGCGCAACGCGCGCGAACTTCCCAAATCGTACATCGTACATGGGCAGACCTCGTCTGCCTCCGTCGTACATAGGCAACCGCATTTTCTAATGCGGTTGCCCAGGGGGGTGAAGACTCTCGGAAGAAGTGGTTGGAACACGCATGCCTACGCTCATGTTCTTATCAAATAAGGCTTGCATTTGCCGGGCAAGTGACATATATTCGCGGTCCGTATGGCAGATCGTAAAAAACCCTACCCGTTTGACGAGTTTGAACCTGCGTGGCAAAAGCGTTGGGATGATCAAAAAACTTTTCGCGTAAGCAACCCGGGAGATCCGGATTTTGATGCCTCCAAGCCCAAGCGCTATATTTTGGACATGTTCCCGTACCCCAGCGGAGCGGGGTTGCACGTGGGACACCCGGAGGGCTACACCGCCACGGACATCGTGAGTCGCTTCCTGCGTCGCAACGGATACAACGTTCTCCACCCCATGGGATGGGATTCCTTCGGACTACCTGCCGAGCAGTACGCCATCAAGACCGGGCAGCATCCTTCCATCACTACGGCGGCCAACATCGACACTTTCCGCCGCCAGCTCAAGATGCTCGGCTTTTCCTACGACTGGGATCGTGAGATTGCCACCACCGATTCCAAGTACGTGCGCTGGACGCAGTGGATTTTCCTGCGCCTTTACAATTCGTACTACGATACTGAGCTCAAAAAGGCCCGCCCCGTCTCCGAGTTGGAGTCCAGAGGTTGGACACGTGAGCAGATCGACTCTGTGCGCCTCGCCTACGTGGCGGAGGGCATGGTCAACTGGTCGCCGGATATGGGGACTGTGCTGGCCAACGAGGAGGCTGAGGAGTGGCGCAGCAAAGGCTTTACCATCGAGCGCCGCAAGCTGCGCCAATGGATGTTGCGCATCACGGCATACGCTGAACGCCTCATTGACGAGTTGGAGCCGCTCGACTGGCCGGAGAGCATCAAGCTGTTGCAGCGCAACTGGATCGGGAAATCCACCGGGGCGGAAGTCGTTTTCACTTGCGGCGAGCACAACATCACCGTTTACACCACGCGACCGGACACACTTTTCGGCGCTACTTATATGGTTCTCTCGCCGGAGCATTCTCTGGTGGAGCAAATCACCAGTCCCGAGCAGCGCGAAGCTGTGCGTGCCTACCAAAAAGTTTGCGCTGAAAAGAGCGACTTGGAACGCACTGACCTTTCGAAGGAGAAGACGGGCGTGTTCACCGGCGCGTATGCGATAAATCCCGTGAATGGCAGGGAAATCCCCATCTGGATTGCGGACTACGTGCTCACCGGCTACGGCACCGGCGCTATCATGGCAGTACCCGCGCATGATGAGCGCGACTATGAGTTTGCGACCAAGTTCGGTCTGCCCATCATTCAGGTGGTGCAGCCGGACGACCCATCCACGCCGTGGCAGGACTTCTGCGGTTACGACGGCTCCATGGTCAATTCCGAGTACCTGAATGGTCTGCCCGTGCCGGAAGCTAAAGCCATGATGATTCAAAAGCTCGAGGAGATGGGCTGCGGACGCGGCAAGGTGAATTACAAGCTGCGCGACTGGCTTTTCAGTCGTCAGCGCTACTGGGGTGAACCTTTCCCCATCCTCTGGGACAAAGAAACCGGTTTGCACCACCCGTTGCCGGAAAATGAACTGCCCCTCCTGCAGCCGGAGATGGAGGACTTCAAGCCTAGCGGCGACCCGCGCGGTCCGCTCGTGAAGGCTCAGGATTGGATTCATTACTCCGACCGCTACACCCGCGAAACCAACACGATGCCTCAGTGGGCAGGCTCCTGCTGGTACTATCTGCGTTACCTCGACCCGCACAACGATCGTGAGTTCGTTTCTCCCGAGGCGGAGAGATATTGGATGGGTTCCGGCGGCAACCCGGGCGGCGTAGATCTTTACGTGGGCGGCACGGAACATGCGGTTCTCCACTTGCTCTACGCGCGCTTTTGGCACAAGGTTCTCTTCGACTACGGTCTTGTTTCGACCAATGAACCCTTTAACAAGCTGGTCAACCAGGGGCTCATCCTCGGTGAGGACGGTCAGAAGATGTCCAAGAGCCGAGGCAATGTGGTGAACCCTGACGATATCGTACGTGAGTACGGGGCGGACGCCATCCGTCTCTACGAGATGTTCATGGGACCGCTCAAGGAAGTGAAGCCTTGGGCTACGAAGGGCGTGGAGGGCATTTCCCGCTTCCTCGCCCGCGTCTGGCGCATCGCCATGGTTGAAAACCAGGAGGGCGAGTGGGTCGTTTCCGGCAAGATGACGGCGCAGGACCTTGGCGCTACCCCTGTCCGCCGTGAACTGCACCGCACCATTAAAAAAGTGACGGAGGACATCCGCTCCATGAGTTTCAACACGGCCATCTCCAAGATGATGGAGTGCACGAACGCTATGACGAGCGCGGAGAGTGTAAGTTTGGCGGATTACGTGGGCTTGCTGCACGTCCTCAATCCTTTTGCTCCGCATATCACTGAGGAGCTCAACCGTCTCCTTGGCGAGCAGTTCCCGGATTTGCCCAAGCAACAGCTGGCCCTGCAACCCTGGCCCGGCTTTGATGAGGCTTTTCTCGTGGATCTCACCAAGGAAATTCCCGTGCAGGTGAACGGCAAGCTGCGCGACAAGCTGCAGATGCCCACGGACGCCACCCGCGAGCAAATGGAAGAGGCGGCTCTCGCTTCCCCGCGCGTGCAGGAGTTTATGGCCGGTAAATCGGTGCGCAAGGTCGTGGTGGTGCCGGGTCGCCTCGTCAATATCGTGGTGGCCTGACGCTCATGTTCTCTGCCACCTACCACTCCCCAGTGGGTCGTATGACTCTCGTGGCGTCTGATGCCGCATTGCTCGGGGCATGGTTTGAGGGACAAAGGCACTTCGGGGGCGGTTGGCTTCCCGCCGTCACGCAGCAGTGTGAGACTCCGTTGCTGTTTGCCGCCCGCACTTGGTTGGACGCCTACTTCGACGGAAGACGTCCGGAGGCTGCTCTCCCGCTTGCGCCTGTGGGAACCCCTTTTCAGCTTGCTGTGTGGCGACTTCTTCGTCAAATCCCTTACGGATCCGTGACAACCTACGGCGTTCTTGCGACTCGTCTATCCACAGTCGGGATTCGTACTTCCCCGCGCGCCGTGGGTTCTGCCGTAGGCCGCAATCCCATCTCCGTCTTCATTCCTTGTCATCGCGTCATCGGAGCGTCCGGCTCTCTCACTGGCTTTGCTGCCGGTCTCCACGTCAAATCCTTTTTGCTCCGTCTAGTGTGGATTGCAAGATTAAATGCAACAGATGACAGAAAAAGTTGCGGTCATGAAAAGAGAGGGGTAAAATAGTGGCGG
>CANQSS010000101.1 GCA_947626545.1 uncultured Akkermansia sp. | reverse complement strand
GTCATATCCTTGCTCACCCCATTGCCATTCCGATAGCAAATGCCAAGGCTATTCTGCGCATCCGCATCCCCCTGCTCCGCCGCCTTGCGGTACCACTTCACCGCCTCTGTTATATCCTTGCTCACCCCATTGCCGTTCTCGTAGCAAAAGCCAAGGTTATACTGCGCAACCACATTCCCCTGCTCCGCAGCCAGACGATACCACTTCACCGCCTCCGCCATATCCTTGCGCACTTCCTCGCCGTGCTCATAGCACCAGCCCAAATAACACTGCGCCTGAGCATCCCCTTGCTCCGCTGCTTTGCGGTACCACTTCACGGCCTCCGTCATGTCCCTACTCACGCCTTCGCCGTTCTCATAGCACAAGGCAAGATTATACTGCGCACCCGCATGCCCCTGCACCGCAGCCTTGCGGTACCACTTTACCGCCTCCGCGTAGTCCTTACTCACCCCCTTGCCGTCATAATAGCATTTGCCGACCTCGTACTGTGCCCATGCCTGTCCGGCTTCCGCCTCTTTATAAGATGCGGGCGTATCTTCCTCTGCTCCTGCAATAACTGACAGAGCAACCATCGCCACTGCGAACGCCCTACGGATTTCTTTTCGGATCTCTCCCTTGAAGATATGATTTTCTTTCATGGTAAGATAAGGGTTTAAAACTCCAGTCCTGCCTTCTCTATCAGATAAAAGTGAGCATATCTTTTTTCAAAACAGATGTCCAGTCTAAAAGACCAAGACCCAAGGCAACCGCATTAGAAAATGCGGTTGCCTATTTGCGATTTACAATGCGCACAGATTCCTTTACCCCGCTGCTGGTGCGGACTCAGTTTGCTCGGGCGCGTAGAGGATGCGCGCCTGGGTCACCCGGCGACCGTCCGTAGCAGTCACTGTGACGAGGTAATCGCGGATGCGAATCTGCTCATTCACCTCCGGCAAGTGGTCGAGACGATCCGTGATGTAGCCGCCAAGCGTAGAGATGCCGGCGTCGTTTTGTATCTCGCCAAGTCCTGGCAACTCCTCTTCTAGGTCAAAGAGCGAAATGGAGCCGTTCACCACGTATCGTCCGTTCTCCAACTCATAAAAATCCCGGCTCTCATCGGCCTCAAACTCGTCCTGAATGTCGTCACCCACAATTTCCTCCAGTACGTCGTCTAGGTACACCATCCCCAACGCAACACCGTGTTCATCCACCACCAACGCGCTGTGCGTACGCTCTTTGGAGAAGAAGTTGAGCAGCGTGTCGAGCTTCATCGTCTCGGGTACCACCTTCAGCGGACGTCGCGCGCTCATGATGTCCGTGCTGCCGGAGCGCACCAGCTTGAGCATATCCTTCACATGCACCCAGCCTTTCACATTATCTAGGTGTCCGTCCACGAGGGCAAAGCGACTGTGGGGACTGGCGCTGACCAGCTCCATATTTTTCTCGAAGGGTTCACTGATGTCCAGCACTTCCACATCATTGCGCGGCACGAGAATCTCACGTACGGAACGGTCATTGAGTTCCAGCGCGTTCATG
This sequence comes from uncultured Akkermansia sp., assembly GCA_947626545.1. GTDB lineage: Bacteria > Verrucomicrobiota > Verrucomicrobiia > Verrucomicrobiales > Akkermansiaceae > Akkermansia. The sequence continues at coordinate 4,961 of CANQSS010000101.1, read as the reverse complement.
GAAATCTCAGCCTCTGTTTCTGTCACCTCCTTGCTGCGCCCACTCTCCTCGACGATGTGCGCGATTTCTTCCGCGCTGTGGGAGTAGTTGGGCGCGTAGTGGGGATCCACTCCGAAGAGAAGATGCGCGATACCGTTGGCAGTATTGTTGAACAATTTGACAATCCACGAGGTAGAACGTGCAAAACGTACCATTCCGTTAGCCGTGCCGAGTGCGACTTGCAACGGGTGACGTATGGCTAGACTCTTGGGCACGAGCTCCCCGAGCACCACGTGCGCAAAGGTAAACAGGCTGTAGGAAACCACGTAGGAGATGATACTCACAGCCACAGGTTGCAAGTGCAAGTAGTAGCTGAGCGGCGGAGCAATGAGCTGCTCGATGAAGGGTTCTCCCAAGTTACCCAAGGCAAGTGAGGCAATTGTGATTCCCACCTGGTTGGCTGAGAGGTAGGAGTCCAAGTGATGTACGATGTGCAAGGCATTTTTGCGACTTTTAGCTTCACTCGGCTTATCCCCCGCGTCCGCGGCTAATTGACTCTCGCGCACCCGAGCGCTCGCGAACTCATTGGCCACGAAAAAAGCATTCAAAAACAAAAAGAAAGCAACACCGATGATGAACAGAATAATCGTGCCGACATCCGGGTACACCCACTCGACCTGAGCGGCTTGCTCAGGTGTCATAAACAACCAATCGCTGATCTGCTCAATCATGGTTATAGTTTCTCGTATTCGCCACCTTCTCTTTTTTCCAACACGGTGAACCCAGCTTTTTTGGCATCTACCACCGAAAGCGGAGCCGTGAGACGCGGTACATTCACCGAACTGATTTTTTTGCGAACTGGGTTCTTACAATACAGGCACCGCGTCATAGGCTCTCGATCCAGCGCGCGCCGCAATTCATACCCGCGCCTGCACATCGGGCATGACCTTCCCGGATCTTCCGGGTGCTCTGCTATGTATTCGTATATCGGCATAAGTAGGCGCGAGCCACTCCCCTCAGAATAGCCCGCGCTCGCTTTGTGTTCTTGCTACCCCAGTTCAAGCCTTACCAGCTCGACTTCGTCACCCCAGGAATCATCCCCTGATTCGCCAACTCGCGGAAAGCGATACGTGAGAGATTGAAGCGGCGCAAGTAGCCGTGGCGACGCCCTGTGAGACCGCAGCGGTTCACCACGCGCGTGGGGGAAGCGTTACGCGGAAGCATCGTAAGCCCCACATAATCCCCCTCAGCCTTCAGCTTGGCACGCAATTCCGCATAGCGAGCCACAGTAGCCTGCTTCTTCTTATTTCTTTCGATCCAACTTTTCTTAGCCATGGTTGTGTGCGGCGTGTTGTACAATAATCAGAGCTGCTTGTCAAGCATGATTTTGATTTTTTGTGCTAACATCAAAAATTCATCGCCACAATCTCCCGCGCCTCCTCGATAGTCACCCGCACCTTATGCACCCTCTTCTCCCCTGCCTTGCGCACCCCCGTCGCCCTCTCCTTCTTCAAATCCACAAGAAAATCATTCCTCGCCGCCTCACTCGTCAGCCCCAGCTCCTTCGCCATGAATGCCACCTCCGCCTCCCGCAGCGCCCTCTCCCGCATCCCCAGCGCCACATTCCCCCGCGCCAGCCTCTCCAGGCTCCACTCCGCCAGCCCCCTCAGCGCCGGTACACCCTGCATCGCCATCCACATCTGCCCAAGGCTCATAAAACCCTTCTGCGTCCCCAGTATCGTCCGCAGCGGCTTCTTCGCCCTGTCCCTCTTCGCCGCCAGCTTATTCCGGTCCACCCCACCCATCGCCTCCACTGCCACCCGCGCAAAATGCGCCATCTGCTCCTTCTCCAGCTCCACTCTCCCCTCCCAGCTCGTCCGCTCCGCCCGCACAAACCCAATCAACTCCGCCACCCCTCTCCGCACATCCGCCAACCGCCCGCTCCCCAGCGCGCCGAACGTTGCCAGCTCCCGCATCTCCTCCTCTATCGGCTCCTGCCCCTCCGCCTCGCTCTCCTTATCCAGCTTCCCCGCCAGCTCCTCCATCCTCTCCGCCTTCTTCCCAGCACTCATCTCCACCATCTTCATATACCTCCCAAACCTCCGGTACCCCTCCGCGCTCATCTTCCCCGGCGCCAGCTTCCCACTCTTCAGCTTCTTCGGCTTCAACGCCTCCGCCAGCCTCTTCACCTTCTCCATCTCCTTCCTCACCAAATGCCTCTCCACCGCATCCACCGCATCCTCCACCATACTCACCGCCACCTCGCTCAGCCTCCTCCCAGCCACCTCCCGCACATACCCCTCCCGCAGCTCCCGCAGCGCCTCCCCCTTCACCGTGCTCACCCTCTCCAGCTCCGCCATCGCCTCATCCAGCACCTCCTGCTTCGCGCGCGCTTCTTCGCTCTTCGCATTCTCCCGGTGCCACACCCTCCCCGTCTCCACCAGCCTCGCATACGCCTCCACCAGCTTCATCTTCCCAGCATACACCGGCCTCTCCCCAGCCGGTAAATACGCATACACCGCCTCCATCACACTACTCACCTCCCCCAGCGCCCTCGCCGCATCCGCCGCGCTCGTCTTATCATCCATAAACACCCTCCTCCACCGCGCCGCTCCACTCCGCGCCCGCGTCATCAGCCGGCTCATCTTCTCCTCCTCCGCCATCTCCCGCAAATTCACCCTGTCCAGCAAACTCGCCCCACGCACACTAAACGACCCATCACCAAACACACCCCCCAAAAAGCGGCGCAAACCTGCCCTCAACCGCCGCCCCAAACGCCCACTCATAGAAGATTCCCCAAACACATCCTCCGGCCTCTCCCAATCCGGATTATCCTTACTGTACTCACTCCACGGATGACGGTTGTTGATAGCGATAATCTCAATATAATCCGGATTGAAGATAACGTAGTTGTACGTCTTATTCTCCTTATACCTCGTCACACCATCCGCATACTTCACCCCCCGTATCCCATGCGCATCCAGCCATTCACTCGCCGCCCGCGCACTCCCCAGCTTCTTTGCAAGCCGCTCATAAATATCAGACCCACGAAGCACCCACAACTCCATACCTCCACCGCCCAGCACATCCTGAATCGCATTAGCAATCTCCGGATGTTCCAAAATAAACTCATCCGCACCCCTATCCCAATGCAGCAAATTACCATCATCCACATCCGCACGCATCCGATAATTCACCGGATACATCTCAACACCCTGCTTCACCAAAATATCATTCTTAATAAAATAATCCGCCACCAGCCGCTCCTGCTTCCAATACTCCAACTGATCCACCGCCTTCCTCTTCATCAGCTCATCCTTCCTCTCCTCCGCAATGCGCACCCAAGTCTCCCAATTCCTCACCTCCTCCTCCGCCTCCTCCATCGCGCCCATCAGCGCCCCCTTCGAAGGCACATGCACCCACGCATCAGCCTGGTCCAAATTCTGCTTCCTCCACACCCCGTGCCCCCTCAACCCCGCCAGCACATCCTCCTTCTTCAGCCTCTCCCCCGTCAGCCCATGCACAAAAAAACTACCCCACCTCGTAAACTGCTTGTGGTACGACCTATTCACCACCGGATTCGTCATCCCATAAATATACCCCCACCCAAAAGCCGCATTCCCCTCCCCCGTCCCCACATGCTCCCTATCCGGCCTCCGGAAAAGCGCACGACTCACATGCGAAAAATCCACACTCGCACTAAAATCCGCCCCCGGCTCCACAACAAACCCATTCCCCACCTCCATCACCCCATCCTTAAACATCCCCATCTCACGCGCCTCACTCACACTAAACGACACCTCCCCATCATCAATCAAATCCCCCAGCGCCCTATCCCTCTCCCCTGCCTTATACTCCACCGGCACAATCCCATTCTCCCGGCACACCCTCCGCACCGCCTCCTTATTCCCCACCTTATCGCTAAACAGCGCATACGCCCACTCATCCATCCCCACCGCCCTCTGCGGCACCGCCTCCAGATAATCCGTCTTCTCCGCCCGCAGCTCCCTCAAAATCCGCACCGTCTCAGCAATAAAATCACTCCCCTCCTCCATCGCCTCCGAGTTTTGCAACGCACTCAAATCCGCCCATCCATCCGTGCCCCCAAAATTCATTATCGCCTCCCTCACACTCCCCTCCGTCACCTCATCCAAATCAGCCAACGCCTCAAACACCCCAATCCACTCCTCATCCCCCAGCCACACATCGTACTCGTGCAGCATATCCATCCACTTCCCTATATCCTCGCTCATCACCCTCACCTCATCCTCCCCCTGCAACCTCTCCCTCTGCCCCTTCACATCATCCATATCCCTCATCCGCCGCGCCAAATACGCACGCGCCGTCCACGTCAAATCCAACTCCCTCTCCGTCGCCTCATTCCCCCGCCTCTTCCTGCCGTACAAATAATCCGTCAAATTCTCCAGCGTCGCATCCACCTTCTCCCCCTCCTCATCATAGAAAAACGTCCTAAAATCCTCCCCATCCATCTCCGTCTCAATCCTCGGCATCCGCCCAGTCCACGCATCCCGCGCATACACATCCGTCCCCCTCCGCGGATCCACCATATCCGGCCGCGCCACCAACGTCACAGACGTCTCATCATCCCCCCACCGATACGGCCTATCCAGCCTCGTCACCGCCACACTCGGCAACGGCATCCCACCCAACTCATCCGCCGCATTGATAAAATCATCATGATCAATCGTATGCACCGCCGCCAAATTCCTCACACTAAACGACACATCCCCCACCCTCTGCCAGTCCGGATTATCCTCCGAATACTCACTCCACTCATGCCGGTTATTCACATGCGTAATCGTCACATAGTCCGGATTATAAATCAGATAATTATACGTCGCCTCTCCTTTCCTTAACATCGATGGCCTGTCCTCGTACTTCACACCCCTTATCCCGTGCGCATCGCACCACAAGCTTGCCGCCTTATCCACCTCCTTATAATCCGCATCCGTTTTTGGATT
>CANQSS010000100.1 GCA_947626545.1 uncultured Akkermansia sp. | reverse complement strand
AATCGCTACCCTCGCGCCATCTTCAATGGCAAATCCGCCTGGCATATGGCTCAACCCTTCCGCCACTATTTTACCCCCCCTCTTCTCATGATCTCAACTCTTTCTGTCATCTGTTGCATTTAATCTTGCAATCCACAGATAAAGGAAATCATGTGGTAGCATGACGGTATGAGCAACAAGTGTTGGATGATGTGGGTGATGGCAGCAGTGAGCTGTTTCATGGTGTCGTGCCAGAGCACGGATTTCGACAGAATACCGCGCAGTGGCTTCATCACACATTTTGAGGAGACAGACCACGCTCGCATGCCCTTCGACTCGTACTGGGACATGTCGGACAATGAAGATTGGGATGAGCGCGTGCTTGGAAAGAAGAATAAATCCAACCCAATCTATGTGGCGCCAGTTACACTGAAGTATTTTGCGGGGATGCCGACCAACCCGAGGGCACGTGCAGAAATAGAGGGCTTGGCTTCTTATTTTAACGCACGGTTGCGTAAGGTGCTCGGCAAGCTGGATGCGAGCGATAATACCTTCCACCTTGTCCATGAGCCGCAGCCGGATGCCTACACGGTGCAGATCGCCATTCTTTCTGCAAAACCCGCTAGGATGGTGGAGAACTTGGCAGGCGATGCCGCAGGCTTTTTTGTGCGCGGAGGAGGTTTAGTCACCGCGGCGGATCGAGAGGCGAAGGGAAGCATTTCCATGGGTGCGCGCTATTATGCACCCGGGGGCGAATTGGTAGCTGAAGTTGCCGATTTTCAGTATGGACAAACTTCGCTGGTAGGTATGGTGATCCTTGACTTCAAAGATTTTTCACGTTTCGGATACCAACGCCGTACCATTGACGAGTGGGTGGATGCGTTTGCCAAGCTGTTCACCACCATTCACGCCACTCAGGTGAAGAAAAAACTTTTTTCTCTCAACCCATTTTGAGACGGCTTCCCCATTTTCGAGTACCCCGATTTGTTGAAGCATTCATGGGCAAGCCATCCGTCACGAAGCTCCCCACACCTCTTCCCCGCGCAACGCGCGCTCACTTTCCAAATCGTACATCGTCCATCGAAAATCGTACATAGGCAAACGCATTTTCTAATGCGTTTGCCTTGGGTGTGGCTTGACCTACGGGGCACGGTGTGGTAAAATCCGCGCACGTCGCAGGACGAATAGAATTTTACTTGAAAACAACATGAAACCGGCAACATTCAACTGCACCGTATTGCGCGACGGACACCAATCGCTGGCGGCCACTCGTATGTCCACTGATCAAATGCACGACATCGCTCCCATTTTGGACACAATGGGATTTTCAGCGCTAGAAACGTGGGGAGGGGCATCGATTGACGCTGGCTTGCGATTTTTGGGAGAGTTGCCTTTTGAGCGACTCAATACGCTCAAGAAGCTGGCGCCGAAGACACCACACATGATGCTCCTGCGCGGGCAGAACATGGTGGGCTACACGAACTATGCGGATGATGTGGTGGAGGCTTTCGTGAAGCTGAGCGCCAAGCACGGCATGAACATCTTCCGCATCTTTGACTGCCTGAACGATCCGGAGAACATGCGCACGTCGATTCGCGCCGCCAAGGAAGTGGGGGCGACGGCTCACGGTACCATCTGCTACACGACTTCCCCCGTGCATAATCTGGAATACTTCGCCAAGCTCGGGCAAAAGATTGCCGACATGGGTGCGGATGGCATCGTCATCAAGGATATGGCAGGGCTCATCCCGCCATCGGAGACGGCTGCGCTGGTGAGCGAGCTCAAGAAGAAGGTGGGCTTGCCGGTGTGGATCCACACGCATGAGACTGCCGGTCTGGGCGCGGCCTCGTATGTGGCTGGCATCAATGCGGGGGCGGATGCGGTGGATTGTTCCATTGCTCCCTTTGCCAACGGCACTGGTCAGCCGGACTGCATGCGCATGCTGGCTCTGCTGAGGGGCTACGATCGCTGCCCGGTGGTGGCAGATGACTTCAAAGACAAGTTGACCACGATTTCCGCCATGCTGCAACCCATTTACGAGAGTCTGAGCCGCTTTACCAGCCACAAGAACGAGATCGTGAATAGCGACACCCTGCGCTACCAGGTGCCGGGGGGCATGCTCTCCAACTTCCGCAACCAGTTGAAGGAAATGAACATGACCGACAAGTTTGAGGAAGTGTTCGCAGAGATACCGGTGGTGCGCAAAGCTCTGGGGTGGATACCGCTGGTGACGCCGACCTCGCAAATCGTGGGCGTGCAGGCCATGATGAACGTGAAGTTCGGTCGTTGGAAGAACATCACGCCGCAGTGCGCGGACGTGGCGCTTGGCTACTACGGGCACACACCGGCTCCCGTGGATCCCGACTTGCAGGCCCTCTGCGCTAAGAAGGCGGGGAAGGATCCCATCTCCTGCCGTCCGGCGGATCTCATCAAGCCCGACATGAAAAACCTGCGCGACAAGCTTGCGGAGAAGGGTATGCCTGCCACGGATGAAAACTGCGTGATTTACGCCATGTTCCCCCAGCAGCTGGAGGATTACTATGCCGGCAAGCGTCCCGAGCCACCTACCGCTAAAAAGCCGGAGAACTTCGGCGCGCCTGTGGCTCTCACCAGTATCGGAGTCTCTGCCGCCATCTCCGGGCGCGACATGAAGCTCAACGTTCTCGGCAAGGTGTACGACGTGCACATCGAGGAAAAGTAAACCGACCGAATTCGATGGACGCGAAGCTCATCATCATCGGCACCGGACCGGCGGGCTACACGGCGGCCATATATGCGGCACGTGCAGATTTGGAGCCGCTGGTGTTTGCCGGACCGCAGCTCGGCGGTCAGTTGACCACCACGACGGAGGTGGAGAACTTTCCCGGTTTCCCTGAGGGGATTCTCGGCCCGGATCTCATGTTTGCGATGAGTCAGCAGGCGGAGAAGTTCGGCGCGAAGATCATCTACGAGGAAGTCCTTTCCGTGACGCGCGAGGAGTGCAGCGGTCAGTTCGTTGTCACCTCCTCGGCCGGGGCGTACAAGGCTTCTGCCGTCATCATCGCGACGGGTGCTACGGCGCGCTACCTCGGTCTGCCGGGGGAGAAAGAGCTCATCGGTCACGGTCTCACTGCTTGTGCCACATGCGATGGTTCCTTCTATCGCGATGTCCCCGTCTGCGTGGTGGGTGGCGGTGACAGTGCATGCGAGGAAGCGCATTTCCTCACTCGTTTCGCAAGCAGAGTGTATTTGCTGCACCGGCGCGACACGTTGCGTGCCAGCAAGGCGATGCAGCAGCGGGTTCTCTCGCACGAGAAAATTACGCCCGTGTGGAACACGACCATCGCCGCGTACAAGCGCGATGCGGATGGCGAGCTCTGCGGCGTGGCGTTGCGCGATACGCAAACCGGCGAGCTGCGTGACTTGGAGGTCAAGTGCGTTTTCATGGCTATCGGACACTCGCCGAACAGCAAGATAATCGGCAACTTGGCGGATGTGGATGATGCCGGCTTCATCATCACGAATAATAACGCCACCGCCACTAAAACGCCCGGTCTTTTCGCCGCCGGTGATGTCGCCGATCCCATCTACCGCCAGGCCATTTCTGCTGCGGGCATGGGCTGCCGCGCCGCATTGGAGGCGGAGCGCTATCTCCTCACCCTCTAATATTTCCACACATCGAAGATTCTATGAAAATTGCTATTCTCATTCTCCCGGTCGTGCTGGTAATGCTCAGCGCGTGTAACTCCGACCCCTACAAAAATGCATTGCTCACTAGGGGATCGGCTCTCTACGCCTCCAAAAACTACGCTCAGGCGATCCCTCTGCTGCGTGAGTCGGCCGAGGCAGGCAATCCAGATGCTCAGCTGCTACTCGCCAAGTGCTATGATTTCGGCAATGGCGTGGCCGCCAATATGAAGGAAGCTGTCAAATGGTATACAGCTGCCGCGCAGGGCGGAAATGCCAACGCACAGGATAACCTAGGTACGTGCTATGCAACCGGCTCCGGCGTGCGGAAAAATCTCGCTCAGGCATTCTCTCTTTACAACCAGGCCGCTGCGCAGAATGACGCCTCAGCACTCAATAATCTCGGTCTCTGTTACTTGAATGGTGAGGGAACAACCGCCAACCCCACGATGGCGGCAGAGTGTTTCCGCCGCGCCGCAAAGGCTGGCAATGCCAATGGTCAGTACAATTTGGGACGCTGTTACTTCCACGGTCTTGGCGTGACTCAGGATCATGAACAGTCCAAGCAATGGGTCAAAAAGGCCGCTCTCCAAGGGCACAAGAACGCCACAGCCTTCATGGAAGACAACGGGTGGATCTGATTTTTAACTTAGGAGTACCGACGGAGCAGACGCGTTTGGAAATGCGTCTGCGGTTTGCGATTGAAAATCGTGTTACAATAATAGACCCGTGAAGCGTAAAGAAAAGGCCGTATCAATACCAGTAGAACTACTGGAACAAGCGCCTCTGGATAAATTGAGGAAGTTTATCCAAAAGGAGGCGAAACGTAATGCGGATTTTGCCTGCGCATTGAACGACTGGTTGTGTGAGGAGGTCGCCACTTTCCCGTCTTTGGAAGAGAAGTTTGCAAATAGGGTGGAAAGGCTGTTCACGCGCATGGAGAAGAAGATGGGATGGAATGGTAAATATAATGAGTATGATATCAAATGGGCGGCTGTGACAAAAGGGATGGGAGATGTGCTGGATGCCCTGAAGCCGGAGTTGGAGAAAGGTAACGGACGGTTGGTAGCTCGAACCATACTGAAGTTCATTCATACGCTCCAGGAGAAAGCCGATAGCACCATCGATGAAGATGATTATCTGGAACTCTCTGACCTTCATGAAGAATTCGCGGAAATCCTGGAGGATAGCGCCTCGAGCGAATCATGGTCGCTTGAAGAGAAACTCGAGGTGCTCAAGGAGCTGCGTCAGGCGTCTCACTACAGCGTTTACAGGGAGTATAGGTTCTACCCCATGAAATCATTATGTGTTGATTTTATGCTCACTGCGCTGCCGCCGGAGCAGGCATACATTGAACTGCAAAAACTGGAGCCGTGCGCGGGAGGGGATCTCCTGAGACACAGGGTGAACTTGCTGCGCAAGCTCGGACGTGAGGAAGAGCTTCAGAAGACGATCCTCTCTAACCTTAGGTGCGATGAGATCGTTTTCCCGGAAATAGAGCGCCTGCGCGATGCCGGGAGGCTCTCCGAAGCCAGAGACCTGGTGAATAAGCAAATGTGGGCTGGGGGGAGGTCCGAACAATCCCTCAAACTCTTGCTTGATATTGTAAAGCGGCAAGACGATACACCTGCGGTCATAGAAACTCTTTATCAACTCGCACTCAAAATCCAGCAAAATCTTTCCTATTATCAAAAACTAAAGAAAGTGGTTCCATCCTCTGACTGGGCAAGCATGTACGAGCGCCTCACCGGGCAACTCGACCAGCGAAGAGATGAGGCCTATCTGGCGTCCATATACGCTGCAGAAAACGACCTTGATCGCCTTTATCAGCTCATTATTCAAAGCCGTGATAATCGCTTTTCTTTCACCATGGAATATCTGCCGATTCTGCCGGAAAAATACCACCCGGAACTCTTCCAATATGGTATTGCCGTCATGAGGGATCGGGTTTCAAAGATGAATAAGAGCAAGGAATACGCCAAATTTGCGAAGACGTTGAAGAAATTCTCTCGATTCCCCGGTAGCACTCCCTACGTCACCGAGCTTCTCACCCACATTCGTACGACCTACAGACGGCGTCCATCCTTGTTAGCGGAACTTCAGGATATTCACTAACTCCTCCCCAGTCCACGAGGAAATTTTGGACAAGGTCTTGAATCATCTTCCCTCGAAAAGTTCCTGCTGCTCCTTGATGAGGGAGAATGATTTGCGCACCATGGCACGTGTTTCGTTGAGGAGATTGAGGAAGAGGATGTGGGTGCGCATATTGGATTCATCGGCGTCATGGCGCAGGAGTTGGCGTGTGATTGCATCGGCAAATTGCTCGCTCAAGTCTCCGGCCTCTGCCATGGCTCGCTGCATGGGTGTGTAGTCGCCGGATTCAAGCATGACGATGAGACCGGGGAAGAAGGACGTCACGCGGTTGCTCATGTCCAGTAGTTCGCGTGCCTGCACGGCATCCAGCCCGACGTGTGCGTTGTCGATGTGATTGAAACTGGCCTGCGTGATGCTGCGCAGACTTTCCGCGATACCGATACAGCTTTCCATGATGCGGAAGACCATCTGTCCGCGCTGTGCTATGGCAGCATCCGCCCCCTGCAAGGCGGGCAGCAACTCGTCCTCCTTCACGGCACGCAGGGTGCGTACGATGTCGCGCGCTTTTTTGCGCAGACGTTTGAGGGCGGTGCGATCCTCGTGGAGCAAGGCCTGAACCGTGGCGGTATAGATGCCGAGGATGCGTCCCAAGCGGTCGGCGGAGGTTATTCCTACATCGCGTAATCCTGCGTTGGTGAGGGAGAGAAGTCGCGGACGTTTTGCCACCTTGAGACGGTGAAGAATGGCAGATTTCACCAGAATAACCCCGGCGAGCAATACCATGGCGCACACGCCCCAAATGCCGCAGGTGATCATCATTCCTGCGATGATGAAGGAGGCGA
>CANQSS010000099.1 GCA_947626545.1 uncultured Akkermansia sp. | reverse complement strand
CTTGTACACGTTTTTGTGAGAGTGTCTATCAAGCGGATATAACACTATTATGGGCTATGGCTAGCCCTCTCAACTATCTTATCTTTGATAGACCTCAACATAACGGAATGCGGGAAGAACTGACGTCGTAAAGGACTTTATGCCCACGTACGAATATGAACGTTCCCGCATGGAGCCTCTTTTGAGGCTCCGCCCGTTATGTCGAGGAGCTCCGTTGAGGATTTCCCTCTCAGCGCTTCTGATTATACCACCTCGAATCAATAGTGTACGATTTGGAAGTTCCTGCGGGGCGTAGGCAGCCGTCGTTTTCAGGAATTTTTGATGCATTGTGTGGATATGAGGCTTGACGAACAGCAGTGCGGGTCATATCATGGCGCACATATGAGCACGTATCGAGTAGCTGTTTTAGCGGGAGATGGCATAGGACCGGAGGTGATGCACGAAGCTTTGCGCGTGCTGAGCGCAGTGGAGCAGAAGTACGGATTCAACACACAACGCGTGGAAAAGCCGGTGGGTGGCGCCGGGATAGATGCCTCCGGCAAGGCTCTGCCGGCAGATACTCTGGCGGAATGCGAGGCGGCCGATGCGATTCTGTTCGGTTCCGTAGGAGGGCCAAAGTGGGAAAATCTTCCGCCGGATGAGCGGCCGGAACGAGGAGCGCTGCTGCCGCTGCGGGCGCATTTCGGGTTGTACGCGAATTTGCGGCCGGGAGTATGTCTGCCGGAACTCACGGCGGCCTCGCCGCTCAAGGACAGTTTAATCGAGGGCGGATTCGACATATTGTGCGTACGCGAGCTGACGGGCGGCATGTATTTTGGCCAGCCCAAGTTTTACGGCGAGCGCGAGGGAGAGCTGATCGGACTCGACACCATGATTTACCACCGCCACGAAGTGGAGCGCATCGGGCATTTGGCATTCCGCGCAGCGCAAGGACGCAGCCACAGACTCTGCAGCGTGGACAAGGCGAATGTGCTGAGCGCCTCCGTACTCTGGCGAGACGTGATGACTGAGCTGTCCGCGCAGTACCCGGACGTGCAACTCAGCCACATGTACGTGGACAACGCCGCCATGCAGCTCGTACGCAACCCGGGGCAGTTTGACGTCATTGTCACGGAAAACACATTCGGCGACATCCTGACGGACGAGATGGCCATGATTTGCGGTTCGCTTGGTATGCTGCCCAGCGCCTCCCTCTGCACGCGCGGAAACAAAACGTTCGGCCTGTACGAGCCCTCCGGCGGCTCCGCCCCGGATATCGCCGGACAAGGCATTGCTAATCCCATCGCCCAGATTCTCTCCATGGGCATGATGCTGCGACACTCCTTCGGTCAGGTTCAGGCCGCCGATGCCGTCGATAAAGCCGTACGCGCTGCCATTTCAGTCGGCTTCCGCACACGTGATCTTGCCACCGGCTCCCCCGGAGAACGGGTGGTGGATACTGCTGCCATGGGAGATGCTGTCCTAGATGCTCTTGAACAACAATTTAATTTGGTTAATTATCAACACAATTGAAAAGTAAGGATCATTAGCCAAAAATAAACTAGACCCACCACATATTGTAGGTATTTCTGGACAGATATAGAAAATCTGGAAAAAACAGGAGAAAATGCTTGCCAATCCCTGTGTGAACCAGTAAAATGACAACAGAAAAGATCTACAGCGGACCATGAAATTTTCACTCGCAAAACAAGTATTGCTGGATGGATTGAACAAGGTGGTGGGCGTGGTGTCTATGCGCCCCAGCATGCCTATTCTCTCCAATGTGCTCATTGAAGCGGCCGATGGAGAGCTGAAGCTAACGACCACGACAATGGAGTTGACCATCCAGGCGAAGATACCGGCGACGGTGGAAACTCCTGGTGCTTTCACTTTGCCCGCCAAGAAATTGCAGAGCATCGTGCGAGAGATGAAGGATGGCGAAGTAGATGTGGAGCTAAAGGGGAACATGGTGACGGTGCGATGCAACCGCGCCCATTTCAAGCTCTATGGACTGGTAGCTGAGGAGTTTCCGCAGATGCCCGCATTCAAAGAAGCACGTGAATTTGAGGTGCCTCAGAGTATGCTCAACAAAGGCTTGCGCTACACAGAGTTCGCTATTGCTAATGATGACATGCGCTACGTGCTCAACGGCATCTACACCTGCTTCCAAGAGGGCAAGCTTACGCTCGTGGCTACGGATGGTCGCCGGTTAGCGCTCTTTGAGAATGAGTTGGAATTCCCGGAATCGCAGCAAGTTTGCATCATTTTGCGCAGTCGGGCGGTTCCTGAGCTGCACCGCCTGCTCGGCGATACCGGTAACGTGCAAGTGCGTGTATCGGCGGATCAAGTCTCCTTCGATTTGGGCGATACCTTGCTCATTACCAAGCTGATTTCAGGCAATTATCCGAACTACCGCCAAGTGATTCCCAGCCACTACAACGAACGCATCGCTCTGCCGGCTCAAGAGCTGAATGAAACCGTGCGTCGCGTCTCTCTGCTGGCTGCGGAAAAGAAGAACACCGTGCTCTTTCACATTACCCCCGGAGTGTTGGAGTTGCAATCCGGCTCGTCCGATGTGGGCGAGGCAAATGAAGAGGTGCCAATTGAGTACCAAGGCCGCGAATTTTCGATCACTTTCAATGCGGACTACGTACTCGCCCCGCTCAAGGCAGTGGGTGAAAGCGAGGTGAGCATCGATCTCATCGATGCGTCCAGCCCCGGCGTGATGCGCGTAGCGGATGAATTCCTCTACGTCCTCATGCCCATGCACTCGTAAGCGGCGCATGGGAGCGTTCCACGTGCCCCGTTTGGGACGTAGGAAAGTCACGTGGCGTGTGGCTTTGCGGTGTGGGTCTCACCGGTTGCGGGGAGTGTTTGATCCCCCAGCCGGGTTTGGCGTATTTTCAGTGCGATATGGCAAACAGCAAGCTCAAAGAGAAATGGCGTGCGACGCCGCATTGCCCCGGCGTTTACCTGATGCGCGGGGTGGGCGGACGCGTCATTTACGTGGGTAAAGCCAAGGATTTGCACAAACGGCTATCCAACTATTTTTCACCCTCGCGCGCCACGCTCGAGAACGGTAAAACGCGGGCGCTCATTGCCGCCATCGAAGACTTCGACTATTACGAAGTGCGCAACGAGCAGGAGTCTCTGCTACTGGAACAGAAGCTCATCAAAGAATACCGCCCGCATTACAACGTGCAATTGCGGGATGATAAACGTTACTTGCTGCTGCGCGCAGATCGAGAGGCAGAATTGCCGCGTTTCTCGCTGGTGCGTCTGCGCAAAGATGACGGCGCCCGCTACATCGGCCCCTTTGTACACAGTGGAGCGCTCAAAGAAACCGTTGAGTGGCTCAATCACCACTTCCGCTTGCGCAGTTGCAACGCAAAGTGTCCCGGCCCCGAAGACTACCGACACTGCCATGATGATGTGATTCGCCATTGCTCAGCCCCCTGCATCGGCCGTATTTCCGCTCCGGAATATCGCGCCCAATTTGCCGCTGCCTTGGATCTGCTGGAGGGTCATGGAGTGCGCGAGCATTTGGAAGAACTCACCCGAGGGATGCAGCAGGCTGCCGATCAACTTGACTTCGAGCGCGCCGCCAAGTTGCGCGACATCCGGGAAAATGTCGAAAAAACGCTGGAACCCGTACGTCGTTTCGCCCGATCCGACACTTACTTGCCCGGCACAGTGAACCCGGAGGGCGATTTGGCGCAGCTTGCAGAAGCCCTGCACATGCCAACTCCACAGATTATGGAGTGCTTCGACATCTCTAACCTTTCGGATAACCACATCGTAGCTTCTATGGTGCGTTTTTCGCACGGCAAACCAGATACCTCAGCTTATCGCCGCTATCGCATCCGTTCCGTGGACACCCAGAATGACTTTGCCTCCATGCTGGAGGTTGTGAAGCGACGCTATTCGCGCATTCTCGGTGAGAGTAGCGCCCTCTTCGACAAACCGGACGGGGTGGATGCCTATGACTGGCTATGCGAGCTGCGTGCGCAAGGTAAGGCTCCCATCACCGTACCGGATCTCGTGGTGGTTGATGGAGGCAAAGGACAGCTTGCCATGGCACGGCGCGTGCTGGCGGAAATTGGTCTGCAAAATATGCCCGTGGTAGGTCTCGCAAAGCGGGATGAGGAGCTCTATTTGCCAAACCACGACGAACCGTTATTGCTCGCACGCGATTCCGGGGCGTTGCGCCTGCTGCAGCGTCTGCGTGATGAAGCACATCGTTTTGCGCACAATTACAACGAGTTGCTCATGAGGAAACGCGTACGTGAAAGCCGACTCGATGCCTGCCCCGGCATGACTCCCCGCCGCAAACAACTCCTTCTTGCCCGCTTCCACAGTCTGGAATGCTTACGCAAACTGTCTCCGTCACAAGTTGCCGATCTCCCCGGCATCTCCCTTTCATGGGCGGAGCAGTTCTGCGCATGGCTGGCAGAGCATTAAATGCCGTCGCCGTGATGGATATACAAACGCGAATCATCCAAGCCATTTATCATTTACGACGGAAGCGGCCGACGACGCCTATGTACGATGTACAACACGCACGACAGCCCCGATGAGGGCGTACGCGTTAGCGGGCGGTGAGTGCGTATGGACAGCGTACATCGTGAATAGGCAAATTTTCTAATGAGTTTGCCTTGCATGTATCCAAAATAGGCTTGACATTCATGCGCGCGTGGGTAAACTGAGCGCTCCCTTAATCACACTATGAGCGCGTATAGAAGCCACACTTGCAATCAACTTCGCCCGACCCACATCAACCAGCGTGTCACTTTGGTGGGATGGGTAGATACTGTGCGTGATCACGGCGGCGTCATTTTCATTGACTTGCGGGATCGCGAGGGTAAGACACAAGTTGTTTTTCACCCGGAGAATAACGCGGGGCTGGCCAAAGAAGCTGAAGGGTTGCGTGTGGAATCTGTCATTCAGGTGAGTGGCAAGGTGGTGGCGCGTCTCAAGACGGATGAGGTAGATGCCACCAATCCGGATCTTGCCACAGGTGAGATTGAAGTGGAAGCCGATGAGATGAATATCCTGAACCGTGCGGCCGTTCTTCCATTTCAGTTAGATCGTAATGTGGCAAATGAGGACATACGTCTTAAATATCGCTTCCTCGACCTGCGGCGTCCGGAAATGCAGCGAAACATGATTTTACGCCACCGCATCACCAAGACCATGCGGGATTACCTCGATGAACAGGGCTTTCTAGAAATTGAAACCCCGATCCTTTCCAAGAGCACGCCGGAGGGCGCGCGCGACTTTCTCGTGCCGAGCCGCCTTTCTCCCGGTACGTTTTACGCATTGCCGCAAGCGCCGCAGCAGTACAAGCAGCTGCTCATGGTGGCCGGGCTGGAGAAATATTTTCAGGTGGCGCGCTGCTTCCGTGATGAAGATTTGCGAGCGGATCGTCAGCCCGAGTTCACGCAGATTGATATCGAGGCGTCCTTCATCACCCCGGAGGATATCTACGGCTGGGTGGAGGCCATGCTGCAGCGCGTCTTCCGCGAGGCTGTCGGAACGGAAATCAGCATCCCCTTTGAACGCGTCACCTGGCGCGACGCCATGGATCAATACGGATCTGACAAGCCTGATCGTCGCTTTGAGATGAAGCTCACGGATTGCTCGGATATTTTTGCGAAGAGTGACTTCCGCGTCTTTTCCGGAGCGATTGCTGCGGGCGGCGTGGTGAAGGCCATTAACGCCAAGAACTTCTCCCCCTCCGTTGGGCAGGTGGACTCCCTCACGCAGACCGCTGTGGAAGCCGGCGCGAAAGGTCTCGCCTACATCAAAGTGCGCGATGCAAATGACCGTGAAGGTTGGAAGAGTCCGATTACCAAACGTCTCACGGATGCCGAGATCAACGCCCTCAAGGAACGGCTCAATATCGAGGATGGCGACTGCATCTTCTTCGCCGCGGGCCCGTGGGAGGAAAGTTGCACCATCTTGGGACGCGTGCGTCTTGAGTGCGCCCAATATATGGAACTGCTCAAAGACAATCACGACATCGATCTCTTTTGGGTGACCCGCTTCCCGCTCTTTGGCTGGGATGCAGAGACGCAGCGCTTCTGTGCCATTCACCATCCCTTCACTCGTCCCGTGCCGGAGGACGTGGACAAGGTGCTGCGCGGTGAAATTTCCACCGACCTTTGCGCAGAGGCCTACGATATCATCCTCAATGGCAATGAGCTTGGCGGCGGCTCTATCCGTATCCACGAGCGCGATCTGCAGGACGCTACCTTCCGCGCACTCGGACTGGATGAGGCAACGATTCAAGAGCAATTCGGCCACCTCCTTTCCGCTTTCTCCTTTGGCGCCCCGCCGCACGGCGGTCTCGCGCTGGGGTTGGATCGCGTCGTGATGCTGCTGGGCAAGTGTTCCTCCATCCGCGAGGTCATCGCTTTCCCGAAGAACAACCGCGGTGCGGATCTCATGAGCGAATCACCCGCTCCTGCCGAACCCAATCAGCTGCGCGATATCCACATCCAGGTCAAACTCCCGGAAAAGCTTCGCCAAATCGAGTAGGGGGCTTTCGCCCCCTCTCACACCACCGTACGTGCCTTTTATGGCATACGGCGGTTTCCTAACCTTT
>CANQSS010000098.1 GCA_947626545.1 uncultured Akkermansia sp. | reverse complement strand
AGAAAGGTACTGCGCTTATGTTTGCGGCGGTGAAGGGACACGTGGAGGTTGCCAAACTACTGTCGGAGGCAGGGGCGGATGTCTATGCCGCGGATGAGGATGGAACTACTGCGCTTATGGTAGCGGCGGGGAATGGACACGCAGAGATTGTCAAACTCCTGTTGGAGATAGGGGCAAAAATCAATGCTAAGAACAAGGATGGAATTACTGCGCTTATGACTGCGGCGGATCAGGGACACGTGGAGACTGTCAAACTACTGCTGGAGGCCGGAGCGAATGTCAATGCTGCGGATGAGGATGGAACTACTGCGCTTATGGTAGCGGCGCAGGAGGGACACGTGGAGATAGTTAAGCTCCTATTGAAGGCAGGGGCGGATGTCTATGCCGCGGATGAGGATGGAACTACTGCGCTTATGGTAGCGGCGGGGAATGGACACGCAGAGATTGTCAAACTCCTGTTGGAGATAGGGGCAAAAATCAATGCTAAGAACAAGGATGGAATTACTGCGCTTATGACTGCGGCGGATCAGGGACACGTGGAGACTGTCAAACTACTGCTGGAGGCCGGAGCGAATGTCAATGCTGCGGACGGGGATGGAAGGACTGCGCTTATGGTAGCGGCGCAGGAGGGACACGTGGAGATTATCAAGCTCCTGTTGAAGGCAAGGGCAAATGTCAATGCTACGGACGGGGATGGAGATACTGCGCTTACGTTGGCGGGAAACGTGGAGATTGTCGATCTCCTGTTGAATACTGCGCTTACGTTGGCGGCGCAGAATGGGAACGTGGAGATGGTCAAGCTCCTATTAAAGGCAGGGGCGAATGTAGATGCCGCGGATGAGGATGGAGATACCGCGCTTACGTTGGCAGCGTGTAATGGGCACGTGGAGATGGTCAAGCTCCTGTTGAAGGCAGGGGCGAATGTAGATGCATAGGACAAGGAGGAATCGACTGCATGTGCCCATACTTGTACATTGAAGGATCGGGATGAACCATACAGAAAAATCAATGACATTCTCTTCAACGCGGGTATAGCTAAAGCAGAAGCGGAGAATTACTCGATTAAAAACATGACATGATAGTTCAAGTCATTGATAGGTCAATGGTGTTCCCAACTCAAAAACGTTTGATCAGTGCATGGAAGGGAGGACATCCTAAAGGAATCACAGAACTCAGATATAATATGAAACGGAACATGAGCGAAGAAGACATCGAACGTGAAGTTATCATAGGATGGATAGAAGACCGCGAGGCATATGTGATCCTCGCAGACAAGATCTTGGAGGGGAAGGAGCCGTATTTTAAGTTCTATGATTCAGATGAGTTGGAGACGTCGGAACATGTGGCGAGGATATCGTTTACAAGAGTTGGATATATCGAGGGAGGAGAAGATGGGTTGCCGGGGTTTAAGCTCAACAAGAAACAAGTGAAGATCATGGTAGAATTTTTCGAGAGTGGATGCCAAGAAGAAAACTACAGAGAATGCACCTACTGGCAGTACGGGATCGTGCAATACAACAAAGAAAACGTCGATGCCTCGCGTGACTGGAAGGAAGTAACCAAGAAGTACCTGGAGGAACACCCGGGAGAATTTGAGGGGAGCGTCGTGCTTCCCATCGATTTAGAGATGCCGGATTATTTGAATGAATTGGGGAAATATCCGGGGGACTCATTGAAGTCACGCAGGCATCGGACGAGTAAAAAACGACACTGAGACAGGACGGATCTGCAATGAAGCGCGGAGAGGATGCAGAAAACTCAGCCGAACAAAATCTTTATCTCCCGGTGAGGTATCGGGGGATGATTCAAACACAAAATAAAAACCAATACACACACCATGAAAAATACACTCCTAATTTCAGCCCTCTCGGCAACACTAGCGCTGAGCAGTTGCGTCTCCCACAAAATGGGAGATGGGAATATCGCAAGGACCGATATACGACTTGAACAAGCGAACTATCGAGTCATTGCCACACAGGTTAAGGGAGAAAGCATCGGTTTCCATATTCTGAGTGCGATGCCGACGAGCATTCCCACGAGCCTCACAGAATTAGGGAAATTAGTTAAACTATCTCCAGAAGGCGGCATTGCGATCAAGGATTCCACTGAGGCACAGGCTATAAAAAACCTGTACAAAAATTGCGGGGATCTGCGAAACCGCCCGACAGCTCTGATTAATATTCGCGAAGAAACCGGGGGGAGAAATTACCTTATTTTCTCACGTCCCAAAACGACGGTTACTGCCGATGTCATCGAGTTTATCCGCTGAGCTGTTTGATTGAGGAAACTCATCTCAAAGGCGGCGGGGATGGAGATTCATCTCCGCCGCCCGTCATTTTTCCGGTTTCATCATTTCATTCTTCCTCCTGCACATTGATGCAATGCTCGCGCTTTTGATGCAAAGCGGAAGCTTGGCACCGCAGAACTTTTCAGTGCGATTGAACAACAACTCATTGATGCCATGCACATCCCTCTATTACGCTTATTTGCAACCATGTGTACGACTCCGCCTGCGAAAGTAGCGGCTGTCTTCACCGCGACAAGTAAGAGAAAGTTTTACGCAAACTGACAAAAAATCTCCGTAAGTGCGGCAGGCTTCGCGCGCGCGACGCGAGCGCCAGCGCGCGAGTGCGTGCGCGCGCGAAGCAACTTTTTTCTTGACCTGAAAAACGAAAAGAAATAGGATGGGTTCGTTATGAAACCGAACGATCATGTCCTGATATTCGACACCACCCTGAGGGATGGCGAGCAATGCCCCGGAGCCTCCATGAATCTGCGCCAGAAACTGGAAGTGGCGCGTCAGCTCGAGAAGCTCGGAGTGGATATCATTGAAGCAGGATTCCCCTGCATCTCGGATGGGGACTTTGAGGCGGTATCCACCATAGCCCGCACGCTCAAGAACACGCGGATAGCAGGCTTGGCGCGCTGCGTGGAAAACGATGTGCGGCAGGCGGCGGCGGCCGTGGCGCCGGCAGGAGATCGCGGGCGTATCCACACCTTTCTGGCCACCAGTCCCCTGCACCGCGAATACAAGCTCAAAAAGACCAAGGAGGAGGTGTTGGACATGGCTGTGCGCTACGTGAAGATGGCCGCCAGTTTGGTGAAGGACGTGGAGTTCTCCCCGGAAGATGCGAGCCGCACGGAGCTGGATTACCTGGCACAGGTGATTGAGGCTGTCATCGATGCAGGAGCTACCACGGTAAACATCCCGGACACGGTGGGCTTTACCACACCGGTGGAGTACAGCAACATGATCCGCTACCTCATCGACCATGTGTCCAACATCGGCAAAGCCGTCATCTCGGTGCATTGCCACAACGACATCGGGCTGGCCGTGGCGAACTCGCTGGCTGCCGTGACTGCCGGTGCGCGTCAGGTGGAAGGAGCGATCAACGGCATCGGCGAACGCGCCGGCAACGCCGCCCTCGAGGAGGTCATCATGGCGCTCACCTTGCGCCCGGAGGCCTTCGGCTTTGCCCCCGGCAGCAAGGTGGTGGGAGTGAACACGCGCGAGATCGTCAAGACGAGCCGCGTGGTGTCCCGCGTGAGCGGCATGGCGGTGCAGCGTTCCAAGGCCATTGTCGGGGAGAACGCCTTTGCCCACAGCTCGGGCATCCACCAGCACGGCATCCTGGCCAAGCGCGAAACCTACGAGGTTATCAACCCGGCGGATGTAGGCTGGGGCGAGACGGAACTGCCGCTCACCAAGCACTCCGGACGCGCGGCGGTGAAAGCGCGTCTGGAAAAGCTGGGGCACGAACTGTCGGACGAAGAGCTCACGCAGGTGTTCGAGCGTTTTAAGAGAGTGGGCGATAGCAAGAAGTTTGTGTACGACGATGACCTGGCGGCGCTGGTGAATGATTCTCTCGACACGCACGAAGGAAAATGGAAGATGGTGTTGCTGCAATTCACAGCCGGCAGCTCCGCCAAACCCACCGCTACCGTCACCTTGGAGAAAGATGGTAAGAGCTACACCGACTGCGCAATCGGCAACGGTCCGGTCAACGCTTGCTTTAAAGCCATCGATCGCATCACCCGCACGCGCGGCGATCTGGTGGATTACGTGGTACGCTCCACCACCGCCGGACAGGATGCCCTCGGCGAAGTGTCCGTGAAAGTGCAGTTTGGCGACGATTGCAAACCGGTGTCCGGCAAGGGCGCGGCTAGCGATGTGGTGGAGGCTTCCGCCCGCGCTTATCTGAATGCCGTGAATCGCAGCATCGTGCTCTCCGAACGAAACGCTTGCCAGTGATGGATTCCGTGCGCATCATCGCCGGTCTGGGTAACCCGGGCGCTTCCTACGTCGGCACGCGCCACAACGTGGGTTTCGCCGTGCTGGATACCTTTGCGGAGCTTTACGGAGCGATTTGGAAACCAGATTCCGCGCGCAAGGGGCTTGTGGCGCGGGGTCCGGGCGTGCTGTTGGTGAAGCCGCAGACCTTCATGAACGACTCCGGCGTGTGCGTGGGTGCGCTGATGCGCTATTTCAAGTTTACTCCGGATCAGGTGCTGGTCGTGTACGATGATATTGCGCTTCCCGTGGGCGCCTTGCGTCTGCGCGAAGGAGGCAGTGCCGGCGGACACAACGGCGTGAAATCGCTCATTGCTCACTTAGGCACGGAGGCCTTCCCGCGCCTGCGCGTTGGCATAGGCTCGCACGGACGCCAAACGCTCGTTTCCCACGTTCTCGGCGGCTTTGCACCGGAGGAGAAAGAAGTCATGCAAGCAGCCATCTCCCGCGCTGCTGAAGCGTTGCAATGCCTCTTGCAGGCGGGATTTTCCACCGCAGCTAATCGCTACAACACGCCGCGGAAACCGCACAATCCCCAAGCAGATCCGCTAACGGAGAATCAGATGCCGTCGCGATAGGAAAACTCGCCCGGCGGCGACTTCGCCAAATCTTCCAGGGTGATGGATTCCAGATACTCGCGCACGACGCGCTGCAACCCGCGCCACACCGGCTGCGTGGGGCACAGCTTCTCCATCGGGCAGTTGTACTTCTCGGAGTCCAGGCAATTCACCGGTTCCAACTCGCCTTCCGTGGCTTGCAGGATCTCGTACACGGTGTAACGTGAGGCCGGTCGGGAAAGCCGATAGCCGCCGGATTTGCCGCGCAAACTCACCACGAGATGCTCGCGCAGAAGTAATGCAATGATGGTCTCCAAGTACTTGATCGTGAGGCGCTGCTGCTCCGCCACGGCACGAAGAGACACCGGCTGCGCGCCCGGCTGGCTCGCCAAGGCAACCATCAGACGCAGAGCGTAGCGCCCCTTTGTGGAAATTTTCATCATACCTCTCGCGAAAAACGGCGACGGAAAGCTCCCGCAGGGAGCAGAGCTTTCCCTCTCTTCGTTGCCGAAATGGAGCCGAGACTCAGAGCTTGCGGCAGAAGTCCTCCAACCGGTCGAGCCCCTCCTTGAGTACATCCAACGAGGTGCAATAGGAAATGCGGATGGCTTGATCGTTTCCGAAAGCGACACCCGGCACGACCGCCACCTTGTAGCGCTCCAGCAACCGCTCGCAGAAGTTCAATGAATCCAGCCCCGTGGCGCTGATGTCCGGGAAGAAGTAGAAGGCCCCCATGGGCTCCACAATCTTCACCTTGGGCATCTGGGAAAGACGATCGTACACGTACTGACGGCGCAAATCGTACTCCTCGCGCAGGTCACCAATGAAAGATTGATCGCCCTTGAGCGCTTCGATAGCCCCGTATTGTGCGAAGGTGGTGGCATTGGAGGCCGTATGATCCTGGATGAGGCGGATGGCCTGGGCAATGGCATCAGGCGCAGCGGAATAGCCCAAGCGCCAGCCTGTCATGGCGTAGCTCTTGGAGAAACCGTTGATGGTGATCGTGAGGTTATAGAGCTCCGGGGAGAGCGCGGCCATAGACACATGCTTTGCCTCGCCATAGACAAGATGCTCGTAAATTTCATCCGCCAAGATGAGAATGTCCTCATCCTCCGCAACCTGGCCAATAGCGCGCAATTCCTCTTCGCTGTACACGGCTCCGGTTGGGTTGTGCGGCGTGTTGAGGATAATCATCTTCGTGCGCGGTGTCATTGCGTCCGCAAACTCATCTGCAGTAATTTTCCACCCGTTTTCCGGCTTAGTGGGAGCGTACACAGGCGTGCCGCCACAGAGCTCAACCATGGAGGGGTAACTCACCCAGTAGGGAGTGGGGATGATCACCTCATCTCCCGGACTGATGGTAGCGCGCAATGCACTGTAAACTGCCGGTTTGGCTCCGGAGCATACGCAGATTTGCTCCGGCGTATAGATGAGATTATTGTCGTTCTTCAGTTTGTCAGCAATGGCCTGACGCAGGGCGGGAAGTCCGGCAGACGGAGTGTATTTGGTGGCTCCGTTTTGCAAGGCTTGAATGGCGGCTTGCTTGATATTTTCCGGGGTATCCTTATCGGGTTCACCCCCGGCGAGACCAAAAACCTGTTCTCCTTTCGCCTTCATTTCTTTGGCGCGGTTTGTCACGGCGAGCGTCAATGACGGGCTCAGAGAAGCAGCATTTGATGATATAAAGTCCATTGTTCGAAATTGGTGTGAAATGTCCACGTGCAGCACACGACTATGCGCCGTTGGAATGATACTCCCAAAGATGCAGTATTGCAAGATTAAAAGCTCATCTAATGCACAGCCCGCGTTACCTCATAATTCAGGACGCCGAAAAGAAAGAATGGTACAATGGGTTAGGATCGGTTACCTCAAAAATAC
>CANQSS010000097.1 GCA_947626545.1 uncultured Akkermansia sp. | reverse complement strand
GTTATAGAGAAATTACTCTAGCATACTTTGAACTTCTTGGCACCCTTTTTTTGTGCCAAGAACCTGTTGCATTTAATCTTGCAATCCACATTGCCCTGTGGTCTATACGATTTGTATTGACAAGGCGAGGGGCGGCGTGTATATAAAACAGGTACACTATGAAAATCCAAGCCAAGTACACACCCGAACTGGATCCGAAGTTTGTGTCTCCCGCACTTTGGAACAAAGCCTTTGAAGAAAAAGTGGCGCAGACGCCCGGAAAGCAGAGCATCGACATAGCGTTGACGCGTCAGGATGGCACATGTTTCCGATGGAGCGGAGAACTGCTGCCGGATGGAGCTGAGAGCGACGAGTTGAATTTCCGGTATGTGGAGCGCATAGTAAAGTTTTTGTTGTGGATGAAGGGAGGCTGCACGGTGATGGTGGCGGGAGCTGCGAAAGTGGCGGACGCGTTGGCCGAGACTTATTGCAAAGGCGGGGCACGAGAGTTTGACTGGGACTTCATCGGTAAACTGATCTACGACCAGCCGATTGAGATCGTGAAAGTGGCAAGTGCGGCGGAATTGCCTGCGGAGCACATGAGCTCTATCTCGCTGGGTCGCAATTTGGATGGCTACCGCATAGGATTTGACTTGGGAGGGTCGGATCGCAAGGCCGCTGCGGTGGTGAATGGGGAGGTAGTATATTCCGAAGAAGTGGTGTGGAACCCATACCACGAGAAAGATCCCAGTTACCACTTGGAAGGCGTGGATGATTCGCTGAAGCGAGTGGCTAAGCATCTGCCCCAGGTGGACGCTATTGGGGGGTCGGCAGCCGGAGTGTATGTGAACAATGAGCCGCGTGTGGCGTCGTTGTTCCGCGGCATAGCGCCGGATGATTTCAAGAATGTGATACGCCCGATGTTTCACACCTTGCAGCAGAGGTGGAGCGAGAGAATGGGCAAGCATGTGCCTTTTGATGTGGTGAATGATGGCGAAGTGACGGCGCTGGCGGGCGCTATGGGCATGAATGACGATGCTGTACTGGGTATAGCAATGGGCACATCGTTGGCCTCCGGCTACGTGGACCCGGAGGGGCACATCATGCCATGGCTCAATGAGCTCGCCTTCGTGCCGGTGGATTATCAGGAAGACGGTGGCGTGGACGAGTGGTCCAAGGACAAGGGCGTGGGGGCCATGTACTTCTCGCAGCAGGCGGTAGCTCGTCTCGCGCCGCGGGCGGGATTTGACTTCGGCGACATGCCTTACCCCGAGCAGCTCAAGAAGGTGCAGGCCGCTATGGCGGAGGGTGATGAGCGAGCCCGCAAGATCTACGAAACAATTGGAATCGAGTTTGGTTATTCGGTGGCGTATTTCTCCCGCTTCTACAGCGTGCGCAATCTGCTCTTCCTGGGGCGCGTGGCTACGGGCGAGGGGGGCCAAATCATCATCGATAA
Organism: uncultured Akkermansia sp.; assembly: GCA_947626545.1. GTDB lineage: Bacteria > Verrucomicrobiota > Verrucomicrobiia > Verrucomicrobiales > Akkermansiaceae > Akkermansia. Next base: position 5,543 of record CANQSS010000097.1, on the reverse strand, counting down.
GGCCAACGAAGTGTTGCAGGCGGAGTTCCCGGAGCTGCACATCAACTTGTGTGTGCCGGATGAGCGCACAAAACGTCATGGCCAGGCTGTGGCTGCGGCGTCCTTGCCTAAAATAGGATAAGACCCTGCATGAACCCCGATGCGAGGAACCTTTCCAGTCCCTCGTGGGGGAGCTTCGCCGCGCGAGCCAAGATACTAATTATTATTTTTGGAGGGAGACGAACAAGATGGCCAAGAGGAATGAGATATGGGTGTGCCCACAGTGCGGAGCGCACGTGGATATATCCGGGCTTGGCCTGTATGCGGAAGTGGTTTGTCCGCGGTGTTATTACATGGACAGGGTCCACATGCAACTGGGTAATTTCCGGTTGGAGAGCGTCATCGGTATAGGTGGCATGAGTGTGGTGTACCGCGCGTTGGACGTGACGCTGAACCGTCCTGTAGCGCTCAAAGTGCTCAATGATACATTCCGCGAGCAGCCGGAGCGGATCGAGCGTTTTGAGAATGAAAGTGCCATGATGGCACGTGTTCGGCATGACAACGTGGTCTCAGTGTATTCTGCCGGGCGGGCGTACGGACAATTCTACATAGCTATGGAGTTGGTGGAGGGCGAGAATCTGGAGCAGATGGTGAGTTCGGAACGACCGCTGAATGCCAGGTACGCACTGGAGGTGGTACGGCAAGTTTCGCTCGGGTTGCGCGCGGCGAGCGAGGCCGGATTGTTGCACCGCGACATGAAGCCAGGCAACATTTTGATTACAAATGGGAAGCGGGTGAAAGTGATCGACTTTGGTCTGGCTCTAGACAACGCAGCAGGCGACAAAGAGGAGGTCATTTGGGCCACTCCTTATTACGTGCCTCCTGAGACTCTGAAGCGCAAAACGGAGGATGTGCGCACAGATATCTACGCGTTGGGCATGACGCTCAAATATCTGCTGACCGGGGTGGAAACATTTCAGGCTCCGGTAGATTCGGTGACCGCCTTGCTCTCATGCAAGAAGAAGCAGCCCTCTTTTGCCATACAACGCCCGGATTTGGATCCCGCATTGTGTGATTTGGCAGACCACATGACAGAGTTTAACCCTGCCGGCCGTCCGCGTGATTACGATGAGCTGCTCGAGGAGATCAACGAGGTGCAGCAGATATTGGCAGAGCGAGAGGCTGCTGTGAAGCGCGCGATATGGCGCAAGTTTGCCCAGTGGTCCATATGGGCAGCCTCGGTTGGCGTGCTTGGGGTGATCGCTGCTCTGGTAGTGTCTTTGTCTGTCCCGACTGGTGAGCAGGGAATACAGCACGAGGTGGTAAAGCCGGAGCCAATATCTGTTGCCCCCTCTGGTGTGTATCGGTTGGAGAAAGCACTCGAAATGGTCGATAAAGAAGAGTATGAAAAGGCGGCGGAATATCTGCTTGCACTGGCTCGCTCTACGCAAGATCCTGCCTTGCGGGCGTGGGCTGCAGGGATTTCGTTGATACTCGGACACATCGTGCCGATCGCCAATCCGCAGATGGAACCCGAGGCAACCCGACTGCTCCAAGAGAGTGTACAGAGCACGGCTGCATGTTCGTCGGATTTGGTGGACTCCCGGGACATCATGCAGACTTTTGTGGAGTGGACGGAGCCTACACCGGGAGAATGGTATCGCGCTGGTACCCCTTGGCCAGGGAAAAACGTGGATGAGCTTCAGGCAGAGACAGCGCCGGGGCCGATTCGACTGGCGCTTTTGCTGCAGCTTGCTGACCAGGCTCTGTGGGATGGTCGGGAGGATGCTGTCTCCCGTACCCGCAGCAAGCTGAACGAGACGCTCCCCGATTTGGGTCCGTACGCCGCCTTGGGGCGGCTCATTGAGCGTGTTTTCGATGCGCGAATCCTAGTCCGCAGAACGGCCAAATATATGGGGCAACGTAGCCGTATACTTGACCAGTGGCGCAAGGATTTGCCCACCCAGAGCCAAATTGATGAGCTGGGCGCCATGGCTGCCCACACGGAGTTGCCTCTCTATCTGCGCAACAAGATTTCCGTGGAGAAAGAAGCTGCTCTGGTTGCTGTCAACATGGGGAGCATGCTCATGCGCAGGTTCCCGGACGTGTGCAAAAAAGGTATGACTCTTGAGCAGATGCTGAATGCCGTGGAGGTAGACTTGGGAAGGCGCTTGGTCATCACCAGTCCATCAGCACTTCGAGGGCGGGAAGTGCGTTACCTGATAGACAATAACAAAAATACAAGCTGGTCTGCCCCCAATACCTCAAGAGGGCTTTACCTGCGCATGAAATTCCCCAAAGAGGCCAAAATCGGTAGAGTCGTCCTTGATTGGGAGGACAATTCGCCGCAGACGTACCGTCTTTCCGGTTATTACCACAATAACTTTGTGGGAACGGCCGACATAGAGAAGAACACGGCTTCCTCAACCATAGATATGGGAGGAGCGCTGCTTGATCAGCTCAACTTGTCGCTGGAAAAAACAACGGAGAATCACCGGGCGAGTGTTCGGGAGATTGCGCTCTATGATCCGGACGGGAAACGCCTTTTCCTCACCGAGACAGATCCTAAGAAGTTTGTCAAAATTGAGGCAGACAGTGAGGAGACAATCCATATTGCGGAATATGCGATGGATGGGGACGTGGAAACGCGTTGGTGTGCGGATAACAATCGTTCTGGTCATACGCTCACCCTCACGTTCCCCAAGGCAAAGAAGTTGCGGCGTGTCAACGTAGTATGGGAGAATGCCACGAATCAGGAGGGGGTGGTAGAGGGCTTCCAGGGAGCCACCTGCGTGTACTCAGTACCTTTCTCAAAGAAAGAGAAACGTTCGTCGGTGGATTTGCCAAAAGATGATGTGTCCGAGCTGGTATTTCGGTTCACGAATACGAAAGGGAACTGGGCGAGTATATGCGAATTAGAAATACTCGACAGCCAAGGGCGGGTTGTTACGGTGGACGGAGAAGGGGAAGGGAGATTGCCAAAGATGCTGGACTTTGATATCAGGACGGTCGCGGAAATAATGAAAGGAGGGACGGACGATATGTCAAAAGAGCTTTTAGAGGCGCTTAAAAGTAGTGGGATGAGCAGCACTGTGTTTGGAGCGGTAGCGCGTTCATGGCAGAGGCGATTGAATGTAGGGAAGGATGCTAGGAATATGGAGAACGAGGAATTGCAGGGTGACCGGGCAGAGGCGTTGAAAAAGATTATAGAGCGCTGCCGCCGCTGTCGTGTGACGACAGTCAACGAAAATCACTTCGTCAGATATCTGAATTCGCTGACCTTTAACGCAGGAATGCAGAATGTCGAAGACGAACAGGAAGCTCTGTTCTTGTACCGGGCCGGTATTGTGAGTTTGGTGGATACGAAAGCGCTGCCCATGCTGGGTCTGCACGAAAATCGGATAGATTCTTTCAGCTTGGTTGCCGGGGAAATACAGCCTGTACCGGAGCAGACGGCGCACCGCTTTGAGGAAGCGGGTTCGGGTGTGATTTTGAACGCGAACAGCCGTCTGGAATCGTACACCGGCGAGATGAAGCCTAATCCTACTTCATTTTTACTCAATCGTGTGCCGGTGTACGACTGCCCGCCGAAATAAGCGGGAAATTAGTGTCCCATAATTGCATACGTCCTAAGAAAAAGCAATCCCAACACGCAATTCATTTGCGATTTGCAAATAATGCGCAACATAGCTGCGGGAACTGCAAAGCAGATGCGGACGGGATGTGATGAAGCCGTGATTACGAAGCGGCGGGGGTGGCGAGACGACGCCTATGTACGATTTGCAAAGCGATCGCGCCTGCGGCGCGGGGGTGCGTCGCATTTGCTCCGCCAAACTCGCGCGCAGGCGCGGGAGCTTCCCAAATCGCACATCATACATCGTACCTCGTCAACGAATCATCCCAAAGCGGCAACCAAAGCGATGGTGAAAGCGGGGGAGTCAGGGCAACCGCATTAGAAAATGCGGTTGCCTATGTACGATTTACGAGGTACGATGTACGATTTATTAATAATGTGCGCGTTGCGCAGATTCTTTTCGGATCATTAACGTATGCAGAGATTCCTCTAGATCCATCATTATGATGACCGGTTGTTGTGATGATTTTGATGCGTATAAACAGGGATATCAGTCAATAAGAGCATTTTCTCTGTTGATGACCTTCTCTCAAATACGTTTACCCTGGCGGGGGAGTCGATGAGGTCGATGATGCCGCCGATGCCGGGGAGGAGGTGACTGCTGTCCTTCACGCCGAGACCTCGCTTAACGAGTGAGCCGGCGAGATCTCCCGCTACGGAGATGATAAAAATAATGGCGGAAATGATAGCGGCGGACAGCGTAAGGCATGCCGAATCGACAAACCTGATGAGAAGTATGCCACAGAGGATGGTAAGAACAAAGGAGCTGATGATGCCTTCCCACGATTTCTTGGGAGAGACAGCAGGGCTGAAGGGACGCGAGATGAAACAGCGTCCGACAAGAACCCCGCAGAGGTAGGCCCAGGTATCGCTGAGTTTGGTGATGACCACAATCGTCAAAAGGATGGGCAAGCCGTGATGCGGCTCCATATAACCGAGAGCAAAGGCAAGGAACCAGCCCGAATAAGACAAAGGCGAAAACAGTGGTGCCGACGCTGCGAAGGGCCGCCTCAGCTCTCAACTCTCCGATGTTGTCGACTTATCTTTAGAAAAGGAAGAGACGAATGTGGTCAAGCCATCAATATGTTCGCTCAATTCAGGCTTTATGGATGCTCCCATGGCGTCCAATACAAAGTCAATTCCCTCACGTCTTGCAAACTTTGCAGCAGGAACAAAATCGCTATCTCCGGCAATGAGAACGATCTTATCCACCTGTTTTTTCAGCGCCATTGAGACAATGTCAATGCCGATTCGGGTATCAATGCCCTTCTGTTTTATCGACAGCGTAAAGTCTAATTCATCCAAATTTTCTATAGTCTTCTTCCCGCTTAACAAAGCCTTTGTTGCTTCATAGCTCAGGTTATATACGGCCTGCTCATCTGCCAATTTTCCCAGACGAACAGCAAACTTGCGTTTAGTGCGCAACGCATTTAGAAAATCAATGTTCCATCTATACAAATTCTCTTTTTTCAGATCCACCGTTTTCTTGAGAAGTGGGTGATATACCTTCTTTTCAGAAGGAGCGCAATCGTAGTAAAGGACTCGGTACAAGGAGCAATCTTCCCTATCATGAGCCAGATGTCGCTGGCAATATCTGTACAAGGTATCAGCAGCTCTAGCTGGAATCTCGTGACCGGTAAAACCAACAATCTTGCGGCGATAATAGCCACCATCAACTAAAATAGCAGTCTTGATCATGATAATAAAAAAGCCCCCACGTTCATAGATTCCCGGATGATGGGAGAATTACTGGTGGGGGCGGATAAAGCTTTCGTCGGAATTACTTCCGCTAAGAAAAAGCTACTATATGAGAGACATTTTGTCAATCTTTATTTTGTTCTTTTGTTTATACGGCACACGTGTCCCAAGAAAATAATGAGGGAGGGTAAGAGAAGACAAAAAAAAGGAAGGTTGATTTGTTTCCTCAGAA
>CANQSS010000096.1 GCA_947626545.1 uncultured Akkermansia sp. | reverse complement strand
TGCGTGGTCTTGCATGGGCGCTGCTGCTGCGTTGCTTCGTCATTGCCGGCGCAGCGCAGGCGTGCAGCCTGCAGGGCATGGTCGCGCACGCGGCTCGTCTGGTTGCGCAGGGCAGCGCTCTGCGCCGCGGAGACTGAGGTGAGCGTGCTGCCTGCCACGGCCGACATCACCCGACTCGCTTCCGCTGCATTATGACTCCCAGAAAGCCTCTCCAACTCCTGCATGATAGCCTGCTCCTCTGGACTCACATTCCCGTTGTTTTTGCTGTAATTCTGCCAGAGCAGATTCAGACCGGCCTTGCCGTTTGCGGTCTTTGCATAGGAAGCATACTTGCTATCCGTGCGGCGATCGGCATTGAATACAACGTCCCCATTGTCCGTCCTCCACAGACTCGCATTCTCGTAGAGCTGATTCAGGGTGAACCCTAAGACTACATCCGCTTTTACTACTTCTTGGTCCCCTTCTGCGAGCGGCGCTACAGCTTCATCTGTCCGCACCAGTGCAAAAAGTCTTATAGTCTCGGTATTACTCTGTTCGTACTTTCTGTTCTCAATGGTTGCGCCATGCAGGATGACCACGTCTCTCAAGTTTCCCCCTGCGCTGAGCAGAGTTTCTTCTATGCCATCAATCACAAACTTTGTTCCCGGCTCTATCCAGATGGTCTTCGTCGTCGAGAGCATCGTGGCATCGTGCTGCTTACCGCTTTCCCAGAGATTCGGGTCGCTCAGGTTGATCGTGAAGTCCGTTTCGGCTCCGTTGCGGAAGACGATGTTCTCTGTCACCTGGATGCCGGCGCCGGCTTTATTCCCCTCTGCGGCTGCCATGATGATGAGTTTGTCGTTGTCTTGCTTATCGTCACCAACGGTAATGGAGTTGTACTCCGACCCCGGAGCGATGGTCGCCCGCGTATCCTTACCTACCACATAGAGGTTACAGTCTTTGTTTGCGGTGTTGCTCATATTGAGACTTCCGCCCTCCACGGTCAGAGTCCCAACGACGGAACCCGCAAAGGTGGCATCTCCCGTCGATGTGAAATTCTTCCCCGCCACTGTACATGTCATGTCCTCAGGCAGTTTTCCAAGATCGACAGTCTCATCCGCAAACACAAGCTTGCTGCCATCTCTGGCGTCAATGCTGGGTGAACCGGGGGCACCCAGCAGCATATCGCTGCCCAATGTCAATGAACCGCCGTCGTCCACCACAATCGTTCCACCCCCGGAGAGCCTGTCGCCAGCTTCGGACAGATCACTTTTACCGGAAAGAGTGAGTTGCCCATCCACTTGCAGATAACCCTCTTCGCCGAGCGTCAGTTCGCCGCCGATGGAGTTGTCCTCGCCGGTGAGGGTCAGTTTGCCTTCATCCACTGACAAACCACCCTGTGCATCCAAGCCTCCGGACAACGTCAGATCCTTATCGCCCGTCTTGTGCAGGTTAATCCCGGGTTCCGTGGTGAGTTTACCGTCGAAGGTTGTTCCGTCCGGGCCGGAACCATAGTCACCGGCATTCTCAAGCGTCACATCGCTTTGTCCCGTGATCGTCAGGTCCCCCTCTCCGGTCAGGTTTTTCAGAGTGCCACCGTCGGTGGATTCCAATGTCGTGTCGCCTGTGACGATTACCGCTTCTTTGTCCTTCAGATCATCCATCGTGGCGCCACCATCGAGTACACCGACATCGCTCATGTCGCCGGTGATCGTGAGTACTCCACCTCTTTCCGTCATCGCGTAGCTTCCGACTTCCAAGCCCCAATGGTCGCCTAGGTCAAAGTAGTCTTTCACATCCCCGGAGCCAAAAGTTAATTCTCCGTTCGTGAAGTACACCTGAAAACTCACCTCTGTCTGACCCTCGACCAATTTATCCACAAGTTCACCGCTAAAATCGAGGAACAACTTGCTGCCCTCCGTGAAGTGAATCGCCCCCTTCTTTTCACCATCTTGGAATTCGACGAGTGCGCTCTTCCCATCCGGAATGACGGTAATATCGGTAGTAGTATCAGTGACCACCCAGGCACTGCTGCTGCCTACCACGATAGAATTCACGTAGCCGTCCACCCCTTTCTGTCCATTCAGTGTGAGTGTGCTGCCGCTCTTCAAGTTGTGCAGTTCCGTGCCGGGCGCTCCGATCTGAACCTGGGTGATGCACGCAGCATCGACTCCGCTCAGATCCACCGCGCCGGTGTATGTGTCACCGGTCTGAATAGCCAGGCTCCCCGCATAGCTCCCGGCATTTGCCAAGCTCCCGCCGTGCATGGTGATGCTTCCTTGCGCGGTCTGATTGCCCAAGTCGTAGCTGCTCGTCTTCCCTTCCATGATGACGGCGCCATTCATGCTCCCGCCACTGAGAGTGAGGGTCGCTCCGTCCTTCACCGAGAATGTCACATCTTTACCAATGCTTCCACCTGCCTGGGTGAAGCTAGTGCCCTCGGTCAGGGTGAAGGTCGTACCACTGATTGTGCCACCCGCTTGGGTGTAGCCGGTGCCTTTCCCACTCAATGCGATGGAGCCGCCCTTGATCGCTGCCTCTCCTTTCTGGCTCATCTGAGCGCCGTTATCGAGTTGCGTGTTTTGCACCCCATAGCTCACTCCACCAGCTAAGGTCAGGCTTGCTCCGCTGCCGAGCTTCACGTTGCCCTCGCCGCTTATGCTCCCGCTACTCCCCTCACTCATCTCCGTCGCCCCGGTTAGCTCCAGCGCCCCGTCCACCTGCAATTTGCCTCCGCTCATAGCAAGTGTTCCGATGCTGTTGGCTGTCCCACCCAGAGCAAGGGTGCCTTCCTTCACCTGCACGGTGCCGCTGCTCTCCACGTTCCCATGTACGTTCAGCGTCGCATCTCCCGTTTTCTCGAGGGTCGCGACCTCCGGCCCCGTTCCTTCCGCGCGAATACTCCCGTAGAAGTCCGTGCCGCCATTGTCGCCGTCGGTATTCTCATTGTGCAGCTGCACGGTGTGGCCGGCTGTGGCTCCCAATTCTGTCTTCACGATGAAGTCGCCGTGCGTCTCTTCGTCACTTCGCAACTGGTGGACGATGGTGGTGGGCGTCCCTTCCTGCGTGGTCGGCAGTGTGAGGGTCAGATCCTTGTCCACAATAACTGCGCTGTAGTTGTTCAACAGATCCGCCACGTCCACGTTTTGTCCGTTGCGCGAGGCGATCCAGATGCCCTCCGTACTGCCCGTGAGGATCAGGTGTCCGCCTTCTGCATCACTCAGCAGCAGTACCTTGATATTCTCCAGTCCTGTCTCCAGCGCAAAGTGCTCTTCCAACCACGCTTCCAGCTCCTTTTGTCCTCCTTCCGGCATTCCGCTGAAGCTGCCATTGGTGAAGAGGATTTCCAGCTGCCCTTCGATGCCATTCGGCTCATCGTTCTCCATGTGCATCAGCACCTCGTTCTCCAGGCGCAACTGTAGCTTACCGGTCTCACCGAAGGCGATTTGTCCTTTTCCATCCTGGAACTGCACCATGGAGCTTCCCTCCGGTTCGGTTTGTCCTTCGCGGTACACGTGTTGCACGCCCACCACCATCTTGTTCTCTCCTCCCTCGAAGGTGAGCGTGCTGCCGCTCTTCAGGTTGCGCAGTTCCGTTTCGAAGGCCCCGATCTGAACCTGGGTGATGCGCGCGGCATCGACTCCGCCCAGATCCAACGCGCCGGTGTATGCCGCATCGGTCTGAATGGTCAGTTTCCCCGCGTAGTTGTCAGCCTTTGCCAGGCTCCCGCCTTTCATGATGATGTCACCTTGCGCGGCCTGATTGCCCATGTCGTAGCTGCTTGCCTTCCCTTCCATGGTGACGGCGGCATTCATGCTTCCGCCGCTGAGAGTGAGTTTCGCTCCGTCCTTCAGTGCGATAGAGCCGCCGTCGATTGTCCCGGCACTCTGTGTCAGGGTCGCTCCGCTGCTCAGCTCAAACTCGCCGCCGGTAACCTCGCCGCCGCTCATCTCAAAGTCACCCTCTACCTGCAGACTCAACTTTCCATCATCATCCTTCGATGTAATCGCGCCGCTTTTGAGCTCGTACTTGGCGTCCTCTCCTACCCTGACATTGTTTGCGGCAATTTGACCATCTTCCTGGCTCAGGATACCCTGCACATCAATTCCGGAGACCCCCATCTTCAGGTGCGAACCGGTACTCAATTTCCCGCCCTTATCAACGATCAAAGTGCCGGAACCGGCGATGGCGCCCTCGCCTTCCCCCGTACCACGCTGCTGCTCCCCACAAAGCGTTAAGCTGCCATCCACCTGCAAGGATAGCCCTTTATCCAATACTTTAGAGTTCCCTACAGTTAAACTACCGCTTTCTGCCACGGTGATCGTGCCTTTCCCGGTGAGTGTGCCGACGGTTAAGTCACTTTCCCCGGAAAGGGTGAGCGCCTGTTCCACTTGCAACGTCCCGTCCTTTTCCATGCTGAGCGCTCCCGCAACCGTGTTGTCGGCACCCTTCAGCACAAGTTCACCGGCAGCTACAGTGACACCACCACCGGCTGTCAGCCCTCCTCCCAGCGTAAGCGTTCCATCGCCGGTCTTGCGGAGATTTACGTTTTCGTCGGTTGTGAGAGTCCCCTCGAATGTGGAATCGGATGGAGCACTCGGGAATTCAGTTATCTCCGAGTTATCGAGGGTGACCTCCCCTTCCCCGGTGATATGCAGGTTGCAATCTCCTCCCAATTGCTTGAGAGTACCGCCGACCGTGGATTTCAGCTCTGTGTTGTCGTCAATCACAACCTTGGTGAAATTTTCCGTCACAGCGCCCAAACTCCCGACACGTACGCCTGATTCGCTTGGGCCGTCCAACTGCTCCGTCGACTTCCACACATTGTAAATATTACCCGTGATGAGCAACTTGCCGGTTCCTTCTTCAAGCTTCACGGAGGTACCATAAAGGCCCCAACCATCTCCGATGTCAAAGAAATCACTCGCTTCTCCATTGTCACCGCCCAGCGTCAAGGTGCCGTTGGTGAACAACACTTCTATTTGCACCTCCCCTTTCTCGGCATCCTTCAATGCACCGTCGCCAAGTTTACCACCAAAATCAAGCGTTATCTTTGTACCTGATTCCAATTTGACGGTACCATTGTTCTCCTTGAACTCGATGAGGGCCCCGGAGCCTTCGGGCGCCTCCCCGTTTTCCGTTTTGAGATATGCACTGGCGGTGCCCACCGTGATGGCATTGTTGAATCCTTCCTCTTGACTCCCCTTCAGCGTGAGCGTCGACCCTGCCTTCAGCCCACGGAGAGTGGCGCCCGCTGCAGAAATACTCAGGTCTTCCTTGATGAGCGAGGCATCGAGTCCGCCCAAATCGGCGCCTGCCGGGTTATCGAGCTGAATGCTCACGTGCTTCCCCTCCGTGCTCTTGTAACTGCCTTCCGCCAGGGAAAGGCTGCCGCTGTGCACGTTGATGTCTCCGGTGAAGGAAGCTCCCCCTTCCACGGTAAAGCTGCCACCCTTCAAGTTCAGTTCGCACGAAGCGGCTCCTTCACCGATGCTCCCTGCGGAGGCCGTAAAGCTGCCGCCCTCCATGTTGATGGTAAGATCGGCGCCCTTGCCCTTGCCGATAGCGCCGCCCGCCATCGTGAATTGGGAGTCTCCTGTCATGGTGATCGTCGCATCCACATGGGAATTGTCCCCTTTCGTGCCGGCGATTGTCCCACTTCCCATCGTCAAGCTCGATGTGTCCTCAAGCGTGAGATTCAGGTTGACGGTGGTAGCATCTTCTGCATAACCAATCTTGCCGGTCTGCATTTTCACCGTGCCGCTATGGCAGATGGTCATGTCCATGGTCTCTGTGCCTCGTCCCTCAGCGTATGCAATCGAGGGAGCGAATGTGTCACTTAGAACAGAATTGTCGCTCATGGTGAGATGACCGCCATCGATCGTTATGGTTCCCTCAACCTCATAAGCTTTGCCACTCACTAGGCTGCTATTCAGCAGACCGATATAGCCGCCATGCAGGTTGAGATGGCTTTCTGCTCCGATGACTTTCACGGTCAGTTGACAAGGATCTTCTGGAATGTAGGTGCCATAGTAGTACCCGAAGCTTGCCAAGTCAAGATTAAGGATTCCGCCATCCTGGATCGTCAGCGTTGTGTTCGTATTGTTGTAACCCATACCCGGCAGAACATCGGAAGTGTAGCGGTAGGACGTCCACCAACAATCTTCTTCATAGACGGAGAGGTTGACAGTGCCGCCCTTTCCGATTGTGACAGTCAAATCTGCCTGTCCGTTCGTCGTCGAGTGCCATGCGCAGTGTGCTCTATCAGCAGCAATGTCCAAGTTGCCGTTCCGGACATCTATGTTCACGTGCAGACGAACGTCATCATACTCTCCGTCAACGCAGAGTTCTCCAAATACTACCGAGTTGTAGAAATCCGAACTGAGCGATGCTCTGCCGCCATCAATCATCAAGTTGGCTGTGTATTCTTTTTTCGTTGGCGTGTATTCTGTTTTGCTTGTAGGTTTGCCTATAACGCCGAATTTACAGGTTACTTCGCTGCGGTATCCATCACCTTCCAGGTGTGCCCCATCGGCGATACGGATGGTGATATCGCCGCACTGGAAGAAAGATTTATCTGTTGGCAAAGTCAGCAGTCCGTCTTCGCCACTCGGGGTGATTTCCATGTCCTCATCGATGATGTAACCGGCGGAGGCTTCATATTGCTCCCAAGAGCCATCCCAGTCTTCGCCACCTATTTTCACGGTGACGTCGGCAAAGGTGGGCAGGGTGGAAATGACAGCCATAAGGGCTGCAAACAGAGAAACGGGTAGGTGAAGTTTCATAATTGTGAACGATTATAAGTCTTTTCGCGAGCTATTTGACAGCCTCGTTCCAAGCGCGAAGAGTATACGTATTAGTAATACGTACTCGATGCACACTAATTACTTGCTGCTAAATTATCAACAAAATACAAATCTCAGTAAATTTGTCTCAAAAGATGATGGGAAAACATCCCTTGCATATCTCTGAAAGAAATGGAATAAAATTCTAAATAGAGACTTGACGTACGTATTACTAATACGTGCCTTAGAGGGTAGGGTAGAATTGGTGAGGATTGCCTCTTTCTCTGCGAAAGCAAGCCGCCCGCCGGGTTTCCCCGGCGAGCGACCAGCTACATTTACCTATTTATTCCTTTTGAGAAAGATTCGAGAACCCTCCTCAGAAGCCCATACGAACGCCCAGGGTGG
>CANQSS010000095.1 GCA_947626545.1 uncultured Akkermansia sp. | reverse complement strand
ATTTGCCCAAAAATCGCCAAATCCTGCCATTATCATGCTTCCCGTCCATGAAATACATTTTCTTGGGACGGATGTGTTCGGAAAACGAAAATAAGAGATGTTCCCAGTTATAAAATTATTCAAAATCTTACGCGAAATACGATGATGTTCCACGAATATATATTTTTTATAATAAATGAATAATGGGATAATGAGGTGTACATCTCTTTCGAAAAGAGATGCGCAAGCGTGAGCGGAAATTTCAAATCGTAATTCGTAAATCAAAAATCGTAAATAACAAACGTATTTTCTGATGCGCTTGTCGTGGTCCCATCATTGACAAAAAGGGGAATAGTCTGTAGCATGAGAAAATGCAGGTGTACCGCGAGAGGAAAGAACGAGTGTATGCAGCGATTGATCTCAAGTCGTTCTACGCATCAGTGGAGTGTGTCGAGCGTGGATTGGATGCAATGAACACGCATTTGGTCGTAGCCGATGCCAGTCGCACGGAGAAGACGATTTGTTTGGCCGTCTCGCCGGCACTGAAGGCGTACGGGATTTCCGGTCGCCCGAGACTCTTTGAAGTCGTACAGCAGACAGCTGAGATCAATCGACGGCGCAGGGCAGCATGGGGGCGTGCTTTATGCGGCAAATCAACCGATGCTCATGAGCTGGTCTTGCACCCGCAGCTTGAGCTCGACTACATTATCGCGCCGCCGCGCATGGCGCTCTACATTGATTACAGCAAGCGCATCTACGAGGTGTATTTGCGTCATATTGCTCCAGAGGATATGCACGTGTATTCCATCGATGAAGTATTCATGGATTTGACCGACTACGTGCGCCTATACCGCACCACGCCGTGCGAGCTCGTATCGCGCATGGTGAAGGAGGTTTTCCGCGACACAGGCATTACCGCGACTGCGGGCGTGGGCAGTAACCTGTACCTTGCCAAGGTTGCAATGGATATTCTCGCCAAGCACACCAAACCGGATAGAGCGGGGGTGCGTGTGGCTGAACTGGATGAAATGAGCTACCGTGAGCGACTTTGGTGTCATCGCCCACTCACCGACTTTTGGCGCGTGGGAAGAGGCACGGCACGCAGGCTCGAGCAGCACGGCATGTTTACCATGGGCGATGTGGCAAGGAGATCAGTTTATCAAGAGGAATCTCTCTACGCGCTCTTCGGCGTGAATGCGGAGCTGCTCATTGACCATGCTTGGGGCCGCGAGCCCACACGCATCGCAGACATCAAGGCCTATCGCCCGGCGGTGAATAGTCTGAGTTCCGGGCAGGTTTTGCCCACCCCATATACGGCGGAAAAAGCTCGACTCGTCGTGCGCGAAATGGCGGATGCGCTTGCACTGAGTCTTACGAAGCGCGGTTTAGTTACTGAAATGGTGGAATTGTGCATTGGCTATGATGTGCAGAACGTGACTCACTCAGCTGCCGGCTATACCGGCGCGTTGAAAACAGACAGGTATGGGCGACGTGTACCCAAGCCCTCCCATGGTACCCGCAGGCTTTCCGTTTATAGTGCCTCGTCTAAATTGATCACCCGCGCCATGGATGAGATTTTTGTGAGCGTGGTGGATGCTCGGTTGCTTATTCGCCGTTTGACCGTCGTGGCGCATCATGTGCTGCCGGAGCGGGATGCCCCGCCTCCTCTTAAGCAGGGTGAGCTCTTCGCCCAGTCCGAACATTCTTCCCATCCCTCTGCAGACAATCCTGAAGCCTTGCAACGTGAGCACCGACTGCAGCGCACCCTTCTGGATATCAAGGATAAATTCGGAAAAAACGCCATCCTGAAAGGCATGAATCTGCAGGACGGCGCAACTGCTCGCAAACGTAACTCTCAAATCGGAGGACACCAAGCATGACGGATGACCCCAAAGAAGTCTATGCAGATATTATTCAACTGCCGCCTCATCGTTCTTTGCGTCACATGCCCATGCCTCTTGCAGAGCGTGCCGCCCAGTTCTCTTCATTTGCGGCTCTCTCCGGTCACGACCAAGCTATCCGCGACCAAGCAAAACAGCACGTTTTCATCGCGGAACAACATGACGATTTCGATACGATTGACGTCTAGTCCGAATCGTGATTTTTTAACGAGTTATTCACATTGTTAACAACTTCGCTAATACCTCCCTTTTTAGCCTGAGCAAATATCTCTCATTTTAAGATATTAATATATTTTATTAACATGTTAATAAATAACTTCAAAGCCGGATATATTTGGTTGAAAAAGGAGGGGACATGGTGACTGTTGTGACTGGGATTGACCTGCATAAATGACTCGTGATGCGCAAAATAATACTTGCCAGGATGGAGGAAGTGTGCTACCCTGCGCGCGTCAAAAAAGCGAACATGAGCGAACGAGACATAGCAAATGTACTGGCGGTGCGGTACGCTTCTCCGGCAATGCGGGCGATATGGAGCGCCGAGGGGCGGATTTTATTGGAGCGCGAGTTGTGGATAGCAGTGATGAAGGCTCAGCGGGATTTGGGACTGGAAATCCCGGAGGAGGACATTGCCGCGTACGAACGCGTGAAGGGAATTGTCAACTTGGAATCGATCGATGCTCGCGAGCGGGTGACCCGCCACGACGTGAAGGCACGCATTGAAGAGTTTTGTGAATTGGCCGGCTGCCAGCATATCCATAAAGGGATGACCAGTCGCGACTTGACAGAGAACGTGGAGCAGTTGCAGGTGTGGCGATCCATGCAGCTGGTGCGCGACAAGGCAGTGGCGGCGTTGTCGCGCATGAGCAAGCGTGCTGAGGAATGGCGCGATGTTGTTTTTGCCGCGCGCACGCACAATGTGGCGGCACAAGCCAGCACAGTGGGTAAGCGTGTGGCCATGTTCGGCGAAGAGTTAGTGCATTGGGTGCACGCTTGGTTGAGCATCATGGAGCGTTACTGTGTGCGCGGCATCAAGGGGGCTGTGGGCACTCAGCTCGATCAGCTGTCCCTTTTTGGACGCGATGAAAAAGCGGTGGAAGAGCTCGAAACGCGCATATGCTCGCACTTGGGTATCCTTGCCAAATGGGTGAACGTGGGGCAGGTGTATCCGCGTTCGCTGGATTTTGAGGTGGTGGCAGGATTGGTCGGCTTGGCCAGCGCTCCCAGCAGCTTCTGTACGACTTGGCGGTTGATGGTTGGCCATGAACTATGCACCGAGGGCTTTGCCAAGGGACAAACCGGTTCCAGTGCCATGCCACACAAGATGAATCCGCGCTCCTGCGAACGCATTAACGGTTTTCACAACATCCTGAAAGGCTTGCTTACCATGGCGGCGGGCCTGGCTGGCAACCAGTGGAACGAGGGCGATGTATCCTGCTCGGTGGTACGTCGTTGCTGTTTGTCAGATGCTTTTTTCGCCATGGATGGACTGCTGGAAACATTTTTGACCGTGCTCGACCAAGTGCAGGTGTACACCCCCGTGGTACGCACCGAATTGGATCGTTATTTGCCCTTTCTTATGACGACCACCATCCTGATGGCTGCTGTGAAGAAAGGAGTGGGGCGAGAAGAAGCTCACGAGGTCATCAAGGAGCACGCCGTGGCTGTATCGGATGCCCTGCGGGCCGGAACCTTGTCACGCAATGATTTGGCAGAGCGTCTGGCTGCAGATCCTCGCCTGAAGCTTTCACTCGAGGAAGTGCAGGGCATCTTCTGCGAGCACGGCGGCGATACCGGGATGGCCGCAGCGCAAGTGGATGCCTTTTGCTCAATGGTTCGCGAACTCACTAACCGATTCCCTTCGTCCACCTCCTACAACCCTGGTCCAATCCTTTAATGTAACATCCTGTCATGAATCGTTTACCACGTAACTCTGTCCGTTATAGGTCCCGCAATTTCCGCATTACCGCATCCGGCGTGCGGGAGGGAAACCTAGATGCCGAAGTTTTGGATACGCGCGCCCTGCGGCTCACAACGCCAGACGGCGTGCGGGAGGTCCATGTCCCTGAGGCTCCGCAGGGGACTCCTGGTTTCCGCAGCAATTTGCCCATTCTCAACTTTGCTTATGCGCTGGCGATGCACGAGCTGCATGCTAATTGTGATGAAAACGGTTTGCTGAAAGCCGGTGCAGCGTGGAGCGGTGCGTGGACGAGAGATATTGCGTACGCGGCCATGCTGGGGGCTGACCTGGCGGCTGCGGAGGCATGCCGACGCACGCTGAAAAGCCGCGTGAAAGATGGCATCATCATACAGGATACGGGAACGGGCGGTGGCTGGCCCATTTCGACGGATCGCGTATCGTGGGCACTCGGTGCGTGGGCTTGCTACCTTTCCGGCGGGGGGAGTGATTGGCTCGAGTTCTGCATCTCCACACTTTGCAATACGCTCAAGCAGGATGACGCTGTGTTGCGCTGCACTCCATTGGTGCCGGGAGAGACGAGTTTCCTCGATTGGCGTGAGCAGAGTTATCCTATAGGTATGAGTCCCGCTCAGATCGGTGAATCGTACGCACTGAGCACAAATGTGCTTCATTACCTCTGCCGCAAGATTCTTGCACGCATGCTCACAGAAGCTGGACGCCCCGAGGAGGCCAAACCGTACGCCGCTGCAGCGCAGGAGCTCGGCAAGGCCATCAACACTCGCTTCCGACGTCCGAACAGCTCCAAATATACCATGTACCTGACCTCCGATGGACGACAGGACTCTCACACAGATGCCTTGGGTACAGCGTTGGTCGTCTTTTCAGGTCTGGCCGGGGAAGACAGTGTTCGCGTGCTGCAGATGTTGCCACGTACGGTGTACGGCACACCGGTTTTCACTCCCTTCAATCCGGATGTGAAAGAGGCTTACCATAATCTTGCTATTTGGCCCTTCGTAGAGGCCATTGTCTTGCTTGCGCAAGCGGATCAGCAGAATATGGAGGGTGTGGAGTTCAGCGCAGCGGCCATGTTGCGCTCGGCTTTGCTCAATGCTACCAACAAGGAAAATTATCACGCTCTTACGGGACGGGCGGACGACACGGTGAGCAATTCTGACGCTCAGCTCTGGAGCGCCGCGGGCATGCTAGGTCTGTTCTATCACGCGCTGTTGGGGCTGCAGTTCGAGCACGATTCGATTGTCTTCAGTCCCTGCATCCCTGCCATGTTGGAGGGAAATCATTGGTTTACTGGTCTTCGTATCCGCAACATGGTGCTCGATGTTCACATCAACGGGTACGGTACGGAGGTGGCGTCCGTTCTTATCAACGGCCATCCTGCATCCCCTCTTATTGCGCTGAGCACTGAGGGGCATTTGCAGGTGGAGCTGCAGCTCATCCCCTCCATGGAACAACCTGCCGGGCGTCGCAATGTAACGCCCCTCACGGCATCCCATGGTTTGGCCACTCCCACTTGGTGCGATGATTCCACGCCGACGTGTCTGCGCTGGAATTCCGTGCCGGGTGCTACGCGTTACGTCGTTTCCTACAATGGAAAAACGGCGCGCCGCACGACGAAGACCAGCTTTTACACGACGGTCGCCTCTCGCATGCATTACCGGCAGTACCGCGTGCAAGCGTTAGGCAAGGGTAAATCTTCCGCACTTGGTTTGCCCATGGAGTACATTGCACGGGGGGCGTTTTTCAGCGCGCAGCCTCACCTCATTGGTGATGGCTCAGAGTCCTACCCGGTTGAAAATGCCCAGGCTTGGCTTGACACACGTCCCTGCACAAGCATCACCACGTACTGTAAGCTTACTCTGCCTGCCGGTTCATACGGTGTGCGTGTGTGCTACTGCAATGCAACGGCCTCTTTGCGTGATTCAGATACTTGCGCCATTCGTGAATTGTGGATGGATGGGAAGCCCCTTGGTGTGCTCGTTATGCCCCACAATACCGAGCCCAATCGCTGGGATGATTATACGCTTTCGGCGATGCTTGAATGCTCTATCCCGGCCGGGGAGCACGAGTTTTCTCTATGCTACACCCCCCGTTGCACCAACATGAACGGAGGAGTGAATCAGTGCATGGTTCGCCAGCTCGAAATCATCCGATTGCATTGATCGATTCTCAGCGACGACGCTGCAACTCGCTTGCGTAACACCGTCCGAGTGTGGAGGCGTGTTCCTTTGTCCAAGCGCTCAGCACGCGCGAGCCGATGGGCGTTGCTCCGTCGACGGTCAACCTGTCTTCCCTCAGTCCCTTAATCTCGTCCTGTGTCAGCATGACGTCCCCCAGCGCGGCGCCAAGCAAGCGTGTGGTGATGAGCCCCATCCAGTCGGGAACCGGCAGAATCGGGCGATGTGCGCCGGTTCCGTCTGCGAGCATTTTCCACAGATCGCGGAAGGTGTAAGTTTCCGCACCTACGGCGTTCACAATACGGTGAGCTTCGCTGTTCTCAGCCTCATTCATAGCCAACTCGGCGTAGTCGCGCACGTGGATAGGCTGCAACCTGTAGTTTTCTCCGAAACCGAAGGTAGCCACGCAGGGGAGGCGTCTCAGACTCCATGCCATGTTGTTGATGAGGATGGATTCTGCCGGTGTATCTCCAAAGAGGATTGCGGGACGCAGGATGCTGTGCGGCGTGGCATTTTCTTCCAGCGCTTGCTCCAACTGGGCCTTGCCGCGAAAGTAGGGAAGGGGACTTGCGGCGTCCGGATGCGTGATGCTGGTGTGTACGATACGCTGCACGCCGGCGGCTTTGGCTGCCGAAAACAGGTGAAGCGTGTGCTCCACAGCTTCGGTGTGCGAGAATGCAGCGTGATTGCGTCCGTTGTAGGAAAAGCGCACCCAGTAGGTATTCACCAAGACGTCCACTCCGTCCAAGGCATGTTCGCCTCCCGGACTCCAGGGCATGGGACGGAGCTCGTACCCGTGCGGGTTCGGTAATCGTCCGGCTGAATCGGTGATGCCGATGACGTGCCAAGCTCGTCGTACAGCTTCTTCAGCGATATACCTGCCGCTGTAGCCCAAGACTCCGGTGATTGCAATTCTTTTCATTGTGAAATCCAGTGTAGTACTTTGCTCCCCATTTTAAGGGCCCGACGAAATACGCTCGTCGGATATTTTTGCGATGCTTTGGCAAAATTCTCCGCGGCATCCAGCAGTTCCTTCATCGCACGCATTTTCTTCGCGGTCTCCTTGTCACCTGTTGCCTCCGCCTCACTCAGACAATCTTCCACAGCCCGCATGGCTCCCTGCGTTTCGCGCCGCCTTCGTTCCTCTAAAATTCGTCGCGCTATTTCCCACACATCCCCCTCTGCCGTGTAGTACGTTTTTCTGTCCCCGCTGCGTGATTCCTTGTAAACAAGTCCGTAGCCCTCCAGTTCTTTCAAACCGGTCGATATGTTCGATCGT
>CANQSS010000094.1 GCA_947626545.1 uncultured Akkermansia sp. | reverse complement strand
TCTTGTACATACGAGTCCCCTTGATGGGAAGACCGGGGAGCACGGTGGCGGCGGGACAGAGCTTTTTCAGGTCACGCACGCTGTTGCCCATGCCGCTGCCCTCGTGCGTGCAGAAGGGGAGGATTGTTTTGCCCGCCAGGTTGCCGGATTTCTCGATGAAGGAGTACACAGCCATGGGCATCGTTCCCCACCAATTCGGGTAGCCGAGGATAACGACGTCGTAGGAGGAAACATCCGGCAGGTCGCCGATAAGTTCCGGACGCGCCTTCTCCCGGAGCTCCTTCTGGGCCACCTCGGTCGCTTCGTGGTAATCGGTCGGGTAACTCTTCACCGTCCGAATCTCAAAGAGATCACCGCCGGTGATGGCGTGGATCTTCTTTGCGAGGGCGGCCGTGTTCCCAACGGACAGGTTCACGATGTCTCCGGACACGTAATTTTGTCCGGTACGCGAGTAATACGCGATCAGCACCTTCTTTCCGGCAAGCGGGTTATTCGGTGCTGTCTCTGCCTGGGTCATTGTCAATGCACTCATAAGTCCGATAATCAGGGTGAGTAGTTTTTTCATGATCATTTGGGATTCTTTTTTCTCTTGCCGGGGCGTTGAGTCGTTTCCCGGGTTTGGTGCTTCCCGGCAACTTCCCCTCTTGCCCCCGACTCCTTCTCTCTTGTTTTGTATGTTCTTGAGATTCGTTATCTTCCTTGTTTTATAATTTTTTGCCGAGTTCATACGCCATTTGTGGATATTGGGAATGCTGCGTCATAGATGGCGTGCCACATCCCTTGCCCAGCACCGTACCCTGATCTTTCAGGTTCAGATACCGCACGAGGGTGTGATAGTGCGCTTCCAGAGCCTCAAAGGTCCACGTGTCATCGTTCCATGCCACAGACAAAAGCGCAGACTTCATATGTTTGCTTTGAATACTGCTGTTAAATGCACAGAAACGATCAATCAGCATTTTAAGCTGCGAACTCATACCGTAATAGTAGAGAGGCGTCACAAAAACCATCATATCCGCATCCAGTATTTCCTGTCGGATTTCGACTACGTCATCTTTCTGAACGCAAGGTCCCTCATACCCGCAATGGATGCAGCCGGTGCATGGGTGGATATTGGCGTGAGCAGCGTTGATTACCTGGACGCTATGTCCCGCCTCCGTTGCTCCCCGGACGAACTGCTCCGCCAGCATATTGGATGACCCCTTTTTATTGGGACTCCCTTCTAGTACGATAATCTTCATAGCGTCTTCACCCAATTCTTTAGAGCATCAGCAGAGAGATGACCGTTTAAGACCATGCCGTCAAGAATGACCGCATTGGGGCAGCTTCCTGCCAAATCATTTGCCGTGTTCCCGAGTCCACTTCCGCCGGAAGTGACAAACAGAACGATCTTTCTCCCGGAGAAATCGTAGCTTTCCAAAAATGAATTGATAATACGGGGGGCGGTATACCACCAAATGGGGAAGCCAAGCAGGATCGTATCGTATGCACTGATATCAGCGTCCTTGTCAGCCAATGCGGGACGACAGGATTTGTCATTCATCTCCACAGAGCTGCGGGATTTTTTATCCATCCAATTTAAGTCCGCTTGGGTATAAGGCTTTGCTGGTCTGATTTCATACAGATCGGCGTCTGAGGCATCCGCCAGGCTTTTCGCCGCTCTCGCCGTCGTTCCGCCTACTGAAAAATAAGCTACTAATGTTTTACTCATAGCTTTCTGGTCGATGTTCCTTTCTTTTATTTCATCTCTTTCTCCCAGCCGCGAACCACATTCAGCTTCATCTCATCGGCGATATTCTCCAACGCCTTGATCTCACCGACAGTCAGTTCCACAGCCGCTGCCTTTGCCGCATCCTCGACCTGTGCAACCTTCGTTACACCGATGATCGGAAGCGCTCCCTTTGCAATCGCCCATGCCACCGGAATTTGAGCAACACTAACCCCGTGGGAATCTGCAATGCCCTTCATAACAGCGACAATTTTTTCGATCTGCGGCAGAAGAGGATTATAGGTTCTTCCTCTATCTGAATCAGCAGGAAGAGGATGCTTTGTATCATATTTGCCGGAAAGAGCGCCTTGTTCCAGCACCATATATGCAAAGAAGGTGATGCCGTTTCCCTTGCAGTAATCAAGAATGCCGGAATCCTCGGAGGAGCGGTTCAGGATACTAAAATGATTTTGGATCGCGGAAATTTTCAGTCCTTCTTTTTCAAGAATGTCCGCAGCCTCTTTGATTTCGGCAAGGTTGTGATTGGAAAGACCAATTTTACCAATCTTCCCGCTCTTGGCAAGAGGTATCAACTCCTTTACCCACTTCGGAGCACCCACAGGGTTATGAATCCAATAAAAGTCCATGTAGTCAGTGCCGAGCAGTTCGGCACTAGTATTAAACATCTCAACAACAGCATTTTCTGCGCCGTGGTTTGCGCACTGAGGTGTAAACTTAGCAGAAATATAATAGCTGTCTCTCGGTACAGTGCGCAGGAATGTGCCTAGCGTTTTCTCCGATGTGCCCATCCCATAGACAAAGGCCGTATCCCAAAGGTTGAGCCCCGCCTTCATGGCGATGTCAAAGATCGGACGAAGATCGTTTGCACTCAGAGTTCCTCCAAAAGTTCCGTCGTTTCCCCATGCCCATGCGCCCAGTGCAATTTTTGGCATTATTTTGTTTTCTTGTGTCATTGTAATGTACCTCCCATTCATTTATTTTTAGATTGTCCTTTCAAATCTGCTTCACTTTTCCTCTTGCCGGGGCGTTGAATCATTTCCCGGGTTCGGTGTTTCTTTGATGACATCCTGAATGACCTTGAGGGCGCTAAAACTATCCGCAAAGCCAATATAAGGCATAATCTGTATCACGGAAGCCGTTATGTCCTCAATGGTATTTCCGACCTTGAGATTGCCGATGACGTGGCTTTTCAGAGCAGTCACGCTTCCTTTGGTCGTCAGGATGGCAATGGTCAGGAGTTCTCTTGTCTTCAGATCAAGACCATCTCGCGTGTAAAAATCTCCGAAGCAGACTTCGGTCAAGAATCTAGCGACCTCATCGCCCATGCCATCGGGCAAATTCCTCATATTTTCCCTGATTTCATCACCATAGATCGGGTTCTGAATGGCAAGCCCCTTCTCGTACCTATCCTCCTCGGAGGTCGTGACCGTCGACTTTAATTCTTTTTCCAGACCTCTCTCTTTGATGACTTCGTTGAAGACATTGATTGCATTGAGCGTTCGTGGAAACCCGATGAAGGGCGCGCATTGATAGATGGTCTCTCTGATTTCAATGGGACTGTTTCCTGCATTCAAGGCGCCACCGATATGGGCTTTCAGCTGCGGCAGCGTCTGCAGCACGGTGAGCGTCGTCACGGTCAGGAGTTCCCTCGTCTTGATATCCAGTTTCCCGACCTTGAACACATCACCGAAAATGTATTTCTGCAGGATATCCATGAGGTCTTTGTCGGACCCCTTGTTGTCTTCGAGTTTGATATGGAATAAAGTTTCCAAATTTTGGTTGGCAATTTCGCTTCTGGACATATTTTTATCTTGAGCTGATAGGGTTGGGATGGTCATCATGAACGCCATGAAGCCGGCTGTGAGTATATTGGTGGAGATTTTCATTTTTCTTTCAGGTTGAAGAGTGATTGAGCATTGGAACGGTAGATTGCCTTCCGTTTGTCCTGATTCAGAAGGTCGGTACGATCCAGTTTGTCCTTCTGGCTTGAGATAAAGTTCGGGTAAGCATAAGGATAGTCACTGCCGTACAGAAGGTGGGATTCATCCGTCATGTTCAGCAAGCCATACAGCTGATTCGGGACAGCAAACCCTGCCAAATCGTAGTAAAATTTGCCCAGGGTCTTCCTCACGTCGCCCAGTTGCTTCTTGCTTTTCGCCTGCGCCAATTTTTGGAACCCTTCCAATCGATCCGCAAGCGCGGGTAAAAGTGAACCACCGTGGGGTATGATAAACTTGATATCGGGGTAACGCTCCGGCGTCGATGAATAGATTAAATTCAAAACGGCATACGTCGTCTCCATGAGGTACATCGCTATCGCCGGCGGTAAATCCTTGATGGAGCTATCGGGCAGATTGGGACTCTGCACGGGGTGCAAAACGACAACCGCTTTTCTTTTATTGAGTTCTTCAAAAACGGGAGTGAATTTTTCATCGCCCAAGTAAACGCCATCAACGTTCGTGGGCAACTTAATCCCGACGACTTTCAAATCATCGTAGGCATGGGCGATTTCCTCGATGGAGCGGTCAACATCAGGCAATGGCAAGGTTGCCAACAGTTTCAACCGTTCCGGGTAATTTTGTGCAATTTTTGCCCCCTCGTCATTGATTTTTCTGACCAATTCAACCGTTTCTCTCTTGTCGCCCCAATAGGGATGAGGACTCGCTAAGGAAAGGAATGCCACTTTGATGTTCATGGCATCCATCCATTTCAGATGCTTCTCTACATCCCAATCAGGCGTGGGGAGACCGTCTGATTCTGTTCCCTTCGCGTCGGCATGCGACAAAAGCGCCTGCCTGTAGCATTCGGGGACATAATGCTGATGGACATCATAAAGACCGTCCTGCTCAGCACGTGCAACCGGCTGAAGCAGCCCCATCAAAAGGACAGCACTCAACAATTTGCTTTTCATACCCTTTTTATTTCTCTTGCTGAATCTCCTTCTCACGGTAAACGTAAGGAAGACGGAGGAAAGGGGCTGTGCCGCGATTAGATGGCTTCCACCATGGCAGCCACTTTCCTCGCGTGCTCACGTGCGCGTTCCACAATTCCCTCCGATTTGGTTGCGCGATCCGCATAGGACACGCCGCCGGTGAAGACATACCCCACGTATTCCATCTGTGTCAACCGACACATGGCTTTCACCGCCGGAATCACCAGGTGGGAGAAGTCCGTCTCTCCGGTGTACACCTCTTCCGGGGCTCCCGCCGTGAACGACACGACAACCTTCTTTCCTTTCAACTTGTCTCCCTTGCTGCCGTGTGAAAAACCGTGTTTGAAGCTCTGCTCCATCCACCTCTCCAGCAACGAAGGCATGTGGTACCAAAAGAGCGGGAATTGCAGAATAATCACATCCGTGGCGAGCAGCTTCTCCTGCTCCGCAGCTCGGTCAATCCTGTAATCCGGGTACAGACGATCCAGCAGATCCGCCTCCGCTCCCGGCAACAGATTGAGCAATTCATCAATGATCACCTTGTTGGCTAATGAATCATCAGCCAAATCCGGATGTCCCGATACGATCAACGTCTTCTTTCTCATAGCTTCCCCCTTTCTATACCCTCAACCTACTTGAGGGCAAGTTTTTTTCACGGCAAGGAAGTGAATTCGTCCTTCCTACCTTCAAAATCTCTCAAAATCCATAATGTCCCCCCCTAACCTTGCTGGTGAGAAAAATGTCCTCGCGCTTCACGCCGGACTTCCGGATGGCGCTGTCCTCCCGTTCCACGTTGAAATAGCTCTGTGCGGTGTCGATGAAGCGGTTAGCCCACCTCCTGCGCGTCCATGACACACCGCTCGCACTCATCCTCGCGTGACCTCATAGACGCCGTAGCCATAAATCGGCATTCTCTCACCGTTCGAGAGCGTTACATATTCTATAGTATTTTCTTCCTTCTGCTCATTCATTGTTCCGGTTTCAACGGGCCATAATAATAGCTTGCCGTTGCCCCGCCGTCGACCAGAATCGTGGAACCGGTAATAAACGCGCCTGCAGGACCCATTAAAAGTTCAGCCACATTTGCTACCTCGTCCGCCGTACCGGGGCGTCCGGCGGGGCATTTGGCAAACATATTTTTATAGAAATCTCCACGTGGACCGTTAAATTCGTCAATGGCGAGGGGTGTCACAATGATTCCGGGAGCAATGTCATTGATCCTCGCGCCGCGATCGCCCCATTTGACGGATTCCGCCATGACGCGCTTTTCGTTGCAACGTTTGGCCATTTGATAGGCATGGAGCGTATCGCGAATATTTTCAGGTTGGAGCATGGGGAGTGACAGCAATTCCTCTGTGGGCGTTGTGGCAAGCTGCTCGTCCTGCTCTGCTGTGAGTGCGGGCATACGCCATCCGCTCTGGCTGGAGATCGTCACACCTGTACCGCCCTCCGTTATGACTTTCCCGACTTCTTCAAGCAGTACCGCCGTTCCGTAGAGATCGACCTTCAAAATAGCTTCGATGGAGGCTTGGCTGGGAGATACGCCCGCCCCATTGACAAGCATCTTGATCTCGCCATACCTCTGTCCCTCGGCAATCAACGTCAGGATGGACCCGCGGCTGGACAGATCCATTTCCATAGGAACAACATCAAAACCCGCGTCATTCATGATTTTGGCGATGGCATCTGCATGATCTTTCTTTTTGTCGCCAAGAATGATCTTTTTACCGAAACCGACGCGCCGGGCAATCGCCATGCTGAGCTGTCCCGCACCTGTGACAAGCATAACTTCTTTTATCATCGTGGAAACCTCCTATTGTTGATTGAAAGAAAGTAATCTGCTAAACTTTGCCATAGCTCATCTTTTTCCATAAGATCAACCTTCTTGAGGACAAATCTTTCACGCCAGTGCCAAAATCAATAGGCGCCGGTTTTAACGTGCGGAACATAGGGTGCTTCCAACGCGGCAACCTCCTCCGGACTGAGAGAGATGTCCAGCGCCGCAACAGCTTCCTCAATGTGTTTGGCAGATGTGGAGCCAACGATAGGAGCCGTAATGCCGGGTTTGCCAAGCATCCAGGCCAGAGCGACCTGTGCCATGCTGTGTCCGTTTTTCCCGGCAACCTGCTCCAGCGCATCGACTACAGGCTTATCCTGCTTCATGGTGCCTCCCCACACCATCGGTGACACTGCATCAATGGCAGTACGCGCCGTTTGTGTCCCCCAGGGACGCGCACAACGTCCACCTGCCAGAGGACTCCACGGCACAACGGCCATTTTACGATCACGACAGAGGGGTAGAATTTCGCGTTCCTCCTCGCGGTAGATAAGGTTGTACTGGCATTGCATAGAGACCAATTTTGTCCATCCGTTCCGCTCGGCAATGTTGTTGAGACGCTCCAGCTCCCAGGCAAACATCGTACACGCGCCGATATAACGAGCCTTCCCACTCTTGACCACATCGTGCAGGGCTTCCATAATCTCCTCCATCGGAGTATCGTGATCAAGACGATGAATCTGGTACAAATCGACGTAATCCAGTCCGAGACGCTGCAAGCTGTGATCGATCTCAGCGAGGATATTCTTACGGGAAGAACCACCGCCATTGGGTCTGCCATCCCGCATGGCGAAATGCACCTTTGTCGCAACCACGATTTCATCCCGGTTCAATCCGAAGTCATGGATAAGCCTCCCTGTCACCTGCTCGCTCGTGCCGAGTTGGTAAACGTTTGCCGTATCAAAGTAGTTGATGCCCAAATCAACAGCTTTTTTGAAAATGGGCTTGGCATCATCATAGTCTTTTGCCCATGGAAAGACACCATGTTCTGTTCCCGGTTTGCCAAAACTCATGCAGCCTAAACAAATGCGTGACACATCCACGCCCGTGTTGCCTAATTTTGTGTATTTCATGTTCGTACTTAAGAAGTCAGTACCCCTTATACCGTATCAAGTCACTTGAG
>CANQSS010000093.1 GCA_947626545.1 uncultured Akkermansia sp. | reverse complement strand
AGAGAGCAAGACCCTCACGCTGGGCACGGCGCTGACAAGCGCGCAGGTAACGTTGACGCAGGGCACGTTGGCGCTGACGCAAGGCGGCACGATTACGAACTTGGAGGCGGGCGAAGGTGAGACACGTGCGTTGACGCTGGCTGGTAACACGAGCATCGGCACGATGAACGGCAGCCTGACGCAATTGACCTTGAACGAAGGCGCGCTGAGGCTGACGACGCAGCAGGAGTATAAGCTCGGGGATTGGGATATTCAGGGGAATGTGAAGCTGGCCCTTGGCGAAAAGCCTGAGGATGGCCAAAAGGGAGGGAGTTTGACCAGTTTGACGATCGAGGTGGGAAGCGTGACCGGTCTGAGGGACGAGGGTCACAGTCTGGAGATCGATCTTAATGAGCAGCAACTGGAGGATTTGTACCGCGCGGCACAAAGCAGCGGCACCCATGAGGCGGTGTACAATCTCTTCAAGATCTCGGGTCCTGACTTGAGCTGGGTGAACCTGGTGACCTTCGCGATTCAGGAGAAAGAAGGCTATGACCTGTACGACCTGTACCTCGGCACGGACGGCGCAATCCACCTCGAGATTGTGGGCAACGAGCTGGTGTGGAGCGGTCAGGATCCGGAAGGTCAACTCAAGTGGGAGGCAGAGAGTGATGATGACAACGACTGGTACGTCGGGCACAAGGTGGACGCCACCACGGTGTTCCAGTCGGGACGCGACGTCGTCTTCAGCGCGTTGGGCAGTCAGGCGGACGCTAAGGGCAACGTTATCGCCTACGACGGTGCGATCAAGGTGAACAGCATGACCGTGAAGGACAGGGCGTACACCTTCAATGCCGAGAGTGACAATGAGGACGTCGATTCGATCACGATCGGCGGTTCCGGGCTCAATAAGGAGAAGGAAGGGATACTCGAGCTGGATTCGGATGCGACCTTCGGCGGCAATGGTGCGGTGACCGTGAACGGCAGCCTGGTTGGCGACGGCGATTTGACCGTGACGGGCGGCCAGTTCAACCTGAAGAGCGCGCTGAGCAACAAGGCGGGCAGTGGGTACACGGGGACGATGAGCGTGAGCGGCGGTACGGTGACCCTGGTGGAGGGCGGTGCGCTGGATGAGCTCGTGCTGAGCGGCGCGGGTGCGGTGAGCATCAGCGAGAGTCAGACCCTCACGCTGGATGCGCTGAGCGGCACGGGCGGCGCGATCACGGGCGGAGGTTCCCTGACGCTGACGGCGGATGGAGAGTTCGGCGGCGCGATCAGCACGGATCTGACCTACAAGGGCGGTGAGTTCACGCTGTCGGGCGCGTTCGGCAAGACCAACGGCCTGACGGTGAGCAGTGGTACCCTGACCATCACCGGCGCGAACGGTGATAGTGCGGATACCCTGACGCTGGGCGGTAAGGTGAGCCTGCACAGCGGCGCGAATCTGATCCTGGGCGGCGGCTCTGCGACTACGGTGAATGTCACGAGTGAGCTGACCCTGACCGACGGCTCGCTGACGATGAGTGGCAGCACGAGCAACACGCTGAGCGAGACTGTGACCCTGAGCGGCGAGGCGAAGATGACGGTGGATGGCGGCGGAACCAACAACTTCGCTGAGCTGGTGACCTTGAAAGACGGTGCGCAGTTGACCATCAGGACCGGCAATACAACGCTGGACAGCCTGACCATGGGCGACAACAGCACGCTGAATCTGTATGGCGATGGCACGAAGGCCATCGAGGGTGCGTTGACGGTGAACGGCGGCGACTTGAATTGGAGCGGTGGCCTGAGCGTCGGACGGCTGGAGGGTGCGGGACGGATTGAGGCAACGAGCAGCAACCTGACCATTACGGGTGCGGAGGCTAGCAACTTCAGCGGACAGCTCTCTGTGAGCACGTTGACGGTGCAGAAGGGCACGGGGCACGAGCTGAGCGGCGGCCTGAACGGCGCGCTGGTGTTGGGGAATAGCGTTGAACTCACCCTGAGCGGCACCGTGAAGAGCGTGCTGAGCTCTGCGGAGTTGAAGGGCAGCAGTACATTGACCGTGAGCAGCACCGCCAGCAGCGAGGTGAACGGGCTTAGCGGCGAAGGCACGTTGACGGTGAGCGGCGGAACGGTCAACCTGAGTACGAACGGCTACAACGGCACGCTGACCGTGGATAGCAAGGTGCAGGGCGACAGCATCGAGGTGAAGGATCTGAACGGCAACGGCACGGTGCAGGGCGACATCACGGTGAAGAACGGCGACGGCGACTTCGGCGGCACGGTGGACGGCAGCTTCACGCTGAGCGGTGGTACGCTGAGCTTCACGGCGGCGCAGAACGATTTGGATAAACTGACGGTTGGAGGAACGTTGACTCTGGAGCAGGGCGGCGTTGTTAGCGGCGCGGGCAGCGTGACGGGCACGTTGACGGTGAGCGGCGCGACGACCTTCAGGGACGGATTGAATCTGGCGGACGCGTTGAATGTGAACGCGAACACACAGGTCAATGATGGGCTGAGTCTGACGGATGCGGGTACGGTGAAGCTGGGCGGTAATAGCATCACCCTGACCGTTTCCGAGCTGACCGGCACGACAAGCGGCACCATCAGCGGCACGGGCACACTCGAGCTGGATACGATGGTAACGGCGAGCGCGACGGTGGATTCGATCAGCGGCGTGAGCCTGAGCATGAACGGCGCGGGCACGCAGACCATCAAGGGCACGAAGGCCGACGAAAATGCGTTCACTGTCAAGGATATCACCGTGAGTAGCGGCACACTGGTGCTGGAAGGCGGGGTGGGCTCGAGTGGCACGGTGACTCTGAGCGGAAGCGGCGTCTTGGAGCTGGGTGGCGATGCTGCCGCGCTGAATAAACTCAGCGGCACGGGCGGAACGCTGACGGCGAGCGGCACGGTGACCGTGAAGAGCGGTGAGTACAGCGGTGCGCTGAGCGCGACGACCGGACTGACCTTGGGTGGTGCATTCACCTACAACGGCAGCAGCGCGAGCGTGGGTACGCTGAATGTGGACGACAAGACGCTGACGCTGAATGGCACAATGACGGCGACGGGTCTGGATGGAACGACGGGCACGATCAGTGGCACGGGTGAACTCACGCTGGCTAACGCTGGTGGTCAGGATGTGAGCTCGGGCGTGACGATTGAGACCAACCTGACCGCGGGAGACGGAGCGGTGACCCTGAGCAGCAAGTTCGGCGGCAACGGTGCGAACCTGACGTTGGGCACGGGCAAGGTGACCCTAAGCGCGGGCGGCACGATCAGCACCTTGAATGCGAACGGCGGCAGCCTCGAGCTGGGCGCTGGAACGACAAGCATCGCTGCGATGAACGGCGGTCTGAGCAGCTTGACGCTGGCGGGTGGCACGACGCTCGATCTGAGCGCACTGACGGCGGCGACACTGGGCGAGGTGAGCCTGACAGGCGCGGCGACCTTGGATGTTGTGGGCTTGAATGGCACGAACCTCACGACGCTCACGATGACTTCGCTGAGTGTTGTCCAGGATAATAAGCTCACGATCGACCTGAAGGACTTGGAGAAGGATCTGCTGAGGGGTGCGGGACTGCAGCTCTTCGCGGGCGGTGTGCTGAAGGACAAGGATCTGTTCAGTAAGCTGAGATTCATGGACGGGGAGCAGGAGTTTGCACTGGACAAACGTGAGCAGCTTCAGCTGACGGACACCGGCTACCTGCAGCTGATGACTGCGGAGGGCGCGCTGACACTCACCGGCGGCACAAGTGACCTCAACAACTTCACTTGGGACACGTCCGAACTGATCTGGACGATGGAGGGTCTGACGCAGAAGGTCGCGTTTATGAACCACGACGAGGTCCAATTCGTGACCGGCGAGGGCGCCGAGGACAAAGTCAACGCAGTCGATGTGGCTCCGGACGGCGTCGCTGCGGCAAGGATGACCGTGGCGAGCGGCACGTGGACGTTCAGCGGTGCGGAGATCACCGTGGAGGGTGCGTTGACTGTGGAAGGAACGGCGAGCGTCACCTTCGCGAATACGACCGAGGTGGAGAGCTTGAGCGGTACTACGACGACTGGCAACCTGACCGTGAATGGCGCGAATGCGAAGTTGACGATCGACGAGGCTGTGACCGGGTACAAGGGATCGGTTACCGTGGCGAGCGGCACCCTGAGCCTGAGCAGCGGCGGCACGATTGGCACCTTGACGGCGACCGGAGGCACCGTGACTGCGAGGGATAACCTGACGGTCGGTGAGCTAGAGGACAGCATCCCGGTGGGCACTGACTCGGAGGAAGGGGTCACCGCAGGCAGCATCACCGTGGAAGGTGACCTGACCTTGACCGATGGAGAAGGCACCTTCGCGGGCGACATCACCGGCAACCTGATCTACGATGCGGCGGGTGGAAACTACACGCTGAGCGGAGAGTTCACCGGCGACAGCCTGACCGTGAAGAAGGGCACGCTGACACTCGCGACGGCAACGAAGGAGACGACGGAGGTGAATGTGGTCGATACGACCCTGAACATCGGTGCGGACACGGGGCTTGTGTTGGGCGGTAAGAATACCAAGACTGTCAGCGTGGGCGGTATTACCAAGGATAACCTGAAAGGTAAACTGACCCTGAACGGCACGGACACGAACACCGTGGTAGGCGATGTGTTGCTGACGAAAGCCGAGTTGGAGTTTAAGAACGGCGTGACGAACAGCATCGATGGCGTGGTGACGCTGAACGTGGGCGGCAAGCTGACCTGGACGGGCGATCTGTCGGTCGGCGGCCTGGCGGGCAGCACCGCTGGCGACCTGACGGTTGAGGAGGAGCCGGCGCAGGGACGTACCCTGATCATCACCGGCGACGGCGGAACCTTCCAAGGCACGCTTGGGTACGTGAACCTGACGATGGCAGGCGACGGCACGCAGATCCTGAGTCAAGCAGTGGGGAGCGTGGACAGCGCCAACACCAACGACTTCTCCGTGACGAGCGGTACCTTGGAGTTCAAGAGGGGTGGCTATTTGGACGGTACGGTGAGCGTGACGGAAGGCACGTTGAAGTTCGATGCGGACGCGACGTTGAGCAACGAGAATGTGACGCTGAGCGGCGACGGCAGCATTGAGTTCGCGAAGGGCGGTGAGATCACGCACCTGAGCGGCGATACCGGCACGGTGGTGAGTACCGGAACGAAGAATACCCTGACCCTGGGCGGCAGCTTCGACGGCACACTGGAGGTAGCGGGAACGCTCGCGGCTGCTAAGGACGGCTTCACGTACTCGGGCACGGAGGAAACGACGGTCGGCGCGATTGACGTGAAGGACGGCAACCTGATCCTGGATGGCGCGACAATGATTGCCGGCGACCTGACGGGTAATGGAGAGATCAAGAACAAGGAGGGTGATGATGCGCAAGCTTCCTCTCTCACGCTCACGTACGCCAGCACGACTGCCGGTGCGTTTAATGGCACGGTCGGCGTGGATCTGACCTACACGGGCAAGGGCACGTTCTCCGTGCAGAACTTCAACGGCAGCAGTTTGACCGTGGAGAATGGCAAGCTGACGATCGCCGGAACAATGAAGAAAGACGCCAAGGTGGACATCACCGGCGGAGCGTTGACGCTGACGGCGGCGGAGCAGGTGGGGGCGGTCACTCTGGACGGCACCAAGAGCAGCCTGACCCTGAGTGCGGCGACTGGTGTTACGCTGGCGAGCCTGAATGGCGAGAGCGGCACGGTGGATGCTAAGGGTAAACTGACCGTGAACAGCGGCGAGTACAGCGGCAGCCTGAAGGCGAACGGCTTGACCTTGGGCGGCGCCTTCACGTACGGCGGCAAGGGCGCAGAGGTTGGCGCGTTGGAGGTGGCGACTCATACCCTGACGCTGGATGGCACGATGACTGCCACGGGGCTGACGGGTCAGCAAGGCGGCAATGTCACGGGTGAGGGCACGCTGACCCTGACGGCTGCGTTGGGCACCTTCGACGGCACGGTGAGCACGAAGCTGAACTTCCAGGGCGGGACATACATCTTGGGCCGCTACGATGGCAGCGAACTCACGATGACGAACGGCAACCTGAAGATTGGGAAAGCGTTGACGGACGGCAATGTTGTGATGACGAACGGCACGCTGAGTCTGGCGGAGGGCAGCAGCATTGCGAGCCTGAATGCGGCGAGCGGTACGCTCGACCTGAGTAATGGCGGCAGCATTACTGAGATGAGCGGCACCGGATTGAGCGGTCTGACGCTGGGCGGCAAGCTGGAGCTGGGTAGGGACACCTTCAGCTTCGGTGCGATCACGCTGAAGAGTGACACGGAGTTGAGCTTCAGCGAGGGCTTGAGCAGCACGAAGATTAAGCTGGATGGTATGAGCGGAGATCACACGCTGAAACTGATGCTGACAGAGGACGACCTCGCCAACATCGGTAGCAAGGGCTACCAGCTCTTCCAGACGGGGAATAACGACATCTCCAGTTGGATGGACAAGGTGAACGTCAATGGCTCCGGTCTCGAGCTGGAGGATGGCTATGATCTGTACTTGGAGAAGGATGGCTACCTGCACTACGAAGAGGCAGCGGGTGCGCTGACTTGGGCGGGTAGTGAAGGTGATGCCGTCTGGAACTTGCAGGGTGAGGATGAGGGTCACGACGACTGGAACATGGAGGGAAGCACCAACAAGACCGGCTTCCGTGAGGGCAAGGACGTGACCTTCGGTGATCTCGAGATTGCTGGTAACAGGGACGTGAAGCTCGAGGGCGCGATCGTGGCGGGCAACATGAAGGTGGACGCTGGGGACTACACCTTCGGCAGCAACGACGGCGCGGGCGACTCCTTGGAGGTGAAGAACCTGACGCTGAATGAGGCTGCGAGCTTCGGCGTGGATACCACGGTCACCGGAACGCTGAGCGGCACGGGCAACCTGACGTTGACGGGCGGCAACATGACCCTAGAGAAGGCGGTGACGACCGATTACAAGGGTGCAATCAACGTGACTAACGGCAGCCTGACCCTGGAGAGGGGCGGCACGGTTGGCACGCTGTCGCTGACGAAGGGCACGGTGACGACGGACGGCGCGCTGACGCTGAGCAACTTGGAAGATGGTGCCGGCACGATTACCGGCAGCGGCAAGGTGACGCTCACCGATGCGGACGGCACGTTCAGCGGCACGATCGAGAACGACCTGACGTACACCGATGACACGTACATGGGTACTGAGGGACAGAATGGCTACACGCTGAGCAATGGCTTTGGCGGCGAGAACCTGACCGTGACGGCAGGCAAGCTGACCATCGGAACGGAAGGCACGCTGGATATGAGCGCCACGAGCCTGAAGGTGAGCGGCGGCGAGCTCGTCCTCGGTAGCACGGGAACCAAGAATGTGACAGTCGGTTCGATCGGCACCAACCTGACGGCGGGTACGATCACGCTGAACGGCACGACGAATATCGTGGATGGCGCGGTCAGCCTGAGCACCGGCACGAAGCTGGCGTTTGCGACAAATGCTAACACTAACCAAATTGAGGGAAATGTTGCAATGAGCGGCGGCGAGCTGGCGTGGCAGGGCAGCTTGACTGTGGACGGCATCAAGGGCACCGGCACGCTGAACGGCAAGGATCTGACGATTGACGGCAACGGCGGCAGCTTCAGTGATTCGATGAGCGGAGTGAGCTCCATCACGATGGATGGCGACGGCGCGCAGACGTTCACGGCAGAAGAAGCTCTGACAACGAGCGTGAACGCGAAAGCCGGTACGCTGAGCTTCACGAAGGCTACAAGCGTGGGGACTGTGGAACTGAACGGTGGCGACCTGAAACTCGGCGCGGCGGCAAATGTCGGCGCGACGACGGTGAATAACGGAACGCTGACGCTGAGCTCCACGAAGACAGTGACGATGGAGAGCTTGAACGGCGCGAGCGGCGCGGTGAATGCTGCGGGCACGCTGACCGTGAGGGGCGGCGACTACAGCGGTAGCCTGACGACGA
>CANQSS010000092.1 GCA_947626545.1 uncultured Akkermansia sp. | reverse complement strand
GCCAGCTTCGCCCGCAGCAGCCTGTTGTGCCCATCAATCACCACCAGCTCCCCATTCGCCCTCTGCCACAAATAAATCGGCTCATGCCCCGGTCGATAATGCGCATCGCTGCCTATCCTCAACCCCTCATAATTCGCCCCCCTCGGCGTCCCCTCCGCCCCAAGACTAATCAACCCCACAGCCACCATCCCCGCCTTCACATCCCCAAAACCCTCAGACTGCACCAGCACATACCTCCCGCCGGAAAAAATCCCCTCCGTATCCTCCACCGCCGCCGGGTCTTGCGCCGTCCTCTCCTCCTGCGCCTCCGCATACCTCTCCGCCCGCTCCCGCGTCACCTCCTCCTCGCTCATCCCCTCATTCCCCGGCAAATCCTTAATATCCTCTCGCGCCTCGTTTTCTTCCTCCTGCGCCTCCGCTTCCTCCGCAGCCCGCGCTTCTGCCTCTCTCTGTTCCTCCGCTGCAAAGTCTGCAATCCTCGCCTCCGTCTCCTCCGGCACAATACTCCTCCCCCTCCCCACTCGCGCATCCTGCTCATCCTGCGCCCTCTTCACCTCCTCCTCCATCCTCGCAATCTGCTCCGCCGTCGGATCCTCCCGGTACTCCTTAAACATCCTCTCCAGCACATCCCTATTATTCGCCATCAGCTTATTCACAGCTTGCTGGTAGCGTTTAGCTCCATCAGTTGACGTCCTCGCCTCTTCCTCCATCTCCCTCAGCGCATCCCCAATCACCGCATACTCCGGCGCATGCGTACTCGCCTCCGCGCACGCGCTTATCACCGGTCTCATCCACCCCGGCAAATCCCCCTCCGGCGTCATCGCATCACTCACCATCCCACTCCGGAACAGCGTGGACATAGCCTCCACCACATTATCCTCCAGCTGTCGCCTCTCGTCCACCGTCAGCACCTCATTATTCCTCAGCTTCCCCTCCAGTTGTTCGGAAATCCCGAACCACTTATCCGCCACTCCTTTGTACTTCTCGCTCTCTATCCACCGTAAATTGTAAATAGCAAACACATATTCTAGTTTGCCCCAGCATGCCACAGGAGCCTCTTGACGGGGTGGGGTGGAGCGTGGTAGAGTTGTCGGTAAACAGATAGTATGGGTAAGACACTGTACCAAAAAGTATGGGAGGCGCATACAGTGGGGGCGTTGCCGGACGGGCGCACACAGTTGTTCATCGCCACACATTATGTACATGAGGTGACCAGCCCCCAAGCCTTTGCAATGCTCCGAGAAAACGGGTTGCCGGTGCTGCATCCGGAGCGCACCTTTGCGACGGTGGATCATATCATTCCCACAGACAACCAACAGGAGCCCTTCGCGGATGAACGCGCACAAAAGATGATTTCCGCTCTGCGTAGCAATTGCCGAGAGGCGGGAATCCGCTTTTTCGACCTGTCGAGCGGGCAGCAAGGCATCGTGCATATGATTGGACCAGAGCTGGGCATCTCCCAACCGGGCATGACCATTGTGTGCGGTGATTCGCACACCGCTACACACGGCGCACTGGGAGCCGTCGCCATGGGCATAGGCTCCACCCAAGTGCGCGACGTGTTGGCCACACAGACACTTGCTCTCTCCCCACTCAAAGTTCGTCAGGTACGCGTGGATGGGAGCCTGCGTCCAGGTGTTACAGCCAAGGATGTAGCGCTGCATATCATCGGCAGACTCGGCGCGCAAGGCGGGCTAGGCTATGCGTATGAATTCGCCGGCTCTGTTGTGGAGCAAATGGATATGGACGGACGTCTCACACTCTGCAACCTTGCTATTGAGGGTGCGGCACGCTGCGGGTATGTGAACCCCGATGAAACCACTTTTGCCTACCTGAAAGGACGTCCCTATGCCCCGAAGGGTGCAGATTGGGATGCTGCTGTAGAGCGCTGGAAAAGCTTCGCGAGCGATGTGGACGCGGTGTATGATGACATTGTGCGCATAGAGGCGGCAGACATTGAACCTACGGTCACGTGGGGAACCTCTCCGGACATGAGCATTGGTATTTCTGCTGCCCTGCCCGAACTGAGCCAAGCAAAAAATGACGAGCAAAAGCGTGCATGGGAAGCGGCGTACAAATACATGAAGTTTGTCCCCGGGGAGCAGATAAAAGGGAAGAAGGTGGATGTCGTGTTCATCGGTTCCTGTACAAATGGGCGCATGCAAGATTTCCGAGCTGTGGCACCGCTGCTGAAAGGACAGCACGTGGCTCCCGGAGTGCGTGCATTGGCCGTACCTGGTTCGCAAATGACCGCCAAACAGAGCGAAGAGGAAGGCATTGCTGATATTTTTCGCCAAGCAGGATTTGAATGGCGTTTGCCCGGCTGCTCGATGTGCCTCGCCATGAACCCGGATAAACTCGTGGGGGATCAGCTGTGTGCCTCGACAAGTAACCGCAATTTCAAGGGACGCCAAGGCAGTCCTACCGGACGAACCCTTCTCATGAGTCCACTTATGGCTGCCGCAACAGCTATCACCGGCAACGTCAGTGACCCGCGAGAGGTCTTCCACGATACTCAATTTTAAACTACCATGCCTGCGACTCTCCACCCTATCACCAAGATCACCGGCAAAGTAGTCCCGGTGCCCGGTGCCAACATGGATACCGACCGTATCATCCCCGCGCGCTTCCTGAAGTGCGTGACCTTTGATGAATTGGCCGGGAAAATGTTCTATGATGAGCGATTCCATGCCGACGGCTCGAGCAAGGGACACCTAATCGACGATCCTCAACACGTCGGCGCCTCCATCCTCATCGGCGGCGAGAATTTCGGCTGTGGCTCCTCACGCGAGCACGCCCCACAAGCCATCAAACGCTCCGGCATCCGTGCTGTAGTAGCGGAGAGCTTCGCGGAGATATTCTTCGGTAATTCCTCCGGTATCGGCTTGCCCTGCGTGTGTGCGAATGCAGCAGACCTTGCGATCATCAATGCAAAACTTGCAGTTCATCCGGAAACGGAGTGGGAGCTGGATCTACAGACGATGCAACTTACAGATGGAGCCACTGTTTTCGCCCTGCACATGCCCGCCGAACCTCGCGAGGCTTTTCTGACTGGTCGCTGGGATGCTGTCACCGAGCTAATGAACGCCCCTGCGCGTGTGGAAGAACTTGCACGTACACTACCCGCACCCTTTTACACTCCGTCGAATCATGCTGATTGATCTCACATCCATCGTTTGCGGAGGTGTCATCGATAACACCGTGCGCGGCATCACACGTCTCACTCTACGCGTTGCGCGGGAGAAGAAAGAGGTGCAGCTGTCTATCCCCGGCGATTGCCTGGGGGATATAGCGGGCTGTCACGTGGTCTTTGAGCGCAAGGGGTCCCCTCCGCGTGCCGTCTCACAGCAAATCCAGCTCTACCGCTATCTCCACAAACTCAGCAAAAGCAAAATTCCTCTCATTGCCGGAGATATGACTTTCTCGCGACGTCAGCCCTCATCTCTCGATACCGCCCACCTCTCTAACATGCTGTCGTTGGAGTTTTTTGAGGGCACAGAGATGCGTGTGCTTGTGGAAGGGGAGGATTTTGCGTGCAGTGAGATTTCCCTGCCGAAGTGGGAATGCACGCTAGCGATCGAGAACACACAAGAGTTGCTCAACATGTCTGCGCTGCACGACCACGTGCTGGCGAATGTGGCGAACTTCCGTGGTCCAGGATTGAACATGCTGGGCAAGGATATGCCGAGCTGCAAGTGGGACACCGTTCTTAACCGCGCCGAGGCGTACATGGCTATACTCCCCTCCGTCTGCCATAAGTACATGACGCATTGTCGCGGGGTCATAGCCGAAGCTTTTGTACTCGACCAGATTGAGTTTCTGGACAACCTTGCCACTGATGCTGAACATGGTTACGATCTCACTCTCACCCACACATGGTCCGGCTGGCAAGTCACCGATTTTATGAATCGTGAGGATGCTCGCCGATTGCGACGCGCCATGCGCACACGGCTTTTCAGGGCCGTTGCACAGCTCATTTCGGTAATACGTGAACACATCACCTCACATTACGAGCGCTACCGCAACAACAATGAGGTGGAACAAATTCTTTCCGTTTTTGCCGGCCTTATCTCCCACTTGTTGGCTACGATCATGCTTATCCACGAACGCAGCACAGGTAATGAGCCCATCATTTTGCGCCGGGCGGAAACAATAGCGCTTCGACTGCGCGAGCTAACCGTACACGCGCGCGAGTGCCTGCCGCAGCAAGCATCCGGACAGTTTAGCAAAGCCACCCAAAGCATCCTGCACGAGCTGCAAAATATCGTTCAATAGGTACACCATGTATGTGCCGCACGAAAGGCGTTCTCTCTTGCTCTCCCTGCTGGAGCGGCGTGGCTACCTTCGAACTGCCGGCGTTGCGCATGAGCTAGGTGTAACTGAGGAAACTGTGCGCAATGATTTCATCGCTCTGCAGCAACAAAACCTCCTGCGTCGCGTGCACGGGGGTGCGCGTTACATGCCTCCTACCGGCAGCGACGATGACGCAGTACGCATGGAATCTCAATTCATTCGCCTTATCCTCTCTCATGTACCAGAGAACACCTGCATATACGCGGATGATACCCCGTTGCTGAGGCACGCGCTCGCGCAGCTCGACAGAGGCTCGTGCAGTCTGCTCACTCCCTCCCTGCGCATGGCGGATGCTCTGCGTGCCCCCGCACTCACACAGAGCATAACCCTGCCAGGCGGTGTATTAGACAAGCAGACGAGACTTATCCTCGCTGAGGGAGGCGCGTTGGATTTCATGCACGCGCATCGCCCGGATCTCGCTCTGCTCTGCCCGGCAGTCGCCGCGTCCCCGCAGAGTATTGCTTACGAGCATGCTTTGCAAGCTGAATGGGCACATGCTGCCTGCCAGACAGCCAAGCAAATTGTGCTCATTCTCCGCCCGGAAATCACGATCAACGGCGCTGGACACAGGATACCCTGCACCCCACACTTTCTGATCGCTCCAAGCGACATTCCATCTTCTTTTCTCACTGCGCCGCACGAACTTATACCTGTCGTCACCATTCAAGACATCCGCGAAGCACGACAAATGTAACCGCTAGCCTAGCCTTTCCTCTAACGCGCCAATTTACCATGTTTATCGGTACACTGTTCCGACAAAGGGCGTGCGTTTTTTGATACGTATAGGCAATGATATCAGCCAATAAGAGCATTTTCTCTGTTGATTAACTTCTCTCAAATGCGTTTGCCCCGATGTACCCCACGTTTCAGTTGAATCTTTGCGCTGGATAAATCACGGAAACGTGCTTTAATAGAAGTATGAGCGAGGAGCAAATGGTAAAACAACCGGAGTGGATACAAGTGCGCGGCGGACGGGTACATAATCTGAAGAATATCGACGTGGATGTACCCCTGCACAAAGTGGTAAGCATTGCTGGGGTTTCTGGATCCGGCAAATCATCCCTAGCATTGGGAATCCTGTATGCTGAGGGCTCGCGGCGTTACCTAGAATCGCTTTCCACATACACTCGACGCCGCATGACGCAGGCGGAAAAAGCGCAGGTAGATGATGTGCTGTACGTGCCAGCGGCGCTCGCACTGCGGCAGAGGCCGGGAGTGCCGGGCATACGCAGTACTTTCGGCACAGGCACAGAGTTGCTCAACGTGATTCGGCTCATGTTCTCGCGCTTGGCGAGTCATCGTTGCCCGAAAGGACACTATGTTCCCCCCTCCCTGCATGTGGCGGCAGATCAGGAATTGGTGTGCCCTGAATGCGGAGAGCATTTTATGGCACCCGGAGCAGAGGAGTTGGCATTCAACAGCCAAGGCGCGTGCAAGCGCTGC
Organism: uncultured Akkermansia sp.; assembly: GCA_947626545.1. Classification (GTDB taxonomy): domain Bacteria; phylum Verrucomicrobiota; class Verrucomicrobiia; order Verrucomicrobiales; family Akkermansiaceae; genus Akkermansia. The sequence continues at coordinate 2,123 of CANQSS010000092.1, read as the reverse complement.
GATGGCACGGGAATCGTGCTGACCGTAGATGAGAGTACGCTGGTGCCCGATGAGTCACTCACCATCGATGAGGGTGCGGTGGCGCCATGGCAAACGCTTATGTGGTCGCTGATGAAGGATATTGCGCGCGAAATGGGAGTGAGGACGAATGTGCCCTTCTGCAAGCTTACCAAAAAGGAGCGCGATATTGTTTTTCACGGCCCCGCAGTGAAGAAAAATATCATCTACCAAAACATGACCAGCGGTGCTGCAGGCGATATGGATTTCACATACTTCAATGCCACATACACCGTGGAAAACGCACTCTCTAAAGTGAAGGACGAAAAGGGAATGAAACGCGTAGAAAAATTCCTGCGCCGTGATATATGCCCGGAGTGTGGAGGAACTCGCTTGAGTGATCGTGCACGAGCCCCGCGTCTGCGAGGTCTTTCTCTGGCGCAGGTATGCACACTTCCACTGGCCGAGCTTGAGGAATGGGTGCGCGGTGTACCGGCCTCTCTGCCGCGCGAGATGAGTCCGATGGCAGAAAGCATTTGTGCCTCTTTCCACAGCGCGTCAAAACGACTCATAGATTTAGGGCTCTCGTATTTGTCAATGGATCGCGCGGCGTCCACACTCTCCACCGGTGAACGTCAACGCATGCAGCTGGCGCGTGCCGTACGCAACCGCACCACGGGTGTGCTTTATGTGCTCGATGAACCCTCCATCGGCCTGCATCCTTCCAATATCGAGGGACTAACCGCCGTAATGCGTGATTTAATGGCAGATGGCAACACTGTTGTCCTCGTGGATCATGATACACAAATACTGCGAGAAGCTGACTGGCTCATTGAGCTTGGGCCGGAAGCTGGAGCTGGCGGCGGACGTATCATTGCGCAAGGACCGCTCAAGCAGGTTATGCGCGATCCTCACTCACGCATCGCACCCTTTCTCACCGGCAAGCGGCGGATCTGCATCAGCGCTCCCCTACCCCCCAAAAAGATGTTTGATCTCGGGCGTATCAGTCTATCCACCGATGCGATCCACACCGTCAAACCTTTACAGGTGGATTTTCCAAAAGGTCGTCTAAGTGTCATCACCGGTGTGTCAGGATCCGGCAAGACAACCATGATTCTTGAGAGCCTAGTGCCCGCATTGGAATCCAAATTAAAGGGGCAAAAAATGCCTGAGCACGTGCGCAGCATCAGCGCGGAAGGCATTACCCAAGTGAAGCTAATTGATGCCTCACCCATCGGTATCAACGTGCGCTCCACAGTCGCCACCTATGCGGATGTACACGATGAGCTTCGCAAGGTCTTCGCCCGTACCCCTGACGCCAAGGAACGCGCCTACAAATCTGGTGATTTCTCTTACAACACCGGGCGTCTTCGCTGCTCCACCTGCGATGGCACTGGCATCATCAATTTGGATGTCCAATTCTTACCTGATGTGCAGATTCCCTGTCCAAGCTGCGGCGGTTCACGTTATGCGAAAGAGGCCAACTGTATTCGACGCGTGCCTAAAAAGGGAGGCCGAGCCAATACCCTACCAGAACTAATGGATATGAGCATTGATGAAGCTCTGTCAGCTTGCTCAGATCTACCTCTTGTGGCACGCAGGCTGCAAGTGCTGCATGACCTCGGATTGGGGTACCTGACCCTAGGAGAGGAAACACCGGGACTATCAGGCGGTGAGGCGCAACGACTCAAACTTGCCGGCGAGATGGGACGCGGTCAGGAGGAGACTGTCTTTGTGTTCGATGAGCCGACCATTGGACTCCACCCACTGGATGTAGAAAGCCTGCTGCACGTGTTCCGTACTCTTGTTGCCCACGGGGCAACTGTCATCATCATTGAACATGACCTAGATATCATCCGAAACGCCGACTACATCATCGACATGGGACCCGGCGGCGGTGAACTGGGAGGTAAAATCATCGCCTGTGGCACCCCTGCTGACATCGCCGCTTGCCAGGTCTCCATCACCGGGAAATACATACAATAAGGATCTACGATTTGGGGAGCTCGTGCGCCGAGGGCGCGAAGAGAACCGCATTTTCCAGAATCGTCGGGTCTCCGGCAAATTCGCTGAGACAGATAATGAAGGGATAAAATAAAATCGGCACTTCAGTCTTGCATTCTCTG
>CANQSS010000091.1 GCA_947626545.1 uncultured Akkermansia sp. | reverse complement strand
GACTGGCAGGATGGCGGCTCCATGAACGTGGGCGGCGGTCTGACGATGGGCGAAGGCGCTACGGTGCGGGTGAACAAGGGAACGCTGGGTGTGACCGGAGCCGTGAAGGCGGAGACGGGCAACATCAGCCTGGGAAATGGCGGCAAGCTCGATGTCCTCTCCGGCACGACAGCCGATAACGCCCTGCACACGCTGACGTTGGAGGAAGGTGGGTCGAGCCACGGACTTGTCTTCCACTGCAGTCAGAATGGGTACACTTCGATCTCTTTGTCGGAGTTGGTGGATAACGGGCAGGACTTGACCATCATCTTGGAGGGGCTGGATGACTACGCCGGCGGAAACGCAACGGAATGGGACTTCGATTTGTTCGGCCTGAACACCGACCAGGAGGGCGTGGGATTAGTGCTCAGGCAGATGAAAGAGGCGGGGCTTTTGCAAGTGAGGTGGTCTTCCTCTGAGCAGGACAACTTTGGCTACGAATGGAGGGTGAACAATCAGGGGCACCTGAGCGTCGAGATCGTGGACGCGGTAACCTGGACGGCCGGAGTGAACGGCCACGGGGACACGATGACCTGGAAGACCGGGCAGACGGATGGCCGCTGGGATGGCGGTGCGGACTTTGCGGACAACTATCGCGTGACCTTCATTGCCAATGAGGGGCAGAGCGTGACGATCACGCTGGACGGGGATGTGCAGACCGGCAAGCTCGTGACAAAGGGCACGGGTTCGTTCACCTACAATGGTGGGTCGGGAACCATCACGGCCCGTGCCGTGGAGCTCGGCACCGATGTCGTCTTCTCCAAAGATCTGAGGGTGGTGGGCGAGATGCGCATCCTGAAGGACAAGACGGTCGAGTTCCAAGGCGCTTCGCTGCTGCTGCGCGGGGAGGGTAGCATCTACCTGGAGGAGGGCGCCTCGCTCGAACTCGTCAACGGTGGCGGGCTGTACGACAGAGAGGGCAATCCCCCGAGCCGGCACATGATTGACGGCGCCGGCGGCACGGTGGTTCTCCTTGCCGAAGTGACCAACGGTTTGGTCTGGACCAAAGATTTGAACCTGATGCACTTCACTGAGGGGGTGACCTTAGTGGTGAAGGAGGGCGACAACAATCCCACGCCGACACTGGAGAGTGTGGAGGCCGAGGGGCAGCTGAAGTTCGAGGGGACGGGACCGCTGACGCTCTCCGGAACGAGCAGCATTGGCTCGCTCGATTACAGTGGGGAGTCGCTGACGCTCTCCGGGACGAACAGCATTGGCTCGCTCAACCTGGGCTCGTTCGTTTCGGACGCCGGGGAGACCGTTCACACGTCGCTCAGCTTGACGGGCGGAGAGACCACGATCACCGGGGAGGACGGCTTGAAGCTGGAGGGCAACTACTCCCAGACGGGGGGAAGCATGACGGTGGCGAACGGGGCCGAGCTGAAGGGCGACTACTCCCAGACGGCGGGAAGCATGACGGTGACGAACGGAGACTTGGAGGTCTTCGGCGAGTTCAGTTTGGAAAATGCCGACACGTCCGTGAACGTTGAGCAGGGAACGATCGTCCTGCACAAGGGAATTAGCGTGAGTGAAGGCCACTGGTCTGCGAGTCTCAACGGACAAGCGCTCGAACTGCTCAATGAGGAGGACAAGCGTTTCAATGGTCAAATCCACATGACCGGGGATGTGATCAAGAGCGGAGCGGGCGAGCAGCACATCTACAGCGGAGATGGAGGAATCGTCTTCGAAGTGGGCGGGAATGTGACCGTCAACGAGGGGACTCTGAAAGTCGGAGAACCCAATTCTCCCAACGCTGATTACTCCACTTCAACCGGCAGCGTCGGCGGCAACGTGGTGGTGAACGACGGTGCCTTCAGCTGGCAGGGGGCTGCCGACCTGGCGATCGGCGGCAATGTGGAGGTGAGCGAAACCGGCTCATTCTCGATGACCGGCGGCAGCATCGGCGGCAACGTGGCGGTGAGCGGCGGTACCTTCACCAAGGATGCGGCTGCCGACCTGACGATCGTCGGCGATGTGGAGGTGAGCGGAAAGGGCGTGTTCCGGATGAAGGGCAGCGCACTCGAAGGCAAGGGCAACCTCATCGATGGCTCCCTGACAGTGAGCGAGGAGGCGCGGTTTGAATTCGTGGGGGATGCCGATTCCATCTGCGAGACGACCCTGACCGGCGCGCTCGATGTGAAGGGCGAGTTGCTCTTGGAAGGTGCGACGACCCCGGCTTACGCTTATCTGGAGGCTCAGAGGGGGCATGTGGAGCTCCTTACTGTGCGCAACCAGGCGTGCCTTACGGTCCGTGACAATATCACCGTCGAGACCTTGCATCCCGATGGGGGCGGTCTGGAAGTGATGGAGAACGCGAAACTGACGATTCACAAGCTCTGGGCTGAGCAGACGGATGAGAACGGCGAAGCTGTCAAGTGCGAGAACGAGAACCACCTCTGGTTGAGTTCCCTGATGCTGCACGATCTGTCCACGCTGGAAGCCGGCGGGCTGCGATTGAATGGATTGTTGACCTGGGGGCGCTCGGCCTTGTGGAGGCTCACCGGCAAAGAGAAGATCACGCTGGGAGAGGGCTTTGACCCGACTGCTCTTCCGGACGGCGATGATAAGCTGCGCATTTTCCTGACGAAGGAGTTCCTGGAGCAGTACGACCAGAGCGGCGTGATGCCCTTCTTCAATCTGGTGGGCTTTGAGTGGAATTCCGAGATTGCGGAGTGGGCGAGCAAGTTCCAGCTGGAGTGCGAGCAAGCGCGCACCTACAGCGGGCTGCACATCGATGAAGAGACGGGCTACCTGGTCTGGGAAGGCCGCATCGGTGTGGAGTGGCAAGGCGGAGACGACAATGTTTGGGAGGCCGCGCCCGATCCGGAGAAGTGGGTGGACGTGAGGGATCCCGGAACTGGCACTCCCAGTCCGGAGGATCAGGATGTCCACTTTACGGAAAAGACCTCGGGAGATGTGATCATCTCGGGTGAGGTCAGCCCGAGGAATGTCTACGTGGAGAGCGGCGCGCACGTGTTCACCGGCGACGGCGGTCTCAATCTGGAGGTCAGTGACCTCGGCGGGGAGGTGTACGTGGGCGGCGACGGCGAGAATGCCAAGCTGACGCTCGACGTGCGCAATGTGAACCTGCCGGCTATCCGACTGGAGAATGAGGGCGTCTTGGTGGTGTCCGACAAGGAGGCCATGACCGTGGCTGGGGAAGACGGGGCTACGAATACGACGAAGATCAAGTTCATGGGCGGTGTGCTGGAGTACAGCGGCAAGGCGCTGGAGGGCATCGACCTGAGCGAGTTTGTGGCGGATCTCAGGGACGGCAGCACGGATAAGGCCAAGGTGAACGTTTCCAACGACGGGGAGTATGCCGACAAGAAGGTGACCTGGGGCGGTGAAAAAGCCAAGGTGTCCGAGAACGGCGGCCTGCGACTCGCGCTGGATGAGACGGGTATCGAGAAGAGCGGCCGGGGCAGCCTGACGCTGGAATGGAGGGAGAAGGACGAGACCGGTCATAAGGGCTCCATTGCCGTGACCGAGGGGACGCTGGAGCTCAAGGTGCATGCCGATCCCAAGGCCAATGTGACCATGAGCAACCGCGCGGAGGTGGAGGCCGATGAGGCGGTGCTCGCGCTCACGGTGGCGGAAGGCAGCAGGGGAACCGTGAATTACGCCGGTACGCTGACGGGCGACGGCTCCGTGGATCTGCGCGCCGATGGCGGCAAGCTCGTGATGAGCGGCGACAGCAGAGACTTTGGCGGTGTAATCCGCGTCGCGAATGGCGATATCCGGGTGAGCAACGACAAGGCGCTGGGCGGCACAGGCACGACGCTTGCGCTCAACGGCGGCAATCTGAGTTCCGCTGAGGACGAGATGGTGACGATCAAGGCCGGCACGGTGCGCGTGTTGGGCGCTGACGCCGCTTTGGGCTCCACCCTGGGCAATGTGAAGCTGACGGGGAGCGTGACCGGGAGCGGGTGGATGACGGCGGCGGACGACGCCACGGTGGAATTGAGCGGCGATGTCTCCAAGTTCGCCGGCTATCTGAACACCGGCGCAAGCGGCGCTTGGGTTCTCAGCTCGGGCGGTGCGATGGGGATGAGCCTGGATGGCGCGGGTGTCGTGAACTTCACCGGAAAAGAAACGACCTTCAGCGGCGTTGTGGATGGCAGCGTGACCCTGGAGCAATCCGGAGACGGAATGCTGACGGTGACGTCTGTCAATACGTCTGAAGGTGCCAAGTTGAAAGGCAAGGTGACGCTGGGTAATGCCGCAAGCACGGCGGTGTGGAATGGCGGAGAGCTGGTGAAGGGCGGCGAGGACAGCCCCACGGTCATTACCTTGGCCAATGTGGACTTGAGGTCGGGCAGAGACATGAACAAGCAGGAGGGCGTCAGGCTGGACGTGAACACGGCGGTGAACCGCGCGGTGAATGTGAACGGTCTGGACGGCGCTAAGCTGGACGATGTCAAGATTAACGAAGGCGGTCAGTTGATCGGTGTGTCGGGCGCTTACACTGTGGACGACGCGCACCGCATGACCCTCTACTTCGGCGGGACGAACGCCTCCATCGACCTCGAGAAGGAGACGGCGAGCGCCTTGATAACGGGGCTCGATGGCTTCCAATTCTCAGTCGAAGAACTGAAGAAGGACGACAGTGAGGTCGCCGCGGCTGCTGAGGTCGGGGACGCCCCATCCAATCTGCAGTTGGTCTTCAGCTCGGAGATTTACGGCAAGCTGCGCGCGAGTGAGACGCCCGGCGAGGACGGCGAGGAGAAGGAAGGGAAGGTGTGGCTGCACCTCCTGCAGGACGGTACGGTGGATACGCCGGGCATGATTGACCTCTCGAAGATGGAGGACGGCGTGGCGCGACAGTTGGCATACACTGCTGCCGGCACCCTCGAGCTCCTGGAAGACGGGTACCTGCTGCTCATCGGCACCACGCGCAACCTGTACATCGTGATGAATGACCCGAACTCGGATGAGGCCACGGTGACGCAGGAAGGCGCGCTGCTCGGCAAGGATTCCGTGGTGGTGCTGGATGGCAAGACGCTGACGCTGGACATGGACGGCTCCTCCGCCGACAGGAACGACCCGGTGCTCCACAATTTGCTGGGCACGGAGGGAACCACGCTGAAGGTGACCAATGCGGCGGAGGACAAGACGGGCGACCGCGTGAAGCTGGGTCTGGATAACAGCAGGTTCGAGAAGATCAAGGATAACCGCCCGGGGAACGACACGCAGGTCGATGGCACGACGGTGCGGGGCGAGGATACGGTCTTTGAGGGCAGCGTTGCTGCCGGCGTGGGTGTGGACGTGGACAAGACCGGTTTGGGCACGCTGACGGTGGGCGGCAATTACACGCTCGAGGACGGCGTGACGACTCTCAGGCAGGGCGCTCTCGTGCTGCGCGGCGAGTCCAACAGCATGGAAGGCCTCGACTTTGCCTACGTGACGAAGCAGGACGCCGAGAAGGGCGAGAACCTCCGCGGTCTCGTGCTGGACGGCGGTACGACGACGATCAACGGAGCTATCAAGGACCGCGACAACACGGCGGACGGCGACGACATCGTGCTGAAGAACAACGCGAATCTGGAGCTGAAGGGCGCCAGCGAGTTGGAGAGCGCCTCGATCATCGGCGATGGAAACGCCGCCGGTACGGTCACCTTGAAGGGGGCTGAAAACGGCGCGGGCGCGAGTCTCTCCTTCACGGGGTCGGGCGATGTGGATGGCGATGGCAAGGCGGATGAGCGTCTCTCCGGCGTGGCCGTGCAGATGGAGGAGGGGACGACGCTGGACATCGGCAAGAGCAGCGGCAGTCTCACCCATCTGGAGGGCAACGGCACGCTGAAGAGCGACGGCAGCGGCTCTGCAGAGAACGGCGGCACGCTGACGGTGAGCGGCGGCTCCTTCTCCGGCACCTTGGCGGCATCCGACAGCGGCACTGCCGGCACGCTGGCGGTGGAGGCGGGCAAGAGCTTCACCCTGAAAGGCGCATCGAGCACGGCTAAACAAACCGGCATCCCATCCGCTTGGAATGTGAAGCTGGGCAAGGGCTCGAACCTGAAGGTGGATGTGAGCGAGCGGGCCAACCACCTGGCCCTCGGGAATGTGGACCTGGGCGACGGCAACATGACCGTGGACTTCGGCAACCGCTACATGGACGGCAACTCGCTGGAGGCGAAGATCACGAGCGTCGGCAATGATGGCATCCTCGAGTTCCAGAGCACCAAGGGGCTCTCGAGTGGATCCAAGAGGGTGGAAACCGGAATCACCCTGGGCAAGGGCGTGAATCAGACGAACTTCAAGGACAATCATCTGAAGTTTACCGGCGTGGGCAACTTCTTGAGGGATAACACGGTGACCTTTGACAACAACGGTCAGCTCGTCGTGACTTCGGAAGCTGCCAAGGAGAACAACTTTACGCGTGTGATGCCGGATGCGAACAGGAACGCCTTGGCCGGCGCCTCGATGGTCTGGGATTCGCTGAAGGATAAGTCGCAGACCGAGAGCTTCGCGGATATGCTGGCCGATCCGACGTCTGACTACAAGAAGCTGATCTTCGATCTGATCGGCAAGTACGACAGCGGTAACTACACCGACATGGAGCGCGCTCTCACCTCGGTGGCGGGTGCGTCCATCGCGACGATTGCACCGGCCTTCATGCAGGACTTGCACCGCCAGATCAAGGCGATCCGCAACCGCACCACCACGATGGCGTCCGACGTGAACTACGAGTCTTACGACACCCTGCCGATCTGGCACGCCTGGATCAACGGCGAGGGCGGCTACCACAAGCTGGAGTCCGATGGCTACATGCCCGGCTACACCCTCAACAACTGGGGCGGCACGGTCGGCGTGGATGTTGACGTCACTCCGTCTGCGACGGTGGGTCTGGCGATCTCCGCGATGTACGGCGACCTGAAGCCGGATTCTGCAGACGCCGCCAACGGTCACATGGACACCACGTGGTTGAGCGCCTTCCTGCGTGCCAACAGCGGCTCCTGGATCCACACCTTCGTCGTGAGCGGCGGCTTGGCGGACATCAATTTGGACCGCACCGTCAACTACGGCTCGGGCAGCTACCGCACCAAGGGCAGCACCGACGGCTATGCCATCGGCGCCATGTATGAGGTCGGCTACACCCAGTTGATGAACGACGCCGGCACCTTCGTGCTGCAGCCTGTCTTCAACGTCGAGGTCCGCCACGCCAATGTCAGCGGCTACACAGAGAGCGGCAGCGATGCCGGCTTGAGGGTTGACGATGTCAAGCAGGATCTCGTCACCTTCGGCGCGGGCGTTCGCATGCAGAGTGTTGTCGGAACCAACAGCTTCAACCGCACGGCCATCTTCGAAGCGCGCGCCCTCCTCAAGGCGGATGTCGGCGACCGCTCCGGCAAGGCCAAGAACGGTATGATCGGCCCCCATTCGATGTCGGAAGTCGAGAGTGCTGAAGTCGGCGCCCTCGGTGTCGAAATCGGCGCTGGCATCACCATCCCGCTCGGCTCGGAATCGGGTAGCATCTTCATGGATGCCTCCCTCGAGTACCGCCGCGGCTGGACCAGCGCTGATGCCTCTGTCGGCTACCGCATCAACTTCTAACTTCCCGTAAAGTGCGTAATTAGAATCCGCGAAGGGCAACCGCGTTTTTAATGCGGTTGCCCTTTTGCATTTACGATTTACGATTTACGATTTACGATTTGGAAATTTAGCGCGCCGGTGGCGCGGAAAATGCGGAGCAGTAGCGAAGGTGGTGGGGAAAACATGGCGGATAATTGGTTCGAAAGGTCTGCGGATTTTGCAGAGCTGTGTCACCGGCTTGGCAAATCGTACATCGTACATGAGCAGCTGCGAGGCAGCTGCTTGGGGCCGTCGTGCGTGTTGTAAATCGTAAATCGTAAATCGTAAATCGTAAATCGTAAATCGTAAATCGTAAATCGTAAATCGTAAATCGTAAAT
>CANQSS010000090.1 GCA_947626545.1 uncultured Akkermansia sp. | reverse complement strand
ATAAGTTTTACGAGCGATTAGGGAGGCGAGAGAACATATACGATTAGGAGAAATATGTTTAAGGTCAATCGATGAGATAATCCTGTCTACCCCCTGGCGGTGCCATTTGCAAAGGGAGCGACTCCGCTACGCTGCGTCGCACCCTTTGCAAATGCTTCCTGAGGACATCAAAAGCTATGACGGTCAAACATCGCTGAGAACTTCGGTGCACTAATTATGTCCGATCACCTTTCTTTTTTCGGTGCTCTATTTTTGTCCGATTACGCACCGTTCTCCAACCGCACTATCAAGAGCAACAACGGTCATTCGGAGTCGAGAAGAATATTTGCGATCCGGGAGAGCGTCTTTTCAAATGAGGGAGATAAATGCCGGCGCATACCAGGTGCAGCCCCGCGGCAATCAGGATAACCACCAGGAAGGTCGTAAGTTCGGCATTTCCTCGCACGCCACCTGCATCAATGCGGTATAGGGTGATGAATCCAAACGCTGCGGTAATAATTGCAGTCTCGGACGCGGCGCATCCCGCTTTCGTCTCTCTCCGGAGTCATCGCCGGCAACATATTTTTGACATTGACCTAAGTTGTCGGAGTATGGAGAATGGTTCAAGATGATTCCATCCTGACTTTCATGTATTTGAACAGGGCTAAAGAAAATCCTGTGGAAATAAAGGCAATCCCCCACGAAAGCAGCAAGTAGAGCAAATAAGGTCCGTTTGAAAAATCATACACCTTTGCGCTGGAGGGGTTCTCAGTAAGATAAAAAACGCGTATTTTTTCTCCTTTATCGTAAGGGAAGCCCCGGTCGATCATCGCCGTGTATGTCTTCCCCTGCACATTGTATCCTATCTTATGTCTGTATGTATAACCCTTTGTCACCGTGACGCGTTTTACTCCTTTTACCACGCCTTCTACTTTCCTACCGCAGTGAGTATAACTCTGATATTCTCCTAGCTTGTCCACAAAGGACGAAATAAAAAAATACCCAGCCACGAAGCACGCCAAGATCCCGATATACAGAATAAAGGTTTTGTCCGCTTTCTCAAAGTTTTCAGCTGTTCGAAAGTCCTTTCGTATGAGACGCATTACTACCTTATACAAAGGGAAAATACACATAAATGTGGACAGCACCCCGCCCAATATCAGCATAACAATCGTGCCTATATGCATATGTTTGTTCTTACGTGTTAAATTAGTTTATTTTTTGGAGAAACGCTGACTCCTGGATCTTTTATTCCCCCTGATCACTTTTTACCTTCACGGGGAAAACTGCTTAATAAACATATTTGACTTGAGTTGCAAATCCGTTTGCTGCTGAAATCCACAGTTTCGGCACCTAGCAACCATATTCTGAGTTTGCACTCGAGGAGAAACGATTATTAAAGTCGAAGGATCGTATTCTACATACACGCTTCGTTCTCCACAGTGTGGGCAACGAAAACGCATTAGATTCCCTCGGAATAGAACTACGAGGATACCGGCATACAAAAACATAATAACAAATATCACATCAAATGCCCTTTCTCTGTACACCTCTACAGGTACATTACTTGCGCCCGTTTGATACAAAACGATCGCCCCCCCAACAAGCAAAAAGAAAAGAGCAGGACCTGATGCCATCAAACATATATACGTTTTATAGTAAGGAAATAGATTTCGATTCATCATACGTTGGACAAGTATTTATTCGTAAATATATTAAACTGGTGCCCATTTTTCGACACATTGGAAACTTATTTTAGCCCCCTTTTTGTGTACATCAGGCGTGTAGCTCCCTTATATCATTCGGTAACCTCGAATGTCAAGCCGTTTTTGGAGCGATTTTGTAGCGTAGGCGCTGCGGCCCAAGCGCAGCGAGGGCGCGGCGTGTAGCGCCGCAAGCTGCGCCGGAGCACAAAAATCGCGCCAAAAATTCGCCGCCATCGGGGACTCGGCAGACTCCCGGTACAGCTCAGGACTCCGGTAACCCAACGCCAGTGAGGCCGTTCTTTGTTGTAGTATTCCAGCCATTCTGCCGACATCTCCATTGCCTCTTCCAAGCTCCTGGGATCGCGCTGCGGGAAGAACTCATGCTTGTATGTCCTCCAAAAGCGCTCCATGACGATGTTATCTGTCCATCGCCCCTTATCATCTATGCTGATTCGTATGCCTTCTGCTCGGATTGCTGACTGCCAGTCTTCCGAGCGCTATACTGGCTCCCCTGGTCAGTATTGAAGATTCTTGGCCGTCGTCCACTTCTCAACGCCATCTCCAGCGCTTGCAGACATAGCCCCGTCTCCAATCTTCCCCAGAAGTCGTTCAAGGTTGGCAATGCGCTCATCCTTCTTCTCCATCTCTCTTTTGCGTCCCCCGCGGTGGAAGCATTCGCCCAGCACCTCCTTGGCTTGTTTCTTCCAGTCTTTCACCAAATCAGGACTAATGCCATACTCCGAAGCTATCTGAAATGAGTCTTCGCTCCGCTCAAGGCTCCCAATGCGACCTTTTCCTTGAACTCGGCGCTGTAACGTCCTCTCTTGTGTATGTTTTCGTTTTGCATGTGCGTGTATTGATTGGATTGTACGCACGCCTATTATGTTGCACAAGCAAACGGGGGCTTAACCCACTGTCTTAAATTCCGACACCATTATAGTTTTTTCGGCTTGTTTCAATAAGCGTTTCATCAAATTCGTGAGGTGCTCTTGATCTTTTTTTGAGATTCCTTCCTCAAAACCAGGCCAATAGCATGATGATACAAGATGCCACACGTGAAGCCATTCCTCGCGACCAAATATTTTATATATGCTCAAACATTGAGGTAACTCCACACGTGTGCCATCCCATTTAGGAGGGCACAAGTAATTAGATACAGACCACGTATACTCTTTCCCGTTAATTGTGACTTCTCCGAGCTGTGGAATGACTAAGGGGACCTCTACAACGTATTTTACCGGTTTTTTTGAGGCATTTACAATAAATCTCGACACCTTTGGCGGAAGTTCAATTTTTTGCTTGGTCCAATATGGAGAAAACGTTATGGTTTCAGATATCTGCTCTTCTTCCTTAGAATTGTTCGTCACCATTTCATGGGTCTCCTTATTTACTTGACATGATGAAAAAAGGAATAGAGGAAATGCTATCTCGAGTAGGATGAGTTTTGTATGGCTGAGCATAATATTGGTTGCCAGAGGTTATAGTCATGGCAAACGCATTAGGAATGCGTTTGCCATGGGGTTATAGTAGCACACACCTTCAGAATTCTGCATGGCTTCTTTTGTTCCTCCAAGTGTTGTGGTGATCTATTTTCTTTTGAGCCAGGTTAAATTTCTGTTCCAGAAAATGTATAGCTTCAAAATCGCGTTTATTTGTTTTTCTTGAGTATTGGCAGCTGCCTCCTTTTGAGTATACGTTTATAACGATGCCAGCTGGACTCATGTTTATCTCAAAGTCATCAGATTTTAGGCAAAATTCGGGGACATACGTCGCAAGATCAATTCGATACTCTCGCCCGTTCAACGTTTGTAACCACGAGTACACAAACTTCTTTTCATCTTCTGATAAAGAGCTTTCCAGATCGATTGAGTCAAAATATATAGAAGTTACTTTTATTCCGTTTAATTTAAGTTCTTCCGGAAGGCCAGGCTTAAATATAGGGAAGATGAACACAGAAATTACTGATGCGAACAGTATCAACACCGTAATGAGACAATATAGAGTAATTTTCATTTTTGGGGGAGCGCATCATTCAATGAAACGGGTCACAAAAACATGCATTTATCCTCGCTATTTCGCAGAGGAACATTCATCCTGCGTAAACTTGCGAGTGAGTATGTCTGTAATAAATTCCATGCTGATGTGACTTTGGGTGCGCAGAGCTTCCTTGTTCACCACAATGCTTTGAGCTTCTAGTTCTTTGTAAAGACTGTACAGTCCATTAATGCTATACAAATCGGGACTGTTTGGCACTCTTTCTAGACACGCTATTCTTTTCAGATTGTCGTCCAAAAGGGCCTCAACTTTTTCTTGAAAAATCTGTGTGTCGAGTATGCTCCCTCCCTTCAAACTATGAGGGACATCGTGCCTTTCTATCCTTTGTACGAGAAATCCCTGTGGAAATCCAAATCTTAAAACATCTCCCATCTGCTCAGTACAATCAATCCATGGACATACTTGGTACTTATTCTCAAGTCTCGTACGAAAGGGCATCATTTCCCTTACAAATAAGCATCTTATGAGATGGGTCCCAAAAGTCCACTCGCATAAATTCTTCGCTTTCCCATACCCCCACGCAAAATGAATTGTTCCACGTTCAATTTGCATCTCGACACAGGGCATAGGGAAACCATACCCTTTGAGCATTTGCATATATTCGTCACGAAAAAACTCCATTCTTCTCGTAAGACTATAATTGACGATGATGTATTCTTTTTCCGGTTTCATATATTGGAGCGCAAAAATGAATGAGACAAGTTACATAAAATGTTGCATTTACCCCTGCAATTCACAGGTTAGTTATGTATCGACAAATTGCCATAGCTGCATAGATTAAACAACATATAGGAATTGCAGCACGCGCAGAGTAGGTAACAAAAAGAGAAGTCTTTGTCGCCTCAGTGACGTACAAAAGTGTCGTCTTATAGGAAATGCGTTTTTTCTTCCAAATGACAAACATGATTATTTCTATGACGGAAAACGGGAGCAACCCCAGGAGAGACCATCTCTTGAAAAATAAGTAAACGCTTTTATCTGAAGAGAACCAATACACTGTGTACACCGAGATAATTGATGCCCCTCCCCAATAGCACCATGAGATAATTTCTCCGATTTTTTTCATTTCCGGAGACGTGCATTCTTTTTTTATCTTCCTCTTAAGTTTTCTAGGTTGCCAATAGAATAGAGCCATCCATGCGCTATACAATATAAACCAAATTATAGGATGTTCTTTCATGCCGTACAGCTGTCATGAAATCGCGTCATAGGTCTTTACCGTCGCGTAGGTCTTGCGAAGCTCCAACCCCGTGGCCAAATCATATTCCCACGTGGTCGTGTTGCCCTTCAGTCCGCTCGGGTCGGTGGAAATCACCTTGCCTGTGGCTCGGTACGTGGTGAGACGAGTGAGATGATCCGCATCGTACTCCGGCGTGAAGCTCTCGACATTCGCGCCCCCATCCTCCAATTCCGTAAGCTCGGAAGAAATCAGCACAGCTGCCGCTCGATAGATCATTAAGGCTTCTTTTGTTTTCTCTTGACCGTTTCGAGTAACTGCTCCAAACGACGATAGTGGTCATAATCTTTTTCCCATTCTGATTTGGGAGGAATAAGTTTTTCTATCATAGCGCGAAAATCAGCATAATCTCCCGGCGACAAATAGTAATCCGGACATAGCCATCTTTTGCCGGTGGGTCTATTCCTAAGAGGATCCCAATCGTCTTTCTTAGCATTGGGTTTGTCATCAATAGAAGCCACGCCCCAATTCCATGATACAACTGCTTCTTCTTTTTCAGATGTAGAAAAGACAATTTTTATGTCTCTCTTCCATGACACTCTACAGGGAGGGGACCAGAAATCATCATTGCACGTTGCTCTTGAAAATATAGCGAGCAACTTTTTCCGCATGTCTTCCGGAACTTCTCGTTCAAAAGTTAACACGGGATTTCCGATTACAGTTTGACCACGAATAACTATCTTTGAAGCAGCACAAATAGTCTTCAATTTAGATTCCAACATTTCTCGTCTTGCTGCTTGATTAATCTCTTGTTCGCTCTGTTCTACCTTTTTTTCATTGGAATAAGACGCAAAGGTAGCCATAAACAGAATGACACCTACGAATATTTGTATTGCTTTCATGTGTAAGCTTGGTGTTTGTTATCAAGTGAACGGATTGCCATATGAAGCATAACAACTCTCATACATAGCTGAAATTTAAACTGGTGCCCATTTTTCGACACATTGGAAGCTTATTTAAGCCCCTTTTTTGTGTACATCAGGCGTGTAGCTTCCTTATATCATTCGGTAACCTCGGATGTCAATCCATTTTTTGCGCGATTTTGTAGCGTAGGCGCTGCGGCCCAAGCGCAGCGAGGGCGCGGCGTGTAGCGCCGCAAGCTGCGCCGGAGCACAAAAATCGCGCCAAAAATTCGCCGCCATCGGGGACTCGGCAGACTCCCGGTACAGCTCAGGACTCCGGTAACCCAACGCCAGTGAGGCCGTTCTTTGTTGTAGTATTCCAGCCATTCTGCCGACATCTCCATTGCCTCTTCCAAGCTCCTGGGATCGCGCTGCGGGAAGAACTCATGCTTGTATGTCCTCCAAAAGTGCTCCATGACGATATTATCTGCCCATCGTCCCTTGCCATCCATGCTGATTTGTATGCCATCTGCTCGGATTGCTGACTGCCAGTCTTCCGAGCGCTATACTGGCTCCCCTAGTCAGTATTGAAGATTCTTGTCCGTCGTCCACTTTTCAACGCCATCTCCAGCGCTTGCAGACATAGCATCTTCCGCCCCATACTCCATCCCAGTACAAAGCGACTATCCCAATCCATAACCACGCATAGATAGTAGTTGCGCTGTTCTATTTGGATGTAGGTGATATCACTGACCCATACCTGGTCTACTTCTTTGATTTCTACATCTTTTAGCAGATAGGGCTCTTTCCCTGCACGCGGGTTGGGTACACTGGTATTCCGGTGAGGATACAGGGTACGTAATCCAAGCTGTTTCTTCAGTCTTTCGTATTTCTTTTCGCCTATCTTGATTCCGTAGCGCCTCTGCAACATGACCGGCATACGCCGCCTGCCCAGAGTTGCATCTTCCTCATAGAGCTTCTCTAAGGCTTTTTTTACGCCTGCTTCTTCTTTCGTCTGCCGCTTCTTCCCTAAAGGCACCGATTTCTCCCGCGTCTCTCAAAAAACTCTCAATGCCATCGCTCTCTGGATGAATCGCTACCCTCGCGCCATCTTCAAGGGCAAATCCGCCTGGCATATGGCTCAACCCTTCCGCCACTATTTTACCCCTCTCTCCTCATGACCTCAACTTTTTCTGTCATCTGTTGCATTTAATCTAGCAATTCACAAATCTTCTGTTACCCTTAGGGGATAAGGGGACAACTTCTTATGCAAAATTGGAATTACCATATCATAGATAGGAAAGGGGATATCGTTTTTTCGTCTGCTCACCTCTTGTCTATGGTAGGTGAGTCGGGTCTTTGTCTCATCGAAAACGATTATAGACCATCTATCTACAGTGTTAATCATCATTGGATGTACCCTTTACCTACACATATCGCAGGCAAGCAAATCGTGTATCGAGTGGATTGGCGCTACCCTATTGAAGATACGATAGTAGGTTACCTGATTGAAAAAAGGAATTTTGGGCGACAGAGCAATCTCCTTGATTCGGAAGCAACGCCAAACGGTATGCGGGGAATTGCCAGTGTAGCGTTTGATACAGAGTTTCGCCCGCTTTTCGAGCCTCTTCCGTTATACATACATCCATACAAAGGGAAATGGACTCTGGGAGAGAATTATAACAAGGGTCTGTTCTTGCTTGATCGGAAGGGACATATCTTACGCAAATTTCCGAGCGATTGGAGGTTTATTCATTCTCACTATGATGAAGCAGGGAATATATCAGAAGTTCTTGTGTGCAAATGTGCTGATAAAAAAGCATATGATCCGCCACAATATCTGTACGATATCCGCAAAGACTCCTTACATGGTCCCTATCGTAACATCGGCGAATTGCAGGAGGGCTTGCGAGCTATAACAGACATGAACTCCAACATATATTTTGTCGATGCAGAATGGGAGATCGTGTTCACCTGCCATCACCTACAGAAAAAATCTCCGTTTTACCTTTTATCAGATTGCTCTCACGGGCATATAGCGTTCTTCTCTGTTCTAAAAGCTGGTCTGCTTAATAAAGAAGGTGAGGTAACTCTGAAACCGACCTACTCAGAGATACATCCTATCGGAGACTCATTGTGGTGGTATAAGAAAAAGGGCTCCTATGGAATTATGCACCATACCGGTTGC
>CANQSS010000089.1 GCA_947626545.1 uncultured Akkermansia sp. | reverse complement strand
TCCCTTCTTCCGCAACTGCGGTTATTCTATCGCAGTCCCCCGTATTTTAACACCTCAAATTAACCGTTTACGATTTGTGAAATTCCCGCGCTTTGCGCGGGGCGGATGGACAGCGCGGATGCGCTGTCCCGCGGGGCGCGGAGGCAGTGTGGTGACGAGGCGTCAACGGAAGTAATCCCGATAAGATATAAGACCATTAACGACTCGGTATAGCAGGGAACCCGGCATAGCGTAACAGCGAATGCTTTCCTCCTATCAACGCATCTCCATTTCAAGAATTCCGTTACGCACCGGCTCGGCAATCTCGCGCGCAACGCGCTAGCATTCGAATCGTACACAGGCGGCATTTTGCCGCTTCCCGCTTCTTTGTAACCACGTCGGCGCACGGTTTCGCGACATCCCGTCCGCTCTGGCTTCGCATCCCCGCGCAGAGCGCGCGATTTCCCCAAATCGTACCTCGTACCCCGTACATCGTACATAGGCAACCGCATTTGAGAGAAGTTCATCAACGGATGAAGCGCTCTTATTGGTTGATATCACCGTCCATACGTATCAAAAATCATGACAACAAGCATTCATCATGCTGATGGTTATAAAGAAGCCCCTGCATACGTTGACGGTTCGAAAAATTCTGCGCAATGCGCACATTATTAATAAATCGTACATCGTAAATCGTAAATCGTACATAGGCAACCGCATTTTCTAATGCGGTTGCCTTGTCCTCTTGCCAAGACGGGGCAAGGTATGGTAAAATGAACGCGCATGGATGAGATAGAACAGTTGCGCGGACAAATCGACCGAGTGGATGCTTCCATCGTCGAATTGCTCAAGGAGCGTATGCAATACGTGCACCGCGTGGGGGAAATTAAGGCTACCGATGGGAGTAACCTTTTTGTGCCGGAGCGTGAAAGCGCCCAGCGAGAAAAGCTGGCACGACTCAATGCGGGCGTGCTGCCGGATGAAGCCCTGCTGCGCATCTATCGCCAAATCATCAGTTGTGGCTACTTACTGGAGGGCGGATTGCGCGTGGGCTATTTGGGGCCGGAAGGTACGTGGAGTCACCAAGCGGCGCTTGCGCGCTTCGGGGAAAGTGTGACTCTGCTGCCACTCCCCTCATTTTCGCATTTATTTGACGCTGCAGAACGCGGTGAGGTGGACTATGCGGTGGCGCCCATTGAGAACAATACTGCGGGTTTTGTGACGCAGACAATGGATCTGCTTATGGACAGCGCCGACCTGCGCATCTGCGCACAACACATGCAGGGCGTGCAGAATTGTCTGCTGGCAAATTGCGAAAGGGAGGAAATACGTACGATCTACTCGCATCCACAGGTTCTCGGGCAGTGCAGACTGTGGTTGCAGCAAAATTTCCCGAACGCAGATCAGATATCTTCTGCCTCAACAGCTGCCGCAGCCAAATTGGCAAACGCCGAAGCCGCCAAGGGCGTCGCAGCGTTGGGAAGTCGTCTCGTCGGTGAAATTAATAACCTGCGCGTCCTAGAGGCCAATATTCAAGACAACGTCACCAACACGACGCGTTTTGCGGTGATTGGCAGACAACACACCCGCCCCACCGGCAAGGATCGCACCACTATCTGCTTCGGCGTGCCGCACGTACCGGGGTCGCTGGCGGATGTGTTGCTACGCTTCAAAGAACATGGCATCAATATCTACTGCATCGATTCGCGACCGGCACGGCACATGTCGTGGGAATACCTGTTCTATATCGATGTGGAGGGGCATGAAGCAGCTGAGCCGTTGCAGGGTTGCTTGGACGAATTGAGGCACGGAAGCCCCATGGTGAAAGTGCTAGGCTCATACCCGGAATTATAACGCCATGCCTTTCACAACGAACCAAGCATTTGAACTACTGAAACGCGCTCACGCCAGCGGGCGCATGCCCCACGCATTGCTTGTCACCGGCGCTCCGGAATGCGGCACAAACCGCTTGGCCCTTCAGCTCGCTGCCTTACTGTGCGATGCCAAAGCGGACAGCTTGGAAAACCTGATGCACCCAAACTGCCGTGTGGTTCGTCCCGGCTCCAAAATTCGCACCATCACCATCAATGCCATCCGCAGCGTGGAGCCCTTTCTCACCCTCTGCCTGCCGGAGGGCGAAACAAAACTCGTCATCGTTTGCGAAGCTGATCGTCTGTCGGATGACTCTGCCAATTCCTTTCTGAAAACGCTGGAGGAGCCGCCACCTCAGACGTTGATCGTACTCATTACTGAAATGCCGAGCAAACTGCTGCCTACCATCCGCTCTCGCTGCATTCGCTTGGATATTGCTGATTCCTCTATGGAAGAGCACATCAACGAAGCTCAAAAGCGCTTCCTGCCTGCCGTGCGTGCAGCTCTCGCGAATTTGGGGTCGGATGTGGCAGCTCTCGTACTTCGATATGATTTTCAAGAACTTTTAGCACGTGAGCGCGAAGAAATATCGGATCGCATCACTTCCGCCGTCAAGGCAGAGGCGAAAAGTATCTCTGAGGGTACGGACATACGCGATTGGGAAGCCCAGCAGAAAGACACCACAGCAGCCGCGATTGAAACCGAATATCTGTCGCGTCGTACGCAGATGCTGGAGCTTCTCACGCTCTGTTTTGGGCAAGCGGTTCTTGTCGCTTCGCATGCGCCGGATGTAAAACCGATAACCCCGGAAATTGAAACGGTGGCGCAGAAGTTTCCCGTGGCGAATCTGATCGCGCGCATGCACTCGGTGGATGACCTTCGGAAAGATCTCAATTACAATGTCCAAGAAGCACTCACTCTCGATGCTCGCTTTACTCAAATAATCGGCTCTTCTCCCTTATGAACAGCATGACCGGATTCGGGGCGGCCTCCGTCCCTTTTTGTGGCGCGTCCCTGCGCGTAGAAATCAGTGGTATCAACCGTAAACAACTCGAATGCGCCATCAATCTGCCTCATCCTTGGGCTGAATTGGAACCGTATGTGCGCAGCTTTGTCGCCAAAAAAGTTTCACGCGGTCGCTTGAATATCTATGTTTCATCGCAATCATCCGACGATTCAGGGAAGGGATTTTTTCATCTTCATCAAACAAAGCTCAACATTCTCAATGAGCGATTGAAAGAAGTGAGGGCAGTCTGCGGTCGGGAAGTGGAACTTTCCGTGGACACCCTCCTGCGGCTGGGAGTACTCACGGATTCCGTAGAGGAGGAAACAACTCCGGAACAGGTATGGAGGGAGGCGCTGTGCCCCGCCCTTCAACAAGCAATGGAGCAGTTTTTGGCAATGCGGGCGCAGGAGGGCAAGAATCTGGCGACGGACATGCTCATTCGCACGGAGAAACTGCGCACACTCCGCACACAGATGATAGAAGCGGCAGCAACCGTGCCGGCTCACTACCGAGAGACGCTCCTACGCCGCCTCAAGGATCAAGGTCTTGTACTCGAAGAACCGGACGAACGTCTGACAAAGGAACTGGCTCTGTTTGCCGACAAATGTGACGTGAGCGAAGAAATGACGCGCCTCAAGTCTCATCTCCAACAATTCGAAGCGTTTATTTCCAGCACGGATGAGGCTGTGGGAAGACCGCTGGATTTTCTTTGTCAGGAGATTTTCCGGGAGCTGAACACCACCGGCTCCAAAGCAAACAGCGCTGAGCTTGCTCAACTCGTCGTCACGGCAAAAACTGAACTCGAAAAAATACGCGAACAAGTCCAAAATGTCGAATAAAACTCTTGGTTCACTGCTGATTGTGTCCGGCCCAAGCGGATCGGGCAAAACAACCCTCTGCCGCCGAGCAGAAGCGGATGGGCTCGCAGCCTATTCGATCTCCTGCACCACACGAGCTCCCCGCAGTGGAGAAGTCGATGGAAAAGACTATTATTTCCTGACACAAAGTGATTTCGATGCGAAGGTGGCTTCCGGAGAATTCCTGGAACACGCCTGCGTGCATGGCAACAGCTACGGCACTCTGCTCAGCGAGGTTATCCGACACTTGGAACAGGGGAAAAATGTCGTTATGGATATTGATGTCCAAGGCGCCGCATCTATACGCTCCTGCCAAAATCCCATCATCCGCCGCACGTATGCGGATGTGTATATTTACCTACCGCGCGCCGAGGTAGAGGCACGTTTGCGTGGGCGTTCCACCGACAGCGAAGACACCATCTGCCTGCGCCTGCATAACGCCGATATCGAGGATGCTCGACGCACTGAGTATCAATTCATCCTTCCTTCTGCCTCCCGCGAGCACGACTACACTCTCTTCAAAACACTCCTCAGCGCTCTTTCGCTCCGCACCACGCTGCGCTGCGATTCAATTCGCCAATCGTAAGCGATAGCTGGCTCTTAGGGCAAACGCATTTGAGAGAAGTTCATCAACGGAGAAAATGCTCTTATTGACTGATACCATCGTTTACGCGTATCAAAAATTCTCGTGCAACACGCGCTCACTTCCCCAAATCGTACATCCAACATCGTGCATAGGCGCCGCTGGGCGCCACGGGCGCCCGCGGAGAAAAGTATGTCAGAAAACGTCGCAATTTGATGCTTCTATATCGATACTATTGATTATCTGATCTTAAGGATTCTTCAAACCTTTATTCTCACACTTCCAACGAATCGAATGAGGGCTTCGGTGTGCGCAAAGAACAACAAATAAGCTTGACGCGCAGGGAATTCGCGCATAGAATACGGCCATGCAAAGAGCGCATATTAAGACCTTCATGCACGCGGCGGGCATTCTGCCGCTGACGTTCTGCTGTGCAGCAGCCCTCGATTCCTGCAAAGATGAAGCAGCCAAGCAACCAGCGGCGACGGCTGAGGCTGCACCTGCAGCCAATACCGATGTTCAAGCCAAGCAGCTCATCGACTACATGATTTTCGAAGTAGGCAATTCCCTGAGCCGGGAAGCCGACAAGCCCATGTGGCGCGAATTGGTGCGCGATATGCGCAATCAGGTGGAAGCCTACTACAACACCCTGCGTTCCACCAATGAAGACCCCGAACGTTTGGTGCGCATTGGTCTTTTCTTGGCTGATGGTGCGCGCCATCTTTCTGCTTTCCAAAAAGCCTTTGACATCTACACTGCTACGCTGAAGGACTGGGATGCCCTGCCGGAAAACATACGAAACGGCGTGAACGGCCAGAGACTGCGCAGCTTCCTGGTAAATGGACTTGCCTCTTGCCTCATGCAGCAGCGTAAAATGGCAGAAGCTCTTCCGTATTATGAGGAAGCGCTGAAGCTGGATAAGGCTCGCTACAAGCAACTTGCTCCGGAAGAGGGCAAGCCCCTGCCCACCGCTGAGAATATGGGGCAAGATTTGGAGAACGCTGCCGAAGACTTGCTGATCTCATACCGCTGCTTGGCAGAATGCCAGCTCTTTGCGGATGACCCGGAACAGGCACGCGAAACGCTGCAAACCGGCCAAAAAGTGGCGTTGGATATGAAAAACCTTTCGACGGGCATTACTTTCGAGTTTGTTCACCTGCTTTCCACGTTGGGAACTTTGGAGAGCCGTATTGGACAGCCGAGGAAAGCCCTTGCTGCCTGGTTGCAAGCGGCAGGGCTTGCCGATCAACTGCGCAAGAGCTCCTCTTCTCCGGCTGACAAGGCGAAAGCCATCACGCTCCTTCGCGAACTCACCCCCCCCATCAAGGCGGTTCAAACTCAGCTGCAAAGCCAGCAGCAGGAGGCTTCGCAGGAGCAGCCCGCGCAACAGTAAGGCTCAGCTCCTTCTTCCTCTCTGCGCATACCCATGGCAGAGTTCCTCTTATCCGTCCCCGCGCTGGAACGCAATGCGCGTATCCTGCGGGAGACGGCCGATGCGGCCGGGGCGAAAGTCCTTATCGCGCTGAAGGCCTTTGCCACTACGTCTGCTCTGCACTACATAAGTGCGTATGCAGATGGCGCATGCGCTTCCGGGCTCTATGAGGCGCAGCTGGCAGCAGGGCACTTGGGCAAGCACATTGCGGTATATTCCCCCGCGTACTCGCAAGCTGACCTGATCGAACTGCTTGCTTTTGCCCACCACATCGATTTCAATAGCCTCTCTCAATGGGAACGCTACCGTGCGCTCTGTACACAGCATCCCCGCGCACGAAATGGCGAGCTGCAATTCGGTCTGCGTATCAATCCCTGCCACTCCACGGGCCACACCCCGCTCTACGACCCCTGTGCACCGGGTTCCCGCCTCGGTGTACCCATCTCTGAGCTGACTGATTGTGCGCCACAGCGTCTCATGGGCATCAGTGGGTTGCACTTGCACACCCTTTGCGAGCAGTACACGCCACCTCTTATCTCCACCGTTGCCGCACTAGAGGGGCAAGCGGCTCCTCTTCTCGCCTCCTCTGCCATTCGCTACTTGAACTTGGGCGGCGGACACTGGATTACTAAGCCGGATTATGACCGTGCCGCGCTCGTGGAGCTTATTTTGCGCCTGCGTCAACAATACGGCGTCCAAGTCTATTTGGAACCCGGAGAGGCTTGGTGCATCCACACCGGGGTACTGCGCTCACAGGTGCTGGATATTTTTGAGGCCGCGGGACATCGCCATGCCATTCTCGACGTGAGCGTATCTGCCCACATGCCGGACGTGCTGGAAATGCCTTACCGACCGTCTGTATTCTGTACCGTGCCGACTGCCTCCGATGCCTCACGGCAGCAACCGGCTGTCTGCCTGCCCGGAGAGTTCTACCACGCCTCCGGTGCAGCGGGAGAATTACCGCACACTTACCGTCTGGGCGCCCCCACTTGTCTGGCGGGCGATGTGTTGGGCGATTTTTCCTTCCCGCGAGCGTTGAACATCGGTGATACCATTATCTTGGATGACATGGCTCACTACACCATCGTGAAAACGACTCACTTCAACGGTGTTCCTCACCCGGATATTGCCCTGCTGCTACCGGATAACTCTATTCGCACCGTGCGCCGATTCTCTTTCCGCGACTTTGCCGGCCGCTTGGGATAAAGCGCCGACTCGTGCAGGAGTCCACATCCGTCCCAAGAAAAAACGCGGCCCATTGCCTATGTACGATGTTGGATGTACGATGTACGATTTGCAAATAACGCGCAGCAGAGCTGCGGGCGGCGAGTAACCAGCGCGGATGCGCTGCCCGAAGGGCAAACCGGCAGGGTGGTGCCGGTGAGTCAACTTTCGATGTACGATTGCGATGTTCGCGCGCTTTGCACGAGAATTTTTGATTCGTGGAAACAATGGTATCGGTCAATAAGAGCATTTTCTCCGTTGATGAACTCCTCTCAAATGCGCTTGCCCCACACGTGTTCCAATAAAGTCTTCTCTGGGCTCATTCAACCCATTTCTTCACGAGAGGAATGCGAGATACACCACTTGCCTCCGCGCAACGCGCACATTCTTCCCAAATTGTACATCGACCGTCGTACATTGTACTTAGGCGGCATTTTGCCGCCTACGGCTCGGCAATCTCGCGCGTAGCGCGCTAGCATTCAAATCGTACCTCGTACCTCGTACATAGGCAGCAGACTGCGGTTGCTGCATTACCATTGGGGGTTCTTTTTCTTGGGACGGATGTGGTCCAGCGTTAGTCTGCTGCTTGACTTTCTCGGGAGCATTCTCGACGATTTAAGTAAAAATGGAGAGCAAGCTTAATGGCAGATGTGCGATCGATATTGCGTTCTATGGCGAACTTTTCCAATCGCGTAAACAATTCTTGCCTACACCGGAATGTAATCATGAGTAAGTTGGGCATAACACCACCCAGCTTGCCACATCTGCGCGAGCAATTCAAGAAGAGTTAGCTTGACTCACCTCCTCCAGCATCGGAGCCTCGCCTGCAAAGAAAAGGATGCATGGGAAATCCCGTGCATCCGATACGATCTGCGGAGTCACCCTCCGCCAAGGCTATCTCCTCAGCCCTGAACTACCGCCGGAGCCTCCGGCGTAGGAGGAAGGGAGTTGCCTGCGGCCGTGTATGCCGCCAAACTCAGTATGATGGCTAGTGCTCTCATATCTTTTTCAGGTTGATTACGCCGCTCCTCGCGGCGACGCCGCATTTTAGTCCTGTTTTTCGTGACGTCAAGCTTAAAATCTCAAAAATAATGATAAATTTTGTCATCATCTCACATCCACCTCACATCCGTCCCAAGAAAAAGCGCCCCCAATGGTATTAATGGCACATCATACAGCATAATCCTTTGGTTATTTACGA
>CANQSS010000088.1 GCA_947626545.1 uncultured Akkermansia sp. | reverse complement strand
CGGGAGCGTGTTGTGAAATGTTGCTTCGAAAAAAAATTCGAACAATGCCAAATTATGGTTGACTTCGTAAATCGTAAATCAGCAAACGCAATTTCCAATTGCGTTTGCTTGACAGTC
Organism: uncultured Akkermansia sp.; assembly: GCA_947626545.1. Classification (GTDB taxonomy): domain Bacteria; phylum Verrucomicrobiota; class Verrucomicrobiia; order Verrucomicrobiales; family Akkermansiaceae; genus Akkermansia. The sequence continues at coordinate 8,216 of CANQSS010000088.1, read as the reverse complement.
TTTCCCCACTAGCGTATGATACACCATCATGCGCCGAATTTGTGCCATCATTTCCGGGTTCCTTTTACTGCTGCCTCTTGTCAGCGCGCAAGGTGTGCAGACAGCGCCGAGCGGCGCATCGAAAGGGCCGGAGCCGCCGAAGAGTGAGGCAAAGCAACTGGGCGAACAAATGCTCAGCGAGTTGCGCGAGATCATGAAACTGCTGAGCGGTGTCACGGATCGCGCTTCGGCGGACGAGGCGGCTGGGCCTCTGCGCGAGAAGCTCAAGTCGCTGGACGCCCATTTGCGCCGGCTCGAGACTCTCCCTCTCACCAACGAGCAGGACGCCCGCTCCATTCACGGCGACATGACGGAGCTCATGCACCTTTCCCAAGCCGGGCTGGACATGCTGCAGCGTTTGCGGGAGGTGAGTGCGTACGGAAGCGAGGCGCTCATGGCCATCTTTGACCAGTACAAATTCGGGCTGGGCGCCGCACCGGCTCTCCGCGCCGACGACCTGCCGCACAGCCAACTCTGCAACCAGCTGGCCGATGAAATCGAGGACGCCCTGTACACTCTGCGCAAAGTGCAGGACGAAGCTGGCGCGCACGACGCCGCCATCACGGTGGAGAATTTGCTCGATCAAATCGAACACACGCACCAGATGCTCACCCAACTTGCTCCCCCGCGCACACAAGAACAGCGCGAAGCCCTGGAGCCCGCTCGCACACGCCTGCTTCACGTCACCGCCGAGGCCCGCAAAGTGCATGAATCCTTCCGGCAAAAGCAATTTTTCGGTGATCCGCAATTGAGCGAAGTGATGAACCGCCTCATCCGCACCACCGTGCTGTAACCGCATTGAAAATGCGGTTACCCATGTACGACGGCGGTAAGTGCGTATGGACAGCGCGCATGCGCTGCCCCGCAGGGGCAAACCGGCAGGGTGGTGCCGGTGAGTCAACACGCACGCACGACGGCCCCGTTGAGGGCGCACGCGTCAGCGGGCGGTAAGTGCGTATGGACAGCGCGCATGCGCTGCCCGAAGGGCAAACCGCCGATGGGGCGGCGGTGAGTTAACTTTCGATTTACGATTTGAGAAATTCGCGCGCAATACGCGAGAAAGCAGCATTGATTGAAACGCCAGCCTGTGTTACAATCCGTTCGCTGGTTCTGCAAAAGCCGGCATGATATATGAACAGAATAAAATGCAAAGCAATGGCCATAAGCCCCCTGCTTATGGAATGGGTTATCGAGGCTCTATTTCTCATGTTCCATCTGCTGTTGTGAGTAGCCTCCCGCCCTGTCCCCGCAAGGGGGCAGGCAACGGGGCTCTTTTTGTGTTGACTTTTTCACGTGCTTATGTTCTAATGAGGCCATCGAAAGATTATTCTTTCATATATCAATCCACCCGCCGGGGCGTTGCAGCGCTTAACCCGGCGGGTATTTTTTTGGATGGATTCTCGGATTGACATTCGCACAGAGCACGGCTTCACCACATCCCTCCGCTCCCGCTTCGCAGTTGCCTCAAGCTCGCCTCACGACTATTGCTTCGGAGTCGCCCCACGACTCCTTACCCCTCCGGGGCAAAAGCTAATGCTTTTGGCCAAACTGGCTTACAGCTGCCGGCCGTTTTCCCGCGCAACGCGCGCTATAATCCAAATCGTACGTCGTACATCCAACATCGTACATGAGCAGCTGCCTCGCAGCTGCTTGGGGCCGTCGTGCGTGTTGTAAATCGTAAATGACCGGCGCCTCCGTCCCTTTGTAACTACGTCCGATCACGGCTTTACGAATATGCGTCCGCTCCCGCTTCGCAAAATTCCCGCGCCGCAGGCGCGCTAAATTTCCAAATCGTAAATCGTAAATCGTAAATCGTAAATGAGCGAACCGCTTGCGGTTCGCCTTCACTCTGGCATCCCATACTCCAGCACCAGCGCCGCCTCCGACTCCACAGAATTTTTCTCCTGCTCCAGCAATTCCCGGCGCATGCTGTACACGCTTGAGGAGCGCGTAATATACTCGTCAGCCGTGGTGAGCCTCCGGGCGTTTAGGTAATCGATGTGTTTGAGCATGAAACTCCGCCAGTTGTGGTACTCGTTCATGCTGACGCGTATCTTCTGGATGCGGGCGCGGTGGTCGATCATCTCATCCACCAGCTTCATCTTCTCGCGCTCGTAGCGATCCCTGCTCTGCTTGTAGCTGTACCAGTTGTAGAGCTTCGTGTCCAGCGAATAGCTCACGCTCAGGTTGATCCGCGTGTCGTCCATATTCAGAAATGCGCCCTGGTAAATGCCGCCCGACGACGAAAAAAGCGAGGGACTGTAGATGCTCGTGTTAATCGTCGGCAGGTAACTGAGGGCAACGCTGTACTGCGCCATGCGAGCCTGCTCGAGCCGCATGGCATACTGACAGGCCACCAGCTCGCTCAGGTGGTCGAGGCGTTTCTCATACACCTCCCACTGGATGTGCGGCATACTCTCGGGAAGAATGTCCCAGCGCGCATCATTGCGACCGAGCAGACGCGCCACCTCCCGCCAATACTGCTCATCCTCCTGCTCAGGGCCAATCCCCGCCTGACGCGGGGGCGCTGCAGTCTCCTCCGGCGCATGTTTCGCCAGCTCGCGCAGCTTCATCGTGATCTCCCTCTCGCGCACCAGCTTGTATAGCCGCGACACAACCTCCCTGACCTTCCCCTCCTTGGCCTTGATTGCGGATATCGTCCGCACCTTCGCAGAATACACGCGGTAGGGCACCTGCGTGAGCATCGGCATCCCGAACGTCACATTCACCGAATGACTCAGCTCATCCTCCGTCACCGCGCTCGTCAGCTGCGAAAGCGTACGCGTGATGTACCCGTAGTAGGAAAGCCCCGGCACCATCTCCGTGTACACGCTCAATGACTCGCGCTCCGCCTGCTTTATCTGGTCCTCCACCTCCAGCACGGACACATTGTGCTTCATGATCAGACTCACCGCCTGCTGCCATGTAATCGTGCGTATCGGCAACTTCCCCCAATCCTTTGTCTCCGCATACATCCCCTCCACTCGCGCCTCCGCGCGCGCCAGATGCCTCTTGACGCTGCACGAGCACATGCACGCCAGCCCGAGCACTATGACAATAATACACCTCACCTCGCCACATCCTACCACATTTCTCCCCCACGAGCAAGCTCCTTTCTCACACCAAAGCACAACCGCATTAGAAAATGCGGTTGCCTATGTACGATTTACAACACGCACGACGGCTGTAAGTGCGTATGGACAGCGCGAAGGCGCTGCCCGAAGGGTGAAAACTGGCGACGGCTGTGAGCCAGTTTGGCCAAAAGCGCAGCTTTTGCCCCGAAGGGGTAAGGAGTCGTGGGGCGACTCCGAAGCAACCAGGCCGATGGGGCGGCGGTGAGTCAATTTACGAAATCCCGCGTATTTTAACACCTCAAACTAACCGTGTCAGCTATGAAACGTTGCTCATCCCCATCCCAACCCCCAAGCGAGCAACCGGTTTCGCCCGCACAAAAAGGGGTGTAAAGGGTATCACGAAAAAACTTTACACCTTGACAAACTTTTTTGCGTTTTTTTGAAAATTTTACTTGCACAATGTGCAAGTTTGTGGTAAGGTATGGGCATGGCGACGAAGATCCGAAACCTAGTTGCCATACTTGAGAGAAACGGCTTCGAGCTAACAAAGTTCGGGAAAGGTTCTCACCGCAGATACAAGCACAGAGCCAGCGGAGTTTCGGTTACCATACCGGGCAAAGACGGCGACGATGCGAAAATCTACATTGAGAAACAAGTCCAAAAAGCTCTCAAGGATGTCGCGACAGGCAGGGGGGAGTAATCCTCCCTGCCACTCGCCGCGCCGGAACCTCAACACCATGAACACCACAATGAAAAAAGCACCCATCAAAAAAATCCAAACCCTCGCCCGCCGTTACCCGCGCTTCATCCGCTGGAGCGACGAAGACAACTGCTACATCGGCTCCTTGCCCGATCTGGACGGCGATTGCACGCATGGCGACACCCCGGACGAAGTCGCCCGCAACCTCGACGAATGCGCAGAAATCTACGTCGCCGATTGCCTGGATGATGGAACTCCACTCCCCGAGCCGAACTCCTTCATCGTCTCCCCGTCACGTTTCCGCCAGCAAGGCGCCGCCGGCCGCGTCCAAGCCCTGCGCAAATCACGCGGCATGTCGCAAAAAGACTTCGCCGCATTCCTCGGCGTGAGCGCCTCATCCCTTATCAAGTGGGAAAACGGCGTGCGCAAACCCTGCGGAGCCGCCGCCCGCCTGCTCGAAATCTGCGCCGCTCATCCGGAACTCGTCCGCTAAACAGGGCAAACGCATTTGAGAGAAGTGAAGCAGCAGAGAAAATCGTAAATGAGCGCCGTCCTCTCCGCCCCCGCCCCTTTCGAACCACATCCGCGCACGGTTTCACCACATCCCGCTCGCTCCTGCTTCGCAAAATTCCCGCGCCGCAGGCGCGCTAAATTTCCAAATCGTAAATTGACTCACCGCCGCCCCATCGGCGGTTCGCCCCTGCGGGGCAGCGCCTTCGCGCTGTCCATACGCACTTACCACCCGCTAACGCGTGCGCCCTGAACGGGGCCGTCGTGCGTGTTGTAAATCGTAAATCGTAAATGAATTGCGTTTCATAATGTGCCGTTACCTACCATCAGGGGTGCTTTTTTCTTGACCTTCCCCTGATTTCATGCAAGAATGGCAGCGCGTGATGAAGCAGCACCCATCTACCAACGAGAAAACGTACCAAGTGGATTACCCGAAGGTATTCCTGTACGGCTTTTTGTCTGTGCTCACCTTCGGTGCCGTCCCCTCCTACCTGCACCGCATGACTCCGCCTCGCGTCTCCGTCCCTGACATGGGCGACTATGCCTTCAGTTTCGGCGCGGAGGAGGACTTCACACAGATTGCTCAGGATATTGCTGATGCCACTCGTAGAGCCTGCAAATCCCAAAAGGCATGAGCAAAAAGCCCAAAAGAGAAACGCCTTATATCCAACCAAACCCGCGCATGAATTCTAGCCCTGATTCTTCGCGGCATGTCGCGATGGCGGCGGAGCAACATGCGGTACAAGGCAGCCTCGCCGTATTGCTCCACATGGCGCAAAACTCCTCAGGCGAAGTGCAGGCTCAAATCATGAATATGGCGAAAGAAGAACAAAAACACCGCCATGAATTAACAGCCAAGAGCCAACAGCACCTCTTCTCCCTGAATCAGGAAAAGATGAAACTCGATTTCGCCCTTCAGGAGCGCCAACAGAAAAACATCTACCGCACCGATCGTCTCGGAAAAATCTTTGCCTTCATCTTGTTCTCCTTCCTCGCCGGCGCCATCATCTACCTGGCATGCTTGGGCAGAGTGAAAGAACTTGGCATATTACTCGGCAGTGCTGCCCTATTAGGCCTTTTTATCAAAGCTTTCACTTGGCTAATGGGCATCAACCACAGCTCTCACAAAGAGGAGTAAAGTACCACGCGACGCACTGTCCATACGCTCTTCCCGCCCCTTTCTAACCACACTCGCGCACGGTTTCACCACATCCCGTTCGCTCCTGCTTCGCAAAATTCCCGCGCCGCTGGCGCGCTAAATTTCCAAATCGTAAATTGACTCACCGCCGCCCCATCGACCTGGTTGCTTCGGAGTCGCCCCACGACTCCTTACCCCTTCGGGGCAAAAGCTGTGCTTTCGGCCAAACTGACTTACAGCCGTCGTCAGTTTTCACCCCTGCGGGGCAGCGCCTTCGCGCTGTCCATACGCATTTACCGCCCGCGCAACGCGCGCTATAATCCAAATCGTACGTCGTACATCCAACATCGTACATGAGCAGCTGCCTCGCAGCTGCTTGGGGTCGTCGTGCGTGTTGTAAATCGTAAATGAGCGCCGCCCCGTCCCTTTCTAACTACGTCCGCACACGGTTTCACCACATCCCGCTCGCTCCTGCTTTGCAAAATTCCCGCGCCGCAGGCGCGCTAAATTTCCAAATCGTAAATCGTAAATCGTAAATCGTAAATGATTTGTTTGTCATTTCACGGAAAAAGCTTGCCAAAGGCAAAGAACATGTGTATAGTGTCGCCGCGCGAGTTTTATAATCGGTCGTTGGTCCTTCATTTTCATCGAAAGCAGAGCTCGCATGGAGGGAAACCCGGCCAACCGTCAACAACCATGTCAGACACACAAAATTCTGAAGAGAGGGAGGTCATCCAACTGGCCCACTTTGAGATACCGGACACGCTCAAGCGCGTTGAAGACCCGGAGGATCCCAACCACGTTACTTTCATAGCCGAGCCTATCGAAACAGGTTTCGGGCACACGTTGGGCAACTCCCTGCGCCGCGTGCTGCTCAGCTCGCTGGAAGGTGCGGCCATCACCAGCGTGCGTATCGCAGGCGCCCAGCATGAGTTCACGTCCCTCCCCGGCGTCGTGGAGGATGTGACCGAGATCATCCTCAACCTCAAAAAGATCAAGTTTATTCACCACGGCAAAGAGCCCCGCACGCTCTCCCTGCATGTCACGAGACAAGGAATCGTCACTGCCGGCGACATCCAGGATGATCACATCTACTCGGTCGTCAACAAAGACCAGCTGATCTGCCATCTCGACCAGAACACCATCTTCGACTGCGACTTCGAGGTGAATGTAGGTCGCGGTTTCTACACGGCTGAAGACAACAATGAGAAGGATCGCCCGATCGGCGTCATCCCCATCGACTCTATCTTCTCCCCGGTCACTCGTGTGAAGTACTCCGTGGACAACGCCCGCGTCGGACAGATGACGGAGTTTGACAAGCTCATCTTGGACATCTGGACGGATGGACGCCTCACCCCGGAGGACGCCATGCTCCAGGCAGCCAGCATCATGCGCCACCACTTGGATGTCTTCGTGGAGGGTGATTCCCGCAGGGTGGCCTTCGACAAAGCCAGCACCGGCGAGTCGGATGCCAGCACGGCTCAGCTGCGCAAGCTGCTTGCGATGAGCGTGAACGAAATCGAGCTTTCCGTGCGCGCCGCCAACTGCCTCAACAACGCCAACATCACCACCGTCGGCGAACTGGCCATGAAGACGGAGAGCGAGATGCTCAAATACCGCAACTTCGGTAAGAAGTCGCTCAACGAAATTAAGGAAAAACTGGTGCAGTACGGTCTCTCTCTCGGCATGACTTTCGAACCGAGTTTGCTTTCCACTCCCGCTGCCCCGCAGCATCGCTCGCGCGACACCGAGGAAAGCCACGGCACCGACCTGCAGGAGCTCATCTCCCACAACATCGAGGCCTTCGGCTTGGATGACGAGGACGAACTCAATGACTAATTTATCCAGACACCTAGAACACCAATACCATGAGACACGGAGTAAAAAAGCCGAAGCTGCAGCGCTCGGCATCGCATCGTAATGCTTTACTGGCTAATCAGGCCTGCAGCCTCATTAGCCACGGACGCATCACCACCACGCTCGCCAAGGCCAAAGCCCTGCGCCCCTACGTGGAGAAACTCATCACTATGGGCAAGCAAGGTACGCTTCATGCGCGCCGCCTCGCCTTGGCTAAGCTGCCTCAACCCGCAGCCGTCAAAAAACTCTTTGCTGAGGTTGCCGAAGCGGTCAAAACGCGCCAAGGCGGCTACACGCGCATTGTGAAACTCGGCCAGCGTAAGACTGACAGCGCCCCCATGGCGCTTATCGAGATTATCGATCTGCCGCGTGAAACCAAGAAGGCGCCGACCAACGCCACCGCTACAACGACTGCTACCGCTACAGGGGACGCCGCAACCGCCGCCGCAACGGCAGCGCCCGCGCCCGCCCCTGCTGACGAGGCAACCACCCCTGCTGGCGACGCAGCTACTCCGGCCGAAGAAAAACCGACTGAGTAAAGCGGCAGCAAACACATCTCTTATTGACAAATCACCCGCCCGTCGGAGGTCACCATTTACCTCCGACGGGCATCTTTTTGGTCATTTCCCCTCCCCCGCGCCACAGCCTCTTCACTTCCCAAATCATAAATCGATTTGACCAAGCCGTGAACCTGGCTCTGCGAAATTCGCAGACCTTTCGAATCAGTGCCCGCCCATGATTTGTCCATCACCTCCGCTTACGCTTCGCATCTCCGCGAGCCAGCGGCTCGCCAAATTTCCAAATCGTAAATCGTAAATCGTAAATCGTAAACGGTTAATTTGAGGTGTTAAAATACGGGGGACTGCGATAGAATAAGCGCAGTTGCGGAAGAAGGGAT
>CANQSS010000087.1 GCA_947626545.1 uncultured Akkermansia sp. | reverse complement strand
GCATGGTCGCGCACGCGGCTCGTCTGGTTGCGCAGGGCAGCGCTCTGCGCCGCGGAGACTGAGGTGAGCGTGCTGCCCGCCATCGCGGCGAGCGCCTTGTGGGCAACGGACGGATTGCTCTGCATCGCGCCAGCTATCACCTCTGCCACACGCTCCACATCCGGATCAACTCCGTTGATGCTGCTGCGCAGTACATGACCGGACAGCAGGGCGGCACCGGCTTTCTCGTTGAATGTTTCGGCAAAGGCAATCACCGGGTTGACGTCCTGATCAATCAGGGTGAGTGATACGGTGCTACCCAATGCCTCCGCCGCAGGCGCTGCCTTCCGGAACAGAGCGATCTTCTCCTCTGCGGCTTCTGCGGCAGCAGCTTCGCTGTTCATGAACGAAACACAGGCCTTCTTGTAGCGCCAATTGAGCGTGCCGGTCAGCTTCACCTCCACGTTCTCGTCCATCTGCTGTTTCCCGATAGTTCCTTCATCCAACTCAGAGCCTTCTTCGTACCTTCCATGCACCGCGTACACGTGCGCTCCTCTCATGATGACCACGTTCTTCAAATCCTCATTCGAGGCGATGATATCCTTCAAATTGTGGATCTCAAAGATCGTTTCGTCTTCAATGATGATGTTCCGGCTCACGTTGACCATCGTGTCGCTCGCACCGTCCTGCCAGAGGTCTCCATTGCTCAGATCCATGAAGATGCGCGTTGTCGCATCTTTGCGCAGGACGAGATCCTTCTGCACTTGGAGCGCTTCTTCTGAAGCATCCGACAGGATCATGACGCTTCTTTCCTTGCCACTATTGTCCAGTGTGCCGTCAATGTCCGCTCCGCTGAGTGTGTACTCACCCTGCATGGTCGTATTGCCGGTGATAGTGCCCGAGAACGTGCCTTCCCCTGTTAGCGTGACGCCTCCTGCCGTCACGTTCTTTTTCCCCTCCAAGTCCTGAAGAGTGACCGCGTTGTTTCCGAAGTTGGCGCTTGCTGCTTTTTCGCCCATTTGGAAGGTTAAGTCCTTGCCCAGCTCCACATCACCCACGGTGAAGTCACCATCCAGCACGACGGTGCCGGAGCCGGTGATGCTTCCCTGGCTATCCTCACTCACACCTCCGGACAGCGTAAGCTTACCATCCACCTGCAGTGTGCCGGAGGTTCCGCCTTCTTCTCCGCCAGCTCCCTTTTTACCAAGAGAAAGCTCGCCGTCGATGAAGCTGTCATTGCCGCCAATCGCCAGCTTGCCCTCCTCCACGGCGACATCTCCACCGGCTTTCAGATCGCCCTCCACAGTCAGACTTGCGTCTCCGGTCTTCCTGAGATCAACTTCATCTCCGGCAACTATATTGCCGTGGAGGGTTGTATCGCCCGTGGGAACAAAAGCGGACTCCTCATGTTTGTTTTCGAATGCCACGGTGCCGCTTCCCTGGATCTCCAAGTCTTTACTGCCTTCGAGCTGCCTGACGACTCCATCCGGTCCCTCTGCCGTCACCGTTGTCCGTTCATCAATTACCACTTTGTCGAATTGAGAAAGTTTTTTGGCATCAACACTCACATGACCCACGGCATCCTCAGTTCCGTCAACGGCTGCGTCCCAGATGTTGCTCTGTCCTTTCAGCACGAGCATGCCCTGGGCTGCATCGTAGCTCTCCACCTTCAGTCCCCAACCGGTTCCTATCACGAAGTGCTCCTCTGCCCATGTCACGGCTGCCTCTCCGGTCTCCCCTCCGCCGAGTTGCCCATTTGTGATCCAGACTTTAAGGGTGATGCCGCCATCCTCTCCCACGGCTTCCGCGATCTGCTGTCCCACAAAATTAAGGGTGATTTTCTTCCCCGATGCCACATCCACAACGCTGCCTGTTCCGACCTCACCTGCCCCGGCTGTCCCGAATTGGAAGAAAGCCTGTTTGCCCTCGGGGCCGCCTTTTCCATCCACCCATGCGTTTTGCTCTGTTACCTTGAAGCTATTATCGGTATGCAGGGTCAGGGTACTCCCCTCCTTCAGTCCCGTGAGGTAAGTGTCTTTGCCCGCCAGCTGGATGCTTGTGATGCGTGCGGCGTCCATTCCGCCCAGATCCACCGCGCCGGTGTACGTGTCACCGGTCTGGATGACTAAGCTACCCGCGTAGTTCCCGGCATTTGCCAGGCTCCCGCCGTGCATGGTGATGCTTCCCTGCGCGGCCTGATTGCCCAGGTCATAGCGGCTCGTCTTTCCTTCCATGGTGACGGCGCCATTCATGCTCCCGCCGCTGAGGGTGAGGGTCGCTCCGTCGCCCAGCGAGAATGTCGCGCCTTCACCAATACTTCCACCTGCCTGGGTGAAGCTAGTGCCCTCGGTCAGGGTGAAGGTCGTACCACTGATTGTGCCACCCGCTTGGGTGTAGCCGGTGCCTTTCCCACTCAATGCGATGGAGCCGCCCTTGATCGCTGCCTCTCCTTTCTGGCTCATCTGAGCGCCGTTATCGAGTTGCGTGTTTTGCACCCCATAGCTCACTCCACCAGCTAAGGTCAGGCTTGCTCCGCTGCCGAGCTTCACGTTGCCCTCGCCGCTTATGCTCCCGCTACTCCCCTCACTCATCTCCGTCGCCCCGGTTAACGCCAACGTCCCGTTCACCTGCAACTCGCCTCCGCTCATAGCGAGTGTTCCAATGCTGTTGGCTGTTCCACCCAGAGCAAGGGTGCCTTCTTTCACCTCCACGGCGCCGCTACTCTCCACGTTCCCATGCACGTTCAACGCCGCATCTCCTGTTTTTTCGAGGGTCGCGGCTTCCAGTCCCGTTCCTTCTACGCGAATATTTCCGTAGAATTCCGTGCCGCCATTGTCGCCGTTAGTATTCGCATTGTGCAGCTGTACGGTGTGGTTGGCTGTGGCTCCCGATTCTGTCTTCACGATGAAGTCGCCGTGCGTCTCTCTTTCATTTTGCAACTGGTTGACGATGGTGGGTGTCTCTTCCTGCGTGGTCGGCAGTGTGAGGGTCAGGTCCTTGTCCGCAATGACCGCGCTGTAGTGGTTCAACAGATCCGCCACGTCCACGTTTTGTCCGTTGCGCGAGGCGATCCAGATGCCCGACGAGCTGCCCGTAAGGATCAGGTGTCCGTCTTCTGCATCATTCAGCAGCAGCACCTTGATATCCTCCAGTCCTGCATCCAGCACAAAGTGCTCTCCCAGCCACGCTTCCAACTCCTTTTGTCCTCCTTCTGGCATCCCGCTGAAGCTGCCATCGGTGAAGAGGATTTCTAGTTGCCCTTCGAGACCCTTCAGTACCTCGCTCTTCAGGTGCAACTGTAGCGCACTATCCCCATCGAAGGCTATTTGCCCTTTTTCTCCCTGGAACTGCACCATCGATCCTCCCGCCGGCTCGGTTTGTCCTTCACGGTACACGTGTTGCACGCCCACTACCATCTCATCCCCCTCCCTGAAGGTGAGCGTGCTGTCGCTCTTCAAGTTGTGCAGTTCCGTGCCGGGCGCTCCGATCTGAACCTGGGTGATGCGCGCAGCATTGACTCCGCCCAGATCCAACGCGCCGGTGTACGTGCCATCGGTCTGAATGGCCAGTTCCCCCGCGTAGTTCTCAGCATTTTCCAGGTTCCCGCCATGCATGGTGATGCTTCCTTGCACGACCTGACTGCCCATGTCGTAGAGGCTTGCCTCCCCTTCCATGGTGACGGCGGCATTCATGCTCCCGCCTTTGAGAGTGAGTTTTGCTCCGTCCTTCAACGAGAATGTCGTACCTTCACCAATGCTTCCGCCCGCTTGGGTGAAGCCGGTTCCCTCCCCGCTCAGCGTGATGGAGCCGCCATTGATTGTTCCGGAGTCACTCTGCGTCAGTTTTGCACCGCCGCTCAGATCCAACGTGCCACCAGTAATCTCGCCGCCTGTCTGTTCCATGGTCGCGCCGCCACTCAGTGTGATGGAGCCACCGTCAATTGTTCCGTTGCTTTGCGTCAGGGTCGCATTATCGTTCAGCGTGAACGTGCTACCGGTAATCTGACCTCCAGTCTGCTCCATGGTCGCGCTGCCGCTCAGTGTGAAGGTTCCATCCCCGATCTCACCGCCGGACATGGTCATCTGTCCCTGTTCGCTCAACTTAATCTGTATAGTTGTCTGCAGCAAAGAAGCAATGGAGCCGTCCTTCTTCCCGATGTCGCCTCCTTGCATGTCAAACTTTCCATGACCATCCACAATGATTGTATTAGTCGTGCTTCCACCTCCCGTCGATACATCCCATACAGATGCATACCCTATGTGCCCCTGCTTCATAGTGAATGCACCGTTCTCCCCACCAACATGGATCGTCGTCTTGGCGTTGCCGTTGACGCCCATCACGGCTCCTATGCCGTTACCTGTAGCGTCCAGTACAAATTCACCGCCTGTAACGTTAATTTCTATGCCACATTCATCTCCGAATGCCGGGCCATACTTGTCTTCATTCCTGCCTCCCGTTACTACCCCAATTTGTCCATTGCCAGCGAGATTGAATTGTCCCCCGCTCACATTGATTGTTACTTCACTGCTGCTTCCGTCTGAAAATGAATAGACGTTACCTATGGAGGAAGCTCCTGAAGTTTCAAATGTGCCCCCTTTAACATTGATGGTGGTTTTGGTTTGTGGACTATCACTGGCATAGCCTATATCCCCCGCTACCATGTTGACGTTTCCTCCCTCTTCCACGGTAATGATTGCTTCGCCCCCGCTTTTTGCGATTTTCCCGCTGGAGTTTATCACCATATTTCCACCGGTCCCCACAGTTATGTCTGCCTTACCACCTTCCGCTATCTTGCCATTAACAGTCATCTCCCCGTTTTCATCTACGGTGATGCTTGTATCCCCGCCTTTTGCCATATCACCCCCGCTCATCGCAAAGGTACCCTCCACCTGTAGATTCAACGTTCCCGGTGTATCGTCCTGCAACTTTAACGCATCAATCTTACCGGATTGGAATTTGTACTCTCCGTTCTCTTCTACAACGATACGGTTTGCGGAAATTTGGCCATCTTCCTGGCTCAGGGTGCCCTTCACATCAATCCCAGAGATTCCCATATCCAAGTGCGAACCGGTGCTCAATTTCCCGCCCTCTGCCACGATCAAAGTGCCAGAGCCAGTGATTGCGCCTTTGCCTTCCTCCGTACCACGCTGCTGCTCCCCACAAAGCGTTAAGTTGCCATCCACCTGCAGGGAAAGGTCTTTGCCCAGCTTAACCCCTTCTCCTACGGTCAAACTGCCGTTTTCTCTTGCCACGGTGATCGTACCTTCCCCGGTGAGTGTGCCGGCGGTTAAGTCACTTTCCCCGGAAAGGGTGAGCGCCTTTTCCACTTGCAACGTCCCGTCCGTTCCCATGCTGAGCGTTCCCGCAACCGTGTTGTTGTCGCCCTCCAGCACAAGTTCACCGGCAGCTACATTCACAGCGCCCTTGGCACTCAGATTGCCCTGCACATCCAGCGTGCCGCTTGTACCCGATTCGGCATCTCCTACGGTGAGAGCGCCGCTGATGGAGTTATCCCCGTCGCCGAGGGTCAGCATTCCCTCCGCCACGGTGACATCCCCCCCGGCTTGCAAAGTTCCCTGCACCGTGAAACTCGCATCCCCTTCCTTCCTCAGATTCACGCCTTCCCCCGCGGTGATGGAGCTTTCGAATACGGTGTTACCCGTTCCCGGTGATTCCTCCTTATCGGCGTTGTTCAGCGTGATCGTGGCACTTTCAATTCCCTCTCCTTTCACCATGTCAAGCTGACTGCCTTCGCCTATTCCCGTCAGTTGCTGGATCGTCGCGTCTCCATCCGCTGTGAACGTGGTCTCTTCATCCACGATCACCTTCGTATAGTCCTTAAGGGCACTCGCATTCGCTGCTGCGTGGCCCGTGTCCCCCTCATCTCCATCCACAGTGGCAACCCACACAGTGCTCGTTCCCTCCAATATGAGCATGCCCTGGTCTGCATCATAGCTTGTTACCTCTAAACCCCAGCCGGTGCCGATTTCAAAATGCTCCTCTGCCCAAGTGACAGATGGCTCTCCCTCGCCTGCCAGCTTTCCATTCGTGATCCACACCCTCAAGGTGACAGAACCGTCTTCACCTTTTTGTTTAGCCAAATATTGACCGTCGAAATTCAGGGTAACCTTCCCGTTCACGTCCACAGTACACATCTCGCTCGGGCTGCCTGATTCTGCGGTCTTGAACTGAAGAAGAGCCTGCTTTCCCTTGGGGGCTGTCGAAGCCTCCTCTCCGTCCCAGGCGCTCTTCTCTCCAACGGTAAGTATATCTTCTGCGTCCAGGGTCAGAGTCCCTTCCCCAATATCAACGATCGCTATTTCGCCACTATTGATCTTGATACTCGTGATCTTCTCTGCTCCGATACCCCCTAGGCCGATCTCCCCCTTGAATTGATCCCCCGTATCGATGGTGACGGTGGAGACTTTCTCAGTCAACTTACTGATGCCATCCCCGGCAAGTTTACCGCCGTGCATGATGACGGCAAACGTTACGTCGCTGCCAATCGTCACACCGTTACCGATGGCGAGAACCGAATCGCCGGAGAGCTCGATCGACCCTGTTCGTGTGGACGAAGAGGCAGTATTCTTCTTCTCAAAAATGCTTCCTCCCTTAATCTCCATTTTCCCGCCAGTCATCGTGAGGGAGAGCTTCTGATTGACTGTACCTTTGCCGTTTGAGGCAGCATAGGCATACCCAAGTCGCCCTCCATTCATCGTGAAGGTTCCGCCTTCTTCCACAGTAATCGATGTATTGGCGGTGCCTGTGCTACTCGCATTTCCGTCGACATAAACCATGCCAATGTCGCCACTGGTGAAAGTAAAGGAGCTGTCCTTCCCTCCGACGCTGATGGAGGTATTCGCTGTCGCCTTACCTCCACTTTTGGCAATCACATCACCAATGCCGGACGGAGTCGTATCTTTCTGAGCGGCGTTGATGTTCATCTTTCCACCGTCTTGCAGATTGATCTCCGTGGTGATCGATGACGAGACACCGCTGCTCGCGGTTTCAGCGAAACCGATCCCCTGAGTGGCAGCTTTGCTCGTGTTCGTAGAAGTAGAAGGAATGATGGAAAGACTGCCTCCAGTACTAATATTGATTTCAAGTTTCTCGACATTGCCGCCATCGTATGCGCGCCCCAAGTATGCGGTGCCTGGTTTTTGATCATCCGTCACGCTTTCAGCCGTCATGATAAACTTCCCATTATCGGAAACATTCAGCGTATAGGATTCTACGGTTGCGCCAGTATAAGCCGCATCACCGAGCAAGAACTTCCCACGACCAGTGTATTTGCTAGTTTGCCGACAATCAATTGTAAATACACCTTCGTTGGACACGGTAATCTCCGTTTCATTGACCCCCACACCTTTGTGTGTATCAATCGTATCGTTTACACCACCTATGACAATAGAGCCACCATTATTGGGATCTTCTTCAACGGAAAACGTTCCACCGTCCACCGTAATGGTCAGGGAAGTTTTCGGTGCAACGCCATCCCCGAGAGTCTTTGAATCAATCCCTCCACACCAACCGACAAGACCGCTCTTCATAGTGAAATGTCCACCCTCTTCCTGCCCCTCTCCCTTGGCAACGGAAATGTTCATCTCAACCTCGCCGGCATAGGACTGCAAGGTTGTACTATGCATAAAAGTCGCGTAACTATAGCAGCCCAAGTTGGGTTCATTCCCCTCTCCCATAGCAAAACTGGCACCACCGGAAACAACGATATCGGTGTGAGCGGTGGAATCGTACTCCGCCAAGCAGCCGATGCTTCCTCCGCGAGTCATGCTAAACTCGGCGTGATCAGTAACTGACAGCGTTGTCGTGGACGAGGCATTTTGCGCACGCTGACCAATACAACCGATGGACATCTCGTATAATTGCGCAGTCGTACCCTCGCCATCAATTGAAATCGTCGTTATGCTTTTTGAACCGTCGTTCTCAATTTCAGCAATACTACCAGTTTGATTGGTACCAAGTTCAAGTGTACTGCCACTCTTCGCCTCAATTGAGACCGTAGTCGTACCTCCCATTGGAGCAGGACCGGTATTTCGACGAATATCTCCAATGCTTGGAGTGACAATGGAAAGACGTCCACCGTTTTCGAGAGTGATTGCAACTGTTGTTTTCGCATCTTTGGGTGCGTTGTTCGTGATTGCTCCCAAAGACAATGAAGAGAACCCCGCATCCAACGTACCACCGTCGATATTCACCACCGTCTCGCTGGACAGACCATAGAAGATATCGCCAAGAGAGGATCCGCCTGTGAACTGCAGGGTGCTGCCCTGACCTACAGTGACCGTTGTCTTACCGTCTGCCGAAAGAGCCTTGCATTCAAGCTCTGTGAAAGAATTACCGTCCGTTTTCCC